>CACYHL010000178.1 GCA_902774205.1 uncultured Bacteroidota bacterium | reverse complement strand
AAAAACAAATGATTGGAGAATTATTTTCCAGCCTCTTGTTTTTCAAGATCCTCTTTAAGATTCTTAAGAGCTTCGAGGTCGCCGAGGGTCGCTTTTTCTGAGCTTTCGTTAATCTTAGCGATTTCCTTAGCTTTCTGCTTCTCCTCGTCTTTTATTCTCTTCTCTTCATCTTCTTTGGTTTCTTGCCAAGTCTTTGTGTGAGAGAGGTTTATTTTTCTGTTCTCTTTAGAAAATTCGACAACCTTGAAAGGAAGGGTCTCATCTATCTTAGCTGTTGTGCCGTCTTCTTTAAGGAGTGCCCTATTGAAGGCGAAACCTTCGATGCCGTAAGGCAGGGAGACGATGACACCCTTGTCGGTCTGGCTGACGATTGTACCTTCGTGAACAGAACCCACAGTGAATGTTGTCTCGAAAACGTCCCACGGATTCTCTTCGAGCTGCTTGTGACCAAGGCTCAAACGGCGGTCTTCAACATTGACGTCAAGGACGACAACATCAATATTCTCACCGATCTTCGTGAATTCAGCCGGATGTTTGATTTTCTTTGACCATGAGAGGTCTGAAATGTGGATAAGACCGTCAACGCCCTCTTCAAGTTCGACAAAGATACCGAAGTTTGTGAAGTTTCTAACGATTGCTGTGTGTTTCGAGCCGACAGGATATTTTTCAGCAATATTTGTCCACGGATCCGGGATAAGCTGTTTGATACCAAGCGACATCTTTCTCTCTTCACGGTCGAGAGTAAGGAGAACCGCCTCAACTTCGTCACCGACTTTAAGGAAGTCTTGAGCGGTGCGGAGGTGCTGTGACCATGACATTTCAGAGACATGGATAAGACCTTCAACGCCAGGCATGATTTCGAGGAATGCGCCGTAGTCAGCGATGACAACAACTTTGCCTTTAACCTTGTCACCGACTTTGAGGTTCGGGTCGAGGGCATCCCACGGGTGCGGAGTGAGCTGTTTCAAGCCGAGAGCGATACGTTTCTTGTTCTCATCGAAATCAAGGATAACGACATTGATTTTCTGGTCGAGTTGGACGATTTCCTCAGGATGGATGATACGGCCCCAAGAGAGGTCTGTGATGTGGATAAGACCGTCAACGCCGCCGAGGTCAACAAACACACCGTAACCGGTGATGTTCTTGACTGTTCCTTCCAGAATCTGGCCCTTCTCGAGTTTGGCGATGATTTCCGCCTTCTGGGCTTCGAGCTCGTCCTCGATAATTGCCTTGTGAGAGACAACGACATTCTTGTATTCGTGGTTGATTTTGATAACCTTGAATTCCATTGTCTTGTCAACAAACACGTCATAGTCGCGGATTGGCTTAACGTCAATCTGTGAGCCCGGCAAGAACGCCTCGATGCCAAACACGTCAACTATCAAGCCGCCTTTGGTTCTGCATTTGACATAACCTGTGACAACCTCCTGTGACTCGTAGGCCTCGTTGACACGCTGCCATGATTTGAGCATACGGGCTTTCTTGTGTGAAAGCTGGAGCTGTCCATTCGCATCTTCCTGACTTTCAACATAAACCTCAATCTCATCACCGATTTTAAGGTCTGTCTTATAACGGAGTTCCGAAGCCGGAATGACACCGTCTGACTTGAAGCCGATATTGACAACGACCTCGCGTGAGTTGAAGGAGACCACGGTACCCATGATGACCGCCTGCTCGTCGATTGACTTGAAAGACTTTGTGTACTCTTCAGTCATCTTGGCTGTCTCTTCAGCTGAATAGGCGCTGCCTTTCTTGTCGAGGTTATCCCAATTGAAGTTTTCGAGAGAGCCGTAAACGTTCTCAAACTCGCGCATTTTACGCGGTTTGCTCGCCTCTGTCGGAAGTTCCTCAGCAACTGTCTCTTCCTTAGCCGGTTCCTCAACTGCCGGAGCCGCTTCCTCAGCCACTTCATTCTCAACTGCCGGAGCCGCTTCAACGGGCTGCTCTACTGCGGCTTCCATTTCCGGAGCCTGCTCTTCCTGATTGTTAATTAATTCTTCTGCCATAAATTTTGTTCGATTTGCTTACGCAAACCATTTTTTTTAAGGGTTATACAATGAGGTTTATTAAATTCCAAAACCAAAGAGCCTCTTTTGATTTTGGGGTGCAAAAATACAAAAAAAATCTTTAATTTTTCCTATCCCTCCAATAAAAAAAATTGTAAACTTTTCTCCAAAGAAAAATTTCTTCTTGAGGGCATAAAATCCGAAAATTTTATGTAAGTTTGCACCCGTAACTAAAAAATTAATGCTTATGAAACTTTGTAACAAATTTGCTGCTGAGTTCTTTGGAACCGCAGTGCTCGTCCTCGGTGGTTGCGGAACCGCCCTGTTTGGTCATGTGGGTTTTCTGGGTGTAGCCCTCGCCTTCGGTTTGACAATTGTTGCTGCCGCGTATGGCATCGGCCATATCAGCGGAGCTCATCTCAATCCAGCTGTCAGTCTCGGTGTCTTTGTGAATGGGCGCATGTCAGCGAAAGAGATGCTCGTTTACTGGTGCGCGCAAATCCTTGGTGCGATCGCTGCTGCGGCTATTCTGTTCGGAATCGCCAAATCAGCAGGAATGCAGATTGGCACATTTGCAGCTAACGGCTATGGAGATTTCTTCAGTGCAGAAGATATTGCCGGCGGCTACCTGCAAACCAACGTGTGCGGCGCTTTTGCTGTAGAGGCTGTGCTGACTTTTGTCTTCCTTATGGTTATTCTGGGAGTTACTGACAGCAAGCACGCCAATGGCGCGTTCGGCGGTCTGGCTATCGGTTTAACGCTGACTCTCATCCACCTCATTTCCATTCCATTAACCAACACATCGGTTAACCCTGCCCGTTCGATTTCCCAGGCTATTTTCTCGGAAAACGCTTTGGCTCTGCCGCAACTGTGGCTGTTCATCGTTGCCCCGTTGGTTGGTGCGGCACTGGCAGGCTTGTGCTACAAGCTCATCACTTGCGAAGGGAAATGTGAAAAATAAACGACAGTTTCACACTGTTTTCCAAAAGCCGTTGCAGTTTGCAGCGGCTTTTTTATTTTTTCTCATGAAATGTGCTATTCCTATGTTATAAAATCATTTGACGTATATTTCCATTCGCGTGTTTGCCATTCTATAATAAACACTGTCTTGGTTTGACAGAATAACGTCTTTGTTGTCACAATTTATCTCATAGTTTGAAGGCACGTTTTCCATAAGCAAATAGTCATTCAAGCATTTTCCGATGAATTTAACATAGTCGTTCCTAAATTCGAGACTTCCCCAAAAGTAATATAGTTTTATGGTAAAAAAATGGGTCGTGTCCCGACTGAGAAAATCAGCCAATTCAGAAATCCCTCCGTCTGGTAGAAAATACCAATCTCTATGGGCAGGAATATTCAGCAAAATAAGGTCGCCACTATTCAATTGGACATTATCACGAGGGTACCCATAGTAAACATTTTGAGAATGCCCGATCATTATGGATAACACAAAAACGAATAATATCAATAACCTTTTCATTTTTTGTCCCCCTAAACTATAATCTGAAGAATTGACAGTTTTTGTTTTCACGATGTGGAATTTCTGCAAAGATAAAATATTTTTTGCCCCCGTCTCTACATTTCCTATTTTCTGCATTCCGCTCTTTCTAAAATTATTTTTAAAAATATTTTTATTTTTAAATTTTATGTTAAAATTTATATTATCTTTGCCACATTAAATAAATCTCTAACAACTAAAAACGACTACCATGATAGAGAACAAACACATTTTTCAAATCCCAACAACGGATTTCTCTTTCAAA
>CACYHL010000177.1 GCA_902774205.1 uncultured Bacteroidota bacterium | reverse complement strand
ATAGTGATAAGCGGAATCATAACTCTCTGTGTATCAGCAATTCCCAAAATATCGGTCATCGCTGGAACAATCTTATTCCATGAAATAAAAATCATGAACAGAATCATCGGATTTGTTGAAGGGTTACCTTTCTCGCTTACAGATAACATATCATGGACTCCCACACAAATTTTCGCATTGTACCTCTTCATCATCTTCTTTTACATATTCATCGTAAAAAAGAGACCAAAATTTCTGACAATTTCATTAGTCTCATTATCTATTTTTCTTATTATCAACAATTTAAACAAAATAAGAAACACTCACTCCTGCGAAATCACGTTCTATGCCATTCAGAAACGAAGCTGCATAGGATTGAATCACAATGGAAATGGTATTCTTGTTGCCGACTCGCTTTTCACAAAAGACGGGAAAGAATACGACTATTCTGTAAAGAACCACGAATTAAGATGCGGAATTAAAAGCGAGGTTGTCAGAATAGACCAAGAAAGCAGCGGCTCTGACCACATAAAACGCGGGGAGTGTCTATGTTTCAGAGGAAAAAAGATATACATACTAACCGGAGACAAAAGAATATATTGCGGCAATACGCACTTGGCAACTGACTACCTTCTGTTATCAGGCAATCCGTCTGACGCCCCTGAGACAGTAGCGAGAGCCATAGATTTCGGCATGGTAATTGCGGACGGAAGCAATACTGCTTTCTGCAAAAAAAAGTGGAAGCTATGGTGCAGTGAAAACGACAAACCGTATTATGACACAAACGAATCAGGTTTTCTGACAATTACTGTCAATTAACACCTTTTAAGAAAATGAAAGCAAAAAGGATAGCACACACACAATAATTTTGTATCTTTGCACGATTAAAAACAGAAAACAAAATAATCCATAAAAACAAACAAAATGAAAAAAATCTTATCACTTATCTGCTGCGGGCTTTTATTCATGGCTTTCAGCGTTAACGCGCAAGAGACACTCATCTTGAGCGAAAATTTCGACAACTTCTCTGCCGGTACAGGTTACAGCGGTTCAGGTCCAGGGGCGCTCATCACCAACGCTGACTCGCTGATGCAGAATCCTTATACAGGCTGGACAAGTTACTATCTTTACCCATGTATGGGCAGCATCAAATTAGGGAAATCCGATGTGGGTGGCTTTATCTGCACCCCTGCCCTCAACCTCGGCTTGGACGGCGGCGCATTCGTAATCCGTTTCAAGGCAATGGCATGGAAAGGCGATAACACATCTATGAAAATCGTCATTATCAATGAAAACAAAAAAGACACAATCGAAGTACACGGTTTGGATAACGTCTCAGCACAGGGAACAACCTCCAACTTCATTCCTTTCGAGGTTTATTGCAACAAAGGTGAAGCCTCAACAAAGGTTAAGCTGATGAGTTACACAGACAACAAAGGCCGTTTTTTCATCGACGATCTTGAAATCAGCACAGTTGCAGGCACTGTCATCACCTACACACCATCCACCATCAATTTTGAGAATGTTCTTCCTAACGAAACTGTCACAAAAAACATTACAGCCACAGGCTTCAACCTCGAAGCGACAACATACCAAGTAAGCCTCTCAGGGACCGGATTCTCCACAACTGTCACATCTATTTCAAAATCAGATCTTGAAAACGGCTATGACATTCCAGTAACATTCGCTCCCACAACCCCTGGCGACTACACTGCAACCATTGGTGTAGGAAACATCAACACCCTCATCACAGGACAGTGCATTGACGTCATTGAAATCGACAATCTCGCTGATTTGAGAGCTAAAGCTCCCGCAGCAAATTTAGACAGTGTCATCACTGACAACCTCTATTACAAATACACAGGAAAAGCGTTAATAACCGCTTACGGCAGCAACAAATACGGCTATATGTCAATGATGATACAAGACGAAACCGCTGCAATCATGGTTTATGACCAGAAGGGTGACTTCATTAGCAACCTTGCAAAAGGACAACTCATAACCGACCTCATCGGCACACTGACAAATTATTACGGCTGCGTGGAACTCATACCGACAAAAGACATTACCGTTGACGACCCGTTCGCTGACGAATCACAAATAGTAGCGAAAGAGGTCACCTTCGCTCAACTTGCAGACAACGACTACATGGAACCGTTACAATCACAGCTTGTATTTGTCAAAGGCACTACAATCGTAAGCAACGGAACATTTGAAGTCAACAAGAAATATGTTGTAAATGCAGGTGGCACAACCGATTCAGTCTTGTACACAATGTATCAGGATGCTGACTATATCGGAAAAGTTATTCCTAACTGGATTTCATCACTGAACGGAATTGTTTACTTCACCTTCGGAAAATACGTCATTATCCCGCGCAACATGAACGACATCGTCGGCATTGACGAAATCAACGCAGGTCTTAACATTGAAGTTTATCCGAATCCTGTTGCAAACGAACTCCATTTCAACGGCATTGACGCAACAACAGTGGAAATATACAACGCACTTGGCAACAAAATCGCTTCTTACAACAATCTCAAGAACACCGTACCTATGGGCAATCTTGCTGCAGGCACATATTTTGTAAGATTCATCACCAACGATGGCAGTGCTGTCAAGAAAATAGTCAAATAAGATTATCAAATCATTTTCTGAAAGAACGAGCCTGCTTTGAAGCGGGCTCGTTCTTTTGCAAATAAAAAACAACCCTTATGAAAAAGATAACACTGACCTTAACTCTCATGCTCACCGTGTTTTTCGCCACGGCACAGCCACAGTTGCTGTTTGAAAACAACTCCTACGACTTTGGCACAATCAAGGAAGAGGGCGGCAAAGTCACAGGACGCTTCATTTTCACAAACACAGGCAACAGCGACCTAATTCTGAAAAGCGTGCGTCCAAGTTGCGGCTGCACCGCCGCCGACTACACGAAAACGCCCGTAGCGCCGGGAGAGAAAGGCTTTATTGACGCCACTTTTGACCCTTACAACAGAGCCGGAGGCTTCACCAAAAACATCCGTGTCACCACAAACGAACCGAAATTCAACGACGACAAAGTTCCGCCTACAGTAATTTATATCAAAGGATTTGTTGAGAAACGCCCGCCCACAATTTTCGAATTGAGCGGGTTCGCTGCAGGGCACGGCATGATGCGCCTCCAAAAGCCTGGCATTAGCCTTCGCCTGCGCAACACTGAAAGCCACACCGACACAGTGAAATTCAAAAACTTCAACACGCGTCCCGTGAAAATCGGACGGCTCGAACTCCCGCCTTACATCACGGAAATGAGCCGCAGTTTCACAAACACAATCGCCCCCGATGAGATAGCCCACATCGTTCTGAAATACGATGCCACACAACGCAACGACTGGGGCAAACTCAAAGACCACATTATTATCAACACTGACGATACCATCGAAGAAAAGAAAATTTTCAACTATGAGGTCGAGATTATTGAGGATTTCTCATATCTGAAGCCAAACAGCAAGCTGCCATCGTTTTTTGTAAACCACAACGAATACAATTTCGGGCGCATCAAATCAGGAGATAAAGTCGAATACACATACGAAATCACAAACAACGGTGAAGCGGACCTCATCATCAGAAAAATAACCACCAATTACGACTATGTAATAACTTGGAATATTGAGAATACTACAATCAAGCCGAAACATACCGTCAAACTGAGCGTAACATTCAACACCGCAAAACGGCGCGGGAAACAGAACGGAATGCTGACCCTCACAACCAACGACCCGGCAAACTCAAGCATCGTTCTGCGCATTTTCGGCGATATTCAACCGTGAAGCCAACAATAACCGCAATGAAC
>CACYHL010000176.1 GCA_902774205.1 uncultured Bacteroidota bacterium | reverse complement strand
TAAATCCATATCGGGATTATGGCTGCTTCCCGTGCAAACACCACAGCATTTGACGGCGGTACGAAATGCGGCTGCCCGTTGGCTAATGCCAAATCATGCTCCGGATTGAAGACCAAGAGCGTGTCGGCAGGGTAGGGCGGGCATGACTTTTCCATTTCGTTATTTTGAGGACTTGTATTCTGTAATTTGAATTTTACGCTCTATAGACGCTGCAATACTGTAAACAGAATTTCTCCTGTCGTTTGGGTTGTCGCTCACATATTTTTTTGCAAGTTGCTGCCCCTGAGGCTTTTCGTGAATAATAAGACGACCTTCACTAATATATTTTCGGAAAAATCCGTTTTGGTATTCCATGATGTAGTTTTTGAAACTCGCAATTCTTCGCGATGAGAGATGCATGTTGTAATCGGCTTTGTGTAAGGGACTTGCGAATCCGCTTATTGTGATTTCCACGGTTTTGTCTTGTGAAAGTTCGTCTGTGAGATAGTTTGTGAAGAGTTCCAGTTTTCGGAAGCCGTATTCCACCGAGTCTTTGAAAAAGTTTACGATGTCGGCTTCGGCTTTCTCTTTAGCGGCTCCGTTCAAACCTTTTGAGTATTCGGTTTTGTATGTCTCTTTCAATACGATATAATTCGCTAAAGTGCTATTATAGTTGATGTTAGTGGTGTCGCCCCACGATTTGGGATTGGGCTCGTCATTATGAAAATAGAGTGTCAGAGGAAGAATGTCTTGTATTTTTTTCTCCGTGGATACGGTGTCCCTGGTTTGTTGCGGTTGTGCTGTCGTATCAGCTTTCTGTTCTTCCCTGACTGGCATTGTGAACTTGTAAATGTCGTAGCAGCAGGTGTCGTTGCCGCCGCTCTCTTGTGGGCGGTTTGACGAGAAATAGCCGTGCCCATCTTCGAAACGGTTTAGCGAAAAGTAGATGTCGTTGTCAGAGGAATTTATCGGAACTCCAAGATTTTCAGGCTTTTGCCAGTCGCTGAATGCGCCTTTTGATGAGAAAATGTCAAAACCGCCGATTGTCAGATGTCGGTCTGAACTGAAATATAGTGTCCCTTTGTTGAGGTCGTAAAATGGTGTCACTTCGTCGCCATCTGTGTTGATGATACTGCCGACATTGATTGGGTCCCCGAAGCGGCTGTTTTTGTAGATTGAGTACCAGATGTCCAAGCCGCCAAAGCCTCCCGGACGGTTCGAGACAAAAAATAACAGGTCGCAATCGTCATATTCCACGAGGAAAGGTTGTGTGGCAGTGGTTCCGGGCAGGTTTATTTTGCGTGTAAGCCGTTTCGGCTTGTTCCATTTTCCGTGCGACAGCTCACTTCCCCAAAGCTCGCATTGCAGGTCAAGGCGGTTTGCGTCTCGCACACAGCGCGAATAGTACAGTCGCGTACGTTCCTCGTTGAAAGTATAGTTGCAGTTGTAATATTTCTGGCTGTTTATGATTTTCGGAAGAGCTTTGGGGTTGGAAAAACCTCCAATGGTAAGTTGGGATGAGAATATCTGCGTTGACCAGAATTCGTCAAAAAGGTTCTCATAGTCGCTGTAAGTTTCTGGTCGCAGTGATGTGAAAAAGAATGTGGAATCCGCAAAAAGTTGTGCGTTGTATTCCGAGTATTTTGTGTTTATTTCATTTGTAACTCTTTCAATATCAATAGGTAATGTGTCTTTTTTTATGTATTCTATCTGTTTGGCAGTGTCAATCCTTATCGGCAGTTCTTGAGGAAAAGCCGACATGGTGGCGAGCAGAAAAAGAAATACCAATAGTCTTTTTACCATTTTAATATTCAAGTTTTGCAAAGATAATAAAAAAGCAGGGTGGTTTTGTTGTGAAAAAAATATATTAAAAAGCGCGGATTTGCGTAGAGTTTTATCTGTGCAAATCCGCGCAATATGCGGAAATTAGAGTTGAATGACCTATTTATCAATCACACACACAAGATTTCTGTCGCCGAAAGCGTCATCGATTTTGCTTACGGTTGGCCAGTATTTGTCTTCGTGCGGCAGCGGGAATGCGGCCTGCTGGCGTGAGTACGGTCTGTCCCAAGTGTCGGCGCAGACAACACCCATAGTGTGCGGCGCGCGCTTGATGACGTTGTTCACCCTGTCGGCTTTGCCTTCCTCAATTTCGCGTATTTCCTGACGTATGCCGATGAGCGCATCGCACAAACGGTCAAGTTCGCTGAGCGGTTCGCTTTCTGTCGGCTCTACCATCAAGGTGCCGTGTACCGGAAACGCAACGGTCGGGGCATGGAAACCGTAGTCCATAAGTCTCTTTGCAATGTCGCCAACTTGAACTCCAGCACTTCTTTCGAACTCGTTGCAGTCCAAAATCATCTCGTGGGCGCACATTCCGTTTGTTCCGGTGTACAATATCTTATAATGTCCCTGCAAACGTGCTTTGATATAGTTGGCGTTCAAAATTGCATATTTTGTAACCTCAGTAAGACCTTTTCCGCCGAGCATCTTCATGTAGCCGTAGGTGATTGGCAGCAGATATGCGCTTCCGTAAGGTGATGCCGCGACTTGGCTTCCCTTGCTTCCGCCGACAGTGACAATTGCATGCTTAGGCAGAAAATCGATGAGGTGTTCAGCAACGGCGATTGGTCCTACGCCAGGGCCGCCGCCGCCGTGAGGCATAGCGAATGTCTTGTGCAGGTTGAGGTGGCAGACGTCAGCACCCATGAAGCCGGGTGATGTGAGCCCAACCTGTGCGTTCATGTTCGCGCCGTCCATATAGACAAGACCGCCGTTTTCGTGGACAATCTTTATGATTTCGAGAATCGCCTCCTCAAACACGCCGTGTGTTGACGGGTAGGTCACCATCAGGCAGGAGAGGTTGTCGCGGTTGGCTTCAGCTTTCTCGCGGAGGTCGTTCACATCAATTTCTCCGTGCTCCGTGGATTTCACAACGACAATCTTATTGCCGGCTTTCGCAGATGAAGCGGGGTTTGTGCCGTGTGCTGAGGCGGGAATGAGGCAGATGTTGCGGTGGCCTTCGCCGCGGGCGATGTGGTAGTTTCTGATGACCGTCATGCCGGCGTACTCGCCCGCAGCACCTGAGTTTGGCTGGAACGAGATGGCCTTGAAGCCTGTTATCTTGCAGAGCCATTGTCCCATCTCTTCTATCATTTCAATAAAGCCTTGAGCTTGGTCTGCTGGTGCCAACGGGTGAATATTGCATGTCTCGGCCCAACTCAACGGAAGCATTTCCGCGGCAGCGTTAAGCTTCATTGTGCAGCTGCCAAGCGGAATCATCGCGCGGTTGAGGGAGAGATCTTTCACTTCCAACATCTTCATGTATCTCATCATCTCTGTTTCTGAATGGTATTTTTTGAAGATGTCTTGTGTGAGAAATTCTGATTTGCGCTGCAATTTTTCAGGAATATTGAGAGCGGGAACGCAGTTGCCTGTGCAAACGTATGGCGTGAATTGCTTTCCTGCCGCTTTTGCCAATACTTCGAGAATGTTGTTCACATCTTGCAGAACGACTGTCTCGTCAAATGATATTGTAACACAGTTGGGGCAGTCGTTCCAATATTGGAAGTTGAGTTTGTGTTCGATGGCAATTTTGCGTACGTCTGCGGCTGATGTGCCGTCAGGGGTGCCGAGGCAGACTGTGTCGAAGAAGTTCTCGGTTGGTTTGTAGCCGTATTTCTTCGCTTCGCGGGCAAGCACGCCTGCGAGGACGTTGATTTTCGTGGCTTTGTTCTGGCTGCTGTTTGCCGTGATTGGCATAATGAGGGAAATGTTTCCTGAAAGGCGCTGCTTGAAATGGGTGAGGCAGCTTGTGCTCTATGGGATGCTGGTGCCTTGCTGTGCATTGAT
>CACYHL010000175.1 GCA_902774205.1 uncultured Bacteroidota bacterium | reverse complement strand
GTGTGCTTCTCCATGTACTCGCTCATGTCAATGCGAATCATAGCGTCCTGAGAATCAAAGAGATATTCGGCAAGTATTTTCGCCAAATATGTCTTTCCCACGCCGGTCGGTCCCATGAAGATAAACGTGCCTATCGGCTTGTTCGGGTCTTTCAACCCCGCACGGTTGCGACGTATCGCCTTTGCAATTTTTGCAATCGCATCGTCCTGCCCAATTACCTTGCCGGCAAGCTCGTCTGCCATTTTCAGCAGTTTCTCGCCTTCGTTCTTGGCAATTCGCTGCACCGGCACACCGGTCATCATGGCAATAACCTCAGCAACATTATCTTCCGTCACGACAGGCCTTTCCAAATCGATCTTGTTCTCCCACTCATTTTTCATCTTCTCAAGTTCGCCTTCTGTCATCTTGATTTGGTCACGATACTCGGCTGCAAGGTTGAATTTCTGTTCCTTTATCGCATCATTTTTCAGTTTCTGGAAATTCTCAATCTGCTGTTCCATCTCCACGATCTCATCCGGAACATGAATGTTGAGGATATGCACCCGCGAGCCTGCCTCATCAAGTGCGTCGATGGCCTTGTCGGGCAGGCAGCGGTCTGTGATGTAACGGTTTGATAGTGAGACACATGCCTGTATTGCTTCGTCTGAAAATTTCACCAAATGATGGTCTTCATATTTGTCTTTGATATTGTTCAGAATCTCGATGGTTTCCTCAACGGTTGTCGGCTCCATCATAATCTTCTGGAAGCGGCGTTCCAATGCGCCATCTTTTTCGATATATTGGCGATACTCGTCCAAAGTTGTGGCTCCGATGCACTGTATTTCGCCACGCGCCAAAGCCGGCTTGAACATATTTGAGGCGTCAAGTCCCCCCGGAGAGCCGCCCGCGCCGACCATTGTATGCAACTCGTCAATAAAAAGAATGACATCTGGATTTTTCTCCAACTCCATAAGAATCGTCTTCATCCGTTCTTCGAACTGACCGCGGTATTTTGTGCCAGCCACCATCGAAGCCATGTCGAGAGCGATGACACGCTTGTTGAGCAGCGTTCTCGACACTCGCCGTTGGACAATGCGCAGTGCAAGCCCTTCAGCAATCGCCGATTTGCCGACGCCCGGCTCACCAATCAGCACAGGATTGTTCTTCTTCCTGCGGCTCAAAATCTGCGCGATGCGTTCCAGCTCCTTTTCGCGACCGACAATATTGTCGAGTTTGCCCTCTTCGGCGAGGCGGGTGAGGTCTTTGCCGAAATTGTCCAGCATGGGAGTTTCGGAGCCACGCCCTCTGGGGCGTTTCTGCACAACGGGGCGCGAACCTTCGTCATCGTCGTCATCAGAAGCGGTTGCCATGCCGCCGCGCGCAGCCATGACATCACTGCTCCTGATCTCATCACTCAACGACTCGTATGTCATGCCGGCTCGTTTGAGCAGCGTTTTTGACACGCTTGTCCCATCTGCCCTGCCATCTTTAAGTATAGCAAGCAGAAAGTGCTGTGCCTCAACATTTTCTGACCTAAACTCCTTTGAAATCAAAAACGAAAGTCTCAGAGTGTTTTCCGCCTGAGGAGTCATTTTTATATTCTCAACAGTACGGTTCTCCTTCTCCTCATTCTCGTCGATTATCGACTCTATCTGGGTGCGAAGATTATTCACATCAATTCTATAAACATCAAACAGCCGCTTGCACTCCGAATCATTGGGATATTTGAGGACAGCTGCGAGGATATGTTCCACCCCCACTGTCGGCGACTGGTGGAAAACGGCTATGCTTTTCGCCTCATTCAAGGCGTAATTCATCTCTTCTGAATATTTTATAAGTATCGGCATATATTGTTTAATTATTTTTCAATTATTATGGTATAACAATTTCCGCACAATTTTGTTTATGTTATCGTTAATATCAGTTTTCAATATAATTTATTTCCTCAATAGAAAGACGGACCTTAAGCCATTCAATAAGCTTTTCCCGCTCTGTATTAGACGGTTTCGTGCTCCAAGTGGCGTATAATGTCGGGACAAAACGCTTCTCAGAACTCTTGGTGTCATAGTAAATGGTTTTAGCGACAGCAAATGATTTCAAAGCCGGATATTGCACCGACAACTCACGGCATAACTGTTCAGCCACGGCATCGTTCGCCTCAAGAGAATCCAACTGTACCTTCAAAAGCGTAATCATTGAATCTTTCTCGGCAATCTGTTCCGTCTGCTTGTCCAACATATTCCTGATGACTTCCGGTGCATTGACCTCATACTCAACGCCTGTCTGCTTGACTATTAGCTTGACTTTTTCGAGGCCATAAGCTGGCAACAATGATTGTATTGTTTCTATCTCATTTTCAGTCAGAGTTTTACCAATTACAAATATTTGTATTGAAGGATTTTTTCTGTCATACTCCTTGTCATATTTCACAATTTGAACATCTTTAAAACTCTCAGATTCCTGAACATCGTTAATGAATTTTATTGCCTGAGTGTTGAAAGATGCCTCGCGCACGACAGCAAAAGCGGTGATGACACTTGGCACGATGACGATAAGCGCGACAATGAAAATAATGCGTTTCACGAACTTGCGGCGGCGCGGGTCAACATACTCCTTTTGCGGAAAATGAAGGTAGCGCACCATTATGAACGTGGCGATGGCAATAAAAGATGAGTTGATGAAAAAGAGGTAAAACGCTCCGAAGAAGTAGTTCCATTGAGCTGTTGCGAGACCGAAACCGGCGGTGCAGAGCGGCGGCATCAACGCTGTGGCAATGGCGACACCAGAAATCACCGTGAATGGCTGGTCCTTGCGCGAAAGAGCGACTATGCCAGCCAAACCGCCAAACAAGGCAATCAGCACATCGAAAATTGTCGGATTGGTGCGCGCCAGCAGTTCCGACTGTGCATCGCTGAGCGGCGTGAGAAAGAAATATGTGGTTGACACAATCAGACTTATCCCCACCATAACAAGCAGATTCTTAAGCGATTTCCTCAAAAGCTCGCTGTCGCTTATGCCAAGAGAAAGCCCAATTCCGTTGATCGGCCCCATCAGCGGAGAGATAAGCATCGCACCGATAATTACAGCTGTGGAGTTGACATTCAACCCGACCGAAGCCACAATAATCGCAAAAGCCAAAATCCAGATGTTCACACCACGAAACTCCACCGCCTTCTGAATTGACGAAATCGTTGCCTCAACATCGGTGTCTTCTGTCAGCCGAGCCAACAGTTTTATAGCCTTCCACCAGTTTTTCATGGTGGCACGAAAGTTAAAGCCACCATCTGTTGAGCTCTTTTCTTCCGAATTGCCTTTAGCTGAGCCATTTACTGTCTCATCTACCGGCTGTGTATTGTCATTCTTATTTTCTTCCATAAATTATCTCCAATATTATTTTTACAAAATATAACTTACTGATTTTTAAAACTTTCGTATAAAATATTGTCACAACGCCACCACATCAGAATGCTACGGCAGAAAAGGAAGAGCAGAAAAGCTATCCAGAGACCATCGTTGCCCGCAAAACCATTCAAAATGAAATAGGCGGAAAAGAAAACCACAGTAGCGGCAAACATAATGTAAAGCATTGGACGTGAAGCTGTTGCGCCGACATAAATGCCATCGTACAGGAACGCACCAAAGCCAGCGACAGGCACTATCAGCATCCATTTCAAGTAGTGCATTGCTGTTTTCATAACTATAGGATTATCATCTATAAGCAACGACAAAATGCCTTGTCCCGCAAAAATATAAGCCACAGTGAAAAGTGCGGTCAGAGCCCAGCCCCAGCGCATGAGATATTTCACGGAGGTGCTCAGCGAAATCCTGTCGCGCTCGCCGATAAAACGTCCGACCATGGCTTCGGCGGCGAAAGCGAACCCGTCCATGAAGAAAGA
>CACYHL010000174.1 GCA_902774205.1 uncultured Bacteroidota bacterium | reverse complement strand
AAAAAAACAATACGAAAAACAAACTGGCAACAAAATGTACCCCAAAAAGGCAAAAAAGAGAAAAAAAACGAAAAAGTTCAGCGATTTTAAACACATCCAGCACCTCTTTAATTTCCAATCATTTAGGCAATAAAAAAGCCCCTTTGCAGGGGCGATTTTGAGGTCTCTTCCAGATTCGAACTGGAGTAAACGGTTTTGCAGACCGGTACCTAGCCACTCGGTCAAGAGACCTTTAGTTTGGATTTGCAAAATTACAACTTTTTTTCCAAACCAGCAAATTTTTTTTCTGCTCAGCCGTATACTTTCACCTCAATTCCCTCATTACGAATAATTTGCGCATATTTTTCCAACTCCTCGACGGAGAGTTTCTCGAGCTTTTTTTCGGGTGTGGCGCGGTCGATGGCGTACAACATTACGTATTTTGGACCAATTTTTTTCACTATTTCCACATATTTGGCAAACTCCTCGTCGGAGACGTTGGAGATGGCGTGGCCGTCGTTTTCACCGCGCAGCAAGAGTGTCTGCACTATGCACCTGTTGCCGAAACGCACGAGGTTGTCGACAAGTTGCTCGAAAGTGTGCTCCGGCTTGTTGGGTTTGTTGATGGCGGTGCGCATGGCTGCTGTGCCGGCGTCGAGTTTCAGCACGGGGTTGTCGAGTTTCAGCACGGCGTCGAAGACTTCGGGGCGAGACAGCTGTGTGGCATTGGTAAGGAGCGTAACCACAGCTTTGGGGTAGTACTTGTCGCGCATTTTCATAACAAAATCGGCCACCTGCGGGAACTGCGGGTGCAAAGTGGGTTCGCCGTTTCCGGCAAAGGTGAAGGAATCGACCGGAACGCCCTGTGCCACAAGCTCCTGCAAGCGTTTTTCGAGCAGCTCGGATACCTCTTCGAAGGTGGGGAGTTTTATGGCTCTCTTCTCCGTTTCGCTGTTCCATCCGCACTCGCAATAGATGCAGTCGTAGGTGCAGAGTTTGCGCTCCTGCGGGAGCAGATTTATGCCGAGCGACGAGCCGAGCCGACGGCTGTGTATGGGTCCTACAATGGTTTCGAATAACATGGTTTTTGGTGATTAGTGATTGGTGATTAGTGATTAGTTATTTTTAGGGGCGTATTATTTGGTGATCAGTGAATGGTGATTAGTGATTAGTTAATTTGTAATCAGTGATTAGTGATTTGATTTTAAAACGAGAAGCGCAGGGGCAGCAGGGTGTCGATGCCGTCGAACACGAGGACGGTGCCGCCTTCGCTGTAGAGTATTATCTGAAGATTCTGTCCGGCCACGTCTTGATATTCGGACATCACCTGACGGCAGGCTCCGCAAGGGGTGGCGGCGCAGAGTTCTCCCTGCTGGTTTTTGCCCACAATGGCGATTTTGCGCATGGGCACCTTGGGATAGCGGGCCGAGGCTGCAAACATGGCGGTGCGTTCAGCGCAGAGTCCCGACGGGTATGCCACATTTTCCTGATTGCTGCCGGTAACGATTTCGCCGTTGTCGAGCAGCACAGCGGCACCGACGCAGAAATGGGAATATGGCGAATAAGCGGTGGCTGTGGCTTCAATAGCCTTTTCCAACACCTCGCGCTCGGCGGGGAGCAGAGCTTCAACCGAAGGGTACTCCTTGTATTTTATCTCTATGGTGCGGTCTTGCATAATTTGCAGGTGTTTGACGTGAGAAAAAATGGTTTCCGCGCTTAATAACGACAAACATTTTATATTATTGTCCGAATGTGAAAGTTGAAATTCGGAATTAGGAATTGTGAGGTGGTAAGTTTTGCCATACCTGTGTTTGGAATAGGAAAAAAGTCTAAGGACAAAAGACGGAGATTGAAATGGTGGGGCATTGGAATACTCGCCGCTGCTGAAGGTTGGGATGGAAAGTGACACTTTTTATATCGTATTGAAATAGAGTGCTTTTTCAAACTTTGGCCGAAATTTCAGAAAAAAATAGTATATTTGCAGAATTATTGAGCAAACAATATTTTATACAAAAACGACGTTTTCTTCTTGCTTTGATACAAGTAGTGCGATGCCAATATAGTTTCGAAAAAAATTGAGATTTTTCAATAATCATCTACATGGGAACAAATTTCTTTACAAACGAAAATAATAATACACTTCTTGAGAAAATAGAGGGTGTTTTCAAATACAAGAAAGTACATTTTTTCGATGCTCTTGTTGGTTATTTTCGCGCTTCCGGATATTTTCGAATCAGAAAATTCATCCAGCAGACACCGAAAATCCGTTTTTTAGTTGGCATCAACGTGGATAAACTAACCTACAAAGCGAATAAGCAAGGTCTTTTGTTCAATCCGAACGCAGAGCAATCGCGGGAGGAGTTTTTCAAGGAAATCAAGAAAAACATCCAAGAAGCAAGGTACGACAAAGAAGTGGAAGATGGTATGTATCAATTCATTGAGGATATCATGACACATCGAATAGAGATGCGCATCCATCCCAAGCAGAATATTCATGCCAAGATTTACATTTTTAGGGAAGAAGTTTATCACCCACATGGATATGGTTCTGTCATCACAGGCTCAAGCAATCTTACTGAAGCCGGATTGGAAAAGAATTTCGAGTTCAATGTTGAGTTACGTTATGATGACGATATCCAATATGCTACGGAAACCTTTGAAAGGCTTTGGGAGGAATCAGTGGAGATAGATTTAACCCATGTCGAGAAAATAAAGCAGGAATCTTATCTGAATACCGATTTTACGCCTTACCAGATTTATTTAAAGTTTTTACTGGAATACTTCGGCAAGAGCATCGATTTTGACCCCAATTCGGTTTCAGATTTGCCCAAAGGCTACAAAAAGTTGTCCTATCAGGTGGATGCTGTCAATGATGGCTATGCCAAAATGATGAAACACAACGGTTTTTTCTTATCAGATGTAGTTGGTTTGGGAAAAACAGTAGTCGCGGCATTGATTGCAAAAAAGTTTTTCTTTTCCAACGGTTTCCCAACGTATCGTTCACATACTTTGGCAATTGTCCCGCCTGCTTTGAAAGAGAACTGGGAGGAGACTTTGTCCACTTTCAAAATCGACAATTTTAGAATTGTAACCAACGGCAGCCTGCACAAAATCAAGGATGCAAGCCTTTATGATCTGGTTATTGTGGATGAAGCCCATAAGTTCAGATCGGATACGGCAAACATGTACAATGAACTTCAGAAAATTTGTAAGACCAAGACTCGGCGGCAGTATCCCGATGGGAGATATTACGACAAGAAAGTGATGCTCGTATCGGCAACTCCGCTGAACAACCGTCCAGAAGACATAGCCAATTTGGTCTACCTGTTTCAGGATTCAAAGGACAGCACCTTGGAAGAGAACAACTTGCAACGTTTCTTCCGGGAACAAATTGAGAAATACAGTAAACTGAAACAGGGAAAAGATATGGAGTCTATTTCAAATGAAATCAAGTCCATATATGAAAAAATCCGAGTGAAAGTAGTCGAGCCGTTGATCGTGCGCCGTACACGTACCGACTTGATGGAAAACGAAGCGTACAGGAAGGATCTGCTTGAACAAGGTGTCGTTTTCCCAGATGTTCAGTCGCCTGAGAAGATTTATTATCAACTTGATGCAACGTTAGAGAAACTCTACGACAAAACGCTTGTTTATCTGAAAGGAAAAGAAACAGGATTGAACTATTTCCGGTACCAAGCCATCAAATATTTAAATTCCGACAAAAAGAAAAAATACAAAAATGCGGACAGGATTTCGGATGAATTGGCCGGAATTATGAAAACCTTGCTGGTCAAGCGCATTGACAGCAGTTTTTTCGCTTTTAAGCAGTCGCTTAACAGGTATTATCAAGCCAACAAAGTGATGTTGGACATGTTTGATAAAGGAACAATTTATATTGCTCCGAACTTGAAAGTGAACGATTTGCTTAGCAACGGCAAAGAAGAGGAGTTGATAAAACTGATTAACGA
>CACYHL010000173.1 GCA_902774205.1 uncultured Bacteroidota bacterium | reverse complement strand
GATTTTGCCTGTATATTTTGCCACAAAGCAGTTGAGAAAATGGATAAGAAACCGTTTATTTTTCTTTTTCCCGAAAATCTTCTTGAAAGAGAAATCCGTTGTTGGGATTTGGAAAATGTGTTTGTTCTCTTGCATGATAGTTATTTTTTAGTTTGTAATGAGAATATTTAACACCGCAAAGATAATATAAATTTTAATATAAAATTTAAAAATAAAAAATAATTTTAAAAAATTTCATATCCCTCCTCGAAAACCACATCCGTGAGAATTGTTTTTTTAGTGTGACAATGGAGGTCTATGTCAGACGGAATGTGTAAAATACTGTAAGTTCAAATGCTGAAAATACAAATAAAGATGTTATTTTTGCAGAAAATTTCAAAACTCAGATTATGCACAGAAAGAGAATCAAAGGAGTAAAACACATTGTAGTTGTGGCTTCGGGCAAAGGCGGTGTCGGCAAATCAACGGTCGCTGCCAATCTTGCCATTATGCTTGCTAAAAAAGGTTACAAGACAGCGTTGGTGGACGCTGACATCTACGGTCCTTCAATGCCGATTATTTTCGGATTGTCAGAGGCGAAGATAAGCGTTTACATGCGCGGTGAGCAGGAGTTTATGTTGCCGGTCGAGAAATACGGTGTGAAACTCATTTCGCTTGGTATGCTCGCTGACCCGAAACAGGCCGTGATTTGGCGTGGCCCATTGGCTGCCAACGCCCTAAATATGATGTTCACGAATACCGAGTGGGGTGACATCGACTATATGATTGTGGATTTCCCTCCTGGAACTGGCGATATACAGATTTCGACTTTGCAGCAATACAAGATTTCAGCTGCTATCATAGTCACCACACCGCAGATTATCGCTGTGAGCGATGCGCGTAAGGGCGCCGACATGTTCACTCCGGGCAAGATGAATATCCCGCTTCTCGGCGTAGTGGAGAACATGAGCTGGTTCACTCCACAGAACCATCCAGATGAGAAATATTTCATTTTCGGTCAGGGCGGCGGCGATGCGTTGGCTCGTGAGTTCAATACGGAATTTCTCGTACAGATACCTCTTGTGAAAGACGTGTGCGCCTCCTCAGAGACGGGTACAAACCTGATAGAGGCAGGTAACGCAATAATTACAGCCGCTTTCGAGAAACTTGCGGAGCGTGTCTATCTGCAACTCGATGAGGAGGAAATCTGTGACTGTGACGAGGAAGATTGCGATGAGGAGGATTGCGACGGCAATTGCGCCGAATGCAGCCACAAGCATAAACATTAACTGCGATAGTCTTTTAGCAGCTCCATCAACTGCTGCCGAGAAAAGAATATCCTACTTTTTACAGTGCCGATGGAAAGATTCATTTCATCGGCAATTTCTTTGTATTTATAGCCGTCAATAAACATCTCCAACGGCTTGCGCTTATCTTCCGGCAATTTCTGAAATTGCTTGTTAATCTCTGATACTGAATAATTCACATCAGCGGCATCAGACGGGCTTGAAACCGAATTTTCCCAATACGACAAGTCATCGGTGCTGTCGAAAACGAGTTTGTACTTCTGGTTACGGCGGTACTGATTTATAAAAGTATTCTTCATTATTGTGTAGCACCACGCCTTAAGATTTGTGCCATCTTTGAAATAATCCTCGTATTGCATTATCTTAAGATATGTGTCCTGCACAAGGTCATTGGCATCTTCCTGATTGTAAGTGAGAGAAATAGCGTATTTCTTCAAATCACCATAAAAAAGCAGGGATTTCTGTATAAGGTCTTTATTTTGTTCCATTCCAATATTATAACAAATCTGTTAAAGCAATATTCGTGCCAAATTCAAATGGAATTATTCCTTTTAGTCTTATTGTCACAAACGACTGAATGGAGTGTAGTATGTGGTATTTGACAATCAGATGATTGAATAGACGATAGCCACCGCACCAGCCACCGCACAATAGAGTGCGAACCATGACAGTTTTGCGCGCTTCACCATCTCAATCATGAAGCGGCAGGCGAAAAGCCCTGACAGATAGGCAGCTACGAAGCCGACAATCATGGATACGGCAGGAATGCCAGAAGCCGCCGCCGAGAATTCCCCGCCGACTAACTCCAGAAACGCTTCTCCAAGAATGGGTATCAGAACCATAAGGAACGAGAATTGCGCGACAGACTCTTTCTTGACCCCGAGCATTAGTCCTGAGGCGATGGTGGTGCCAGAGCGCGACAATCCCGGTAACACAGCGACTGCCTGCGCGCAGCCAATGGCAAAAGCGGTGCCGAAACCGACCTCCTTGCGCTCCGAGAAGTGGATATGCTGCGAAAGGAAAAGCAACAATGCCGTCACGAGCAGCATTATGCCGACGAGCAACAACCCCTCACCGAAAAATCCCTCAACAGTATCTTTGAAAAACACTCCGACAATGAGTATCGGAATCATAGAGATGAGAATTTTCACTATGTACTGGGTCTCATTGTTCCACTTGAAATGGAAAAATCCGGTCAAAAGTTGCCATATCTCATTGCGGAAAACGGTGATTGTGCTCAGCACGGTTGCGGCGTGAAGCAGCACCTCAAATGTCACATTGTCAGCGGCTTCCACGCCAAGAATCTCCTTGCCGATAATCAGGTGTCCGCTACTGCTGACAGGCAGAAACTCCGTCAATCCCTGAATCAGTCCCAAAATTAGGGCTTGTAACCAATCCATCGGCTGTTATTCTGAAATTGTATCTTCTTTTTTATGTCTTGGATGCCACATTATGGCGAAAATCTCGATTATCAGCCCTGCGGTCATGAATATCGGAGCCACAACCAAGCGGCGCGTGTCGAAAATCGTCTCATCAAACTGCGCGGGATCCGGCGAGCCCGGCGCATATAATAATATGTATCCGATAACGAGTGTCAAAAGCCCGACACCCATCAAAATATAATTCATTTTTCTGAACAGAGGCGGGCGTTTTTCCGTCTGCTTCTTTTGGTTTTTCGTCAAAACAGGTTTTGCTGGAGTTTTCTCCACACTGATAACTTGTGCCATAATTTTTACAAATATAAACTATCCTGATTTATTCTAATGTACTTGTTTACAGAGAAATGAGCCACGAGCATAGTATAAAGTATGCTGAACACCCAGATTGCCGCCAACATGACTGATATTTCGCGAATGCAGCTGAAATCTACGAAAGAGGGCAGATAGATGTTCCCTTCGTAGAGCATGAGCGCCAAAAGCGCAACGGCTATGAGCCCGCCCCACACGCCTTGCACAAAGCCCTTGAAAATGAACGGGCGGCGCACGAAACCGCGGGTGGCTCCGACCAAAAGCATACTGCGAATATTGAATCTTTTAGCGTATATATTAAGTCGTATTGAATTGGCTATCAATAACATAGAGATAAGTATCAAAACCACGCAGATTGAGAAGATTGCGATTTGGACTTTCATGAAGTTGTTATGCACGCTCTTCACGATAGGTTCGGGATAGCTCACATCTTGCACAATGCGGTTCTGTTTTATCTGTTTGATGATTACGGCGAGCGAGTCGGAGTTGGCGTATTCTGGATTCACCGAGATAATGACTGAGGCGTTAATCGGGTTGTCGATGATTTCGAGGAAGTTGCTCCCGACCGCTTTTTTCGCTTCCTCAGTGTTTTCCTTTTTAGATGACACCCGCGAGGCTTTCACGAACGGCTCCAACTTCAACTGCTGCTCGTATGCCACAATGTCAACCTCTTTCACACCGCTGCGCTCATCGTAGAACAGGATTTCCATCTCCAATTTCTCCGACAGGTTGTGAACCAACTGGGTTGAGAAGAAGGCGAAGAACGCCAAAGTGCCGATGAAGAACATAGTGAGGGCGATGCTCAATACGGAGCCGAACGCCGAAAGACGCAGTCTCGCCTTAGTTATTTTATCAATAGATTCAGGATATTTTTTCATAATGCTATTGTTAACTTGTATCAGGTTGCAAATCAAAATATTAAAAAAAGATAATATTCT
>CACYHL010000172.1 GCA_902774205.1 uncultured Bacteroidota bacterium | reverse complement strand
CCGCCTGTCGGCTGAACCGCCTCTGTCCGTTCAAGACACCGGAACCAGGGCAGAGGCGCAAACATGGTTCCCGCCACCTTTGTGGAAACCTGGAGGTGGTTCAAGCAGAGTCAGTGTTTCTAACGGATGTGTGAAAAGGCTAAACATATCAGTTTTAATTTGATTGCCTAGTTTTAAATTTTTTTATCATGGGAATAAAAAAAACAATTCTGCCCATAATGGCAACAGCAATCCTCGCAGGAGCGATATTCTTCGCGGGATGCGAGAAGGAGAAGAAGACGGAGTTAATGTCGGAAACAATGGTTTCCAATATTAATGATGTTAATTTTAAAAGTGTTGTTATTGGAACTGAAAAATGTTCCGAAAACATCGTTGGATACTTAATGGATGTCTGTTATCCTGAGGGTATTGGGGATTCCCTGAGATTGTCCGGGATACTTTATTCAAATGTTGTGAAAACCTATTCTGTACCACAGCAATCATTCAATATAGGCGATACGGTTTCAGGAACATACCAGAACAAACCGGATTCGTTATGCGACAGGATATGTTCAGCGATGAATCCATATTATGATGTCCCGGAAATAATTGTTAAATTCTAAATCTGCTGAAAATGAAAAGGGTTGTTTTAATTGCTACGTTGTTAGTCTGTATCACTGGACTGTATGCACAAAAAAAATTTTACTATGGTTATACCCAAAAAATTTTTTTGGAAGAAACAAGTTATGCGGTTGTCATGAATGAAGGACAAAATAATTCGTTTTTGTCCCAATCACCAGGCATAAAAGTGGTCTCAAACAATAATGCCTATACCATAGTGGAATACATTGAGAGAGATTCCTTGAAAGGAAGTGTTTTCCCAGTATACAAAACACAGGATGGTGTTCTTTTGGGATGCACAGATGAACTGGTTTTTTCGTTAAAGAAAGGTGTTGACGTATCTTCTATCTTGAAACAGTATCCCATTGAAGTTCTTATGGAAAAGCCATTTTATGTACTGGCCAAAATAAAAAATGCCGAGCAGAATGATGTGCTATCCATAGCGAACAGGATAATGGAATCAGGACTGGTGAATTATTCTCATCCTAATTTTATTGCAAAAGTCCAAAGGTTAACTGATCCAATCGGGGATCCCTACTTCAGCTACCAATTTTATCTGCATAGTTACGGGCAACTTATAAATGATGGTCATTATGCAACTCCTGACGCGGATATTAATGCTCTTGAAGCATGGGAAGTTACAAAAGGCAATTCGTCAATAAAAGTTGCGGTTATAGATGAAGGGGTTACAAACAACCATCCCGATATACCAAGTGTAAAACAAATCAGACTGCAGGGGAGTAACTTTGCAGCACCGTATGACGGGACAGATTCTGATGATCCATCTCCAGTGTCTGATGATAATCATGGCAATGCATGCTCAGGAATAATATGTGCTGAACATAATAATGAGGGAATAGCTGGAATTGCACCTAATTGTAAAATTATGCCGATAAGGATTCCATATGGATATATTCCAGCCACTGTTTATGCTGATGCCATAGATTTTGCCGTCAATAACGGAGCTGATATTATTTCCAATAGTTGGGGATATGTAAGTTCAAATACATTTTATCCTGTAATTGTTGATGCCATCAAAAATGCAACCGTTTATGGCAGAAACAATAAGGGATGTGTGGTGAGCTTTGCGGCAGGAAATACTGCTAACAGGGTTAGTTTAAACAATGGATTCGTTACATTCCCGGCAAACTGCGGAAACGACACTATGATTGTCGTTGGTGCTTCCGAAAGAACAAATAACGTTGCCAATTACAGTCCCAGCGATAATAGAATCTCTGTTGTAGCCCCGTCTCACAAGGCTTATTCGTCTCAAATACAAGGGGAAGATCTTGAAGTCTGGTCAATTGACATTCCAGGGCAGTCCGGTTATAATCCCGATCCGTACAGTGGTGTATTTTTACCAAATTCTGGAACTAATTATTTGGCCTATACTGGCAGATTTGGAGGGACATCTGCAGCCTGTCCTCAAGTCGCCGGAGTGGCAGCCCTGATTCTTTCCGTAAATTCAAATCTTAGTGCAGTGGATGTAAAAAAAATTATTGAATCAACAACAAAAAAAATTGGATCAAAGACATATCAAAATTCCAGTTCTCATCCCAACGGCACATGGAATGATGAAATGGGTTACGGTTTGGTTAATGCCTATGCTGCCGTATGTGAAGCACAAAAATCTGACCTTTACATCCGCGATACGGTCACCGATGACGGCACCATGCCAAGCAGTTGCTACAGCACATGGGACAGCCCTGACATCTGGGTGGAGACCTTGGATGGAGACTATGTGGCATATCCGCACGGCAACACCAAATATGCCGTCTGCGTAAAAATCCACAACCGCAGGGATGTGGCCTCATCCGGCACGGAACGGCTCTTCCTAAACTGGGCCAAGGCCGGTTTCAACGACAGTTGGGACGAATACTGGACCGGCAACAACCCTCTGCCTTGTGGTGCCCCCAAAGGCGGTGTCATCGGCAGCGCCAACGGCAGAATTATTCCGAGCATACCGGCCAACAGCTACCGTATCGACACCATCCATTGGATCACCCCTGCGGGAGTGGACTATGCAAACTGCACTGATTTCAACTACAACAAATGGCATTTCTGCCTGCTGGCACGCATACATGACGATGATGTAATCGCTCATGAAAATGAACATGACGCGGATGTGCATCAACTGGTAAAAAACCATAATAACGTGGCACAACAGAATGTGTACCTTGATTCCGCTGAAAATTATAGAAAAACACTCGGTATAGGAAATGTCCACACTATTGACATGAGTCGTATCATCAACCTGTCACCTAAGGTGATTGGAAACATCAGCATCACCGACTACGCCGAGGTCTATATCACCCTGGATGCGGGGCTGCTTGCAGCCATCAACAGTGCAAACATCAGCGGGCTGACATGGGTGAACAGCAACACACTACGCTGGAACGGCGGCAACGCAAGCATTCCGGTGACACTGCCCGCCAACAGCTACTACACACTGCAAACCACCGTGCACTTCCTTGCAGACCAGATTCCCGATGAAAACATTTTTGACTTCGACATTGTGCTGCGCAGTGCCAATGGGGACAGCATCCTTGGCGGCGAACATTACAAGTGCGTCCGAACGGCCGGACGTTACTTTCAGGCCGTGGCCAACGACGGCAACGATAACCTTTTCCCCGGAATTGGCGAACAAGCCGAACTCACAGCGGAGGACATCCTTGAATCTGCCGACTATCGCTGGTTTGACGATCAGGGCAATGAAGTTGGCAACGGCCTCTCCTGCAACGTGAATCCGCAACAGACAACAACATATACATTAAGGGTTACTGCCGATGCGGATGGATATCGTTCCTATGACCAGGTTACAGTTAATGTTGCGATGATGCGCATCTCCTCCATCTCTCCCAATCCTACAGAAGGACAGGTCAGAATAGGCTACGCCTTGTCACGCGACGTCTCTGCGGCCACGCTCCAAATCCTTAACGGCAGCGGGCAGGTGGTTTACACCCAGGCGTTAAGCGGCGGCAACGGCAGCAAGGTCACAGGCGAAGATATTGTCAACACATCATACCTTGCAGCAGGCAGCTACACCGTACGGTTGGTTTCATCCAACGGCAAGGTGCATGACAGCAAAACACTGGTGGTTAGATAACAGCATACCACAACGTATCAATGCGTTAAAATGTAGGGCTGCCATATATGACAGCCCTACATTTTTATTTTCCTCCACGGTAATCCCCGTGGATTGTTTTTTCCGTCCTGTAGAGACGCACGGCCGTGCGTCTCTACATCCGGATTATTGCGTTTTTTTCTGGTAGAAGACAAAATCGTCGTCGATGTAATCCACCGTGATGGTTACGTCGGGCGTGACCTCGTCCGCCAGAATCATTTTTGAAAGACGGTTCAGGATATTCTTCTGGA
>CACYHL010000171.1 GCA_902774205.1 uncultured Bacteroidota bacterium | reverse complement strand
GAACTCGAAGACCTCGTTAAGAGCAAAGGTCTTGAATTCGGAATGAATATTTCAAAATTTAAATTAGATAAGGATTAAGAACAATGAGACACGCGAAAAGAATAAATCATTTAGGAAGAACAGCTTCTCACAGGGAGGCAATGTTGTCGAATATGGCCACGTCGCTGATTATGCACAAGCGCATCTCAACGACCCTCGCCAAGGCAAAAGAATTGAGAAAATACATCGAACCGCTCGTAACACGATGCAAAAACGACACCACACACTCAAGACGTATGGTCTTCTCTTACCTGAAGAACAAATACGCCGTCACTGAACTCTTCAGAGAAATCTCACAGAAGATTCAGTCACGCCCCGGTGGTTACACCCGTATTCTGAAGACCGGGTTCCGTCAGGGAGACAACGCTGAGATGTGCATCATCGAGTTTGTTGACTATAACGAGACTTACACAACAACCGAGACCAAGAAAGTCGCCAAGACAAGAAGAAGCCGCAAGAGTGCTCCGAAAGCTGAGGCAAAAGCTGAAGTGGCAGAAGCTCCGGCAGCAGAGGCTCAGGTTGAAGAACCGGCAGCTGAAACTCCAGCAGCTGAGTAAGTTGGCATTTGCAATTTCAAACAACTCTATAGGAAAAGCAGCCGTCAGGTTGCTTTTTTTTTATGCCGCTGTGAGGTGTTCGACCAAGATTTTAAGACCTATGCAAACCAAGATGATACCGCCCATAATTTGAGCGTACGCGGGTTTGAAAACCTTTGAGATATTCTTCCCGAGAAAAACGCCGAGAAGCGATAGCGCAAAAGAACCGAGCCCGATAATGGCCACGGCAAACCAGATATTCACCTCCTGCATAACAGAAAATGTGAACCCGACAGCGAGTGCGTCTATACTCGTCGCAATGGAGAGCAGTAGCAGTGTTCCGATTTTTGTAATGTCAATCGAGTTATTCTGGTCAGGTTGCGGGCGTACCGCGTCAACAATCATTTTTCCCCCGATGAAGCCGAGAATTGAGCATGCAATCCAATGGTCGAACTGTGCCATATACTGCACGACCATCTCGCCGCCGAACCAGCCGAGCACGGGCATGAATGCCTGAAAGAAGCCGAAAGAGAAGGCCATCGCCAAAACCGGAGGCAGCCGCAGCCCTTTCTGCCCCGCGCCCACGGAGAAACTCACCGCGAAGCAGTCCATCGCCAACCCGATTGAAATTAGCAGAAGTGAGAAGAAAGTCATGGCTTGAATTTAAATGAGGTCCTTGAGTGTTATTGTAAAAATGTGTTCAAATCATCGGGCAAAAATAATATTTTTTCTGTAATAAACCAGAGGGATGCCCCTTTGGGAGGCATCCCTCTGGTTTTTTTTGCGGCAATCCGCGCTGCAAATGGCTATTCGCATTTAATTGTTACTGTCGTGCCACCACCAGTTGATGTGCTTTCCGCATCAGCGCATTTTTTTGCTTTAACAGTGGTTGTGCCAACAACCTGCCCATCTTGAGTAGTTGTACATTTGCACTCTTTCTCACAAGAAGTGGCACCAATGAAAATAATAACTGTAACAGCCAGAATTCCAAAAATCTTTTTCATAGTTTTAAATTTAAATTATTAATACTTGAACACCACAAAGATACAAAATTTTTAAAAATACAATATTTTTGAAAAAATTTTTTTATATAAAAGTTGATTGTGTATTAATGTTGATTTGATATAAGAAATTCATAAAGAATAAATTCACATGCAAAAGGTGGGAGAACTGATTGGTGAAAAATATGTTATTTGCTTATATTGAATTTTTGCTTTTTATATCTTAATTGGAACAACTCATCTGTAAAAATATTCCTTTGCTTACCGGTCTCGTCTTTTTCATATCGTGATTATACACTTTAATCTTGTTGTCATCTTCTTGTTACTTGTGGAATTTTGTCATTGGCACTGTTCTCCGTTCCGCGGTGAGCAGCGGTTGTGCTTCGAGTTGGCCTTACAGCGCACCGCGGCGCTTGTATGGGTGTTTCTGCTTCCCTCAGATTTCACTGCGCTTATCTGAGATTACTAAAATAACGCGAGTTAGATATTAGGATAATTCATAAAAATTAGCCCGCAGGCCTCTGGCCTGCGAAAATAATCCGCAAATTCCCACGTGCTACCAAGCCATGCAGTCCTCTGGACTGCAAATGTGCTCGCTGAAATTTGTCGTTAAGAATTTGACGAAAATTTTAATTGGCCATTTTTGATGGTGAAATTTGAAAAAACTCTGTGCAAATTGTTGAGAGTGCCCGCAGGCCGTCAGGTCTGCGAGGCTTGGTAGGAGGTTTGGAACACATTGGTTGTTGCGCACGCTGTAGGCGTGCGGGCTGAATTGAAAAATATAATTAATTGATAGTCTGATATTTGTTTATCTCGAACTTACGTTAATCTAATCATTAATCAAAAACAGATCTTTATACCGCATTTCCTTTTGCTTGTCAGTATCCGATTCTCTTACTAAACAACTAAATTCATTTTTAGTAGCAACAATAATCCCAGTTTTATAATTACCACCTGAGACTTTCCAAGAAACTTTATCGCCTATTGAAAATTTATTCTCTTCAGAATTAATAAGCACTAATTCGTCAAAATCAACTTTTTTCAATTTGTTAGTATATGATTTTTTTACGACACATTCATCATCATCAAAAGATACAATTACACCAACATTGTCTCTTCCCCATGAAACATTGTCTCCGACTTGAAAAAAGCACGATGCAATTTTTTTGCCGTAAACATCACCGACAACAACATAAGCATTATCGTAAGAATATATTTCCGCATTCATTAAAAATTCACCACAACGCACAGAGGATATAACTCTATTTACTGCATCTTGTATGGAAATTCCACGATTATTCTCTAAAACGGTTGGAGTAAGATTCTCCTTTTTTTTCAATAATTCATATCCCTGAAAACACTCAGCCCCATTGGTTTCAAACTTAAAAACCCCATATACATTAACTTCCACATTACCTTGTCCTATTGAAGTAATTGATTGGTCTGCAATTAATCCGAGAACTCCTATAAGCTGTTGTGCCTCAGTGAATTGAATTACAAATAAGGCCAAAATGGAAAATATAATTTTTTTCATAATAATAATTGTTTTGTACAAAAATACAAAAAGTTATTGTTTGTCTGATAATTTCTTTACAAAATTCATAACAATATCCCCTCCTTCCTTACATTTATGTAAAATGGCGTTGCAAAAGGGCGGTTTTCCCATTCTTAACACCTCCTTATCCATATATTTTGTACTTTTTTTCTCAATATCAAAGGTTTGGCTCCGCGGAAACGTCTGGTTGCTCTTCCGCCTCTTTTGCACTTTGGCGCTCTCTTCTGCGGGCGGCGGCTTCTTCGGCACGCTCCGCCTCCCAGCGCTCATACGACTCTATTATCTTCGTGACGAGGTGGTGGCGCACAACATCGCGGTTGTCCAACTCCACGAAATCAACACCTTTTATGCCTTTGAGGATTTTTGAGGCCTGAATGAGCCCGGAGTGCTGGTGGCGCGGCAGGTCAATCTGCGTGATGTCGCCTGTGATGAAGAATTTGGCGTTTCTTCCCATGCGGGTGAGGAACATCTTGAGCTGCGCCTCAGTCGCGTTCTGCGCTTCGTCCAAAATGACGTATGCGTTGTCGAGCGTGCGGCCGCGCATGAACGCCAGCGGTGCTATCTCTATAGTCTTCTCCTCCATATAAGTCAGCAGCTTCTGCATTGGCATCATGTCCCACAGAGCATCGTACAACGGCTGCAAATATGGGTCGAGTTTGGCTCGGAGGGCGCCGGGGAGAAAGCCGAGGTTCTCGCCCGCCTCAACAGCGGGACGGGTGAGGATAATGCGCTTTATCTGCTTGTTTTTCAACGCTCTGACTGCCAGTGCGACAGCCGTGTAAGTTTTTCCTGTGCCGGCGGGACCGATTGCGAAGACCATGTCGTTTTTCGCCGCGCTCTCCACAAGCCGCTTCT
>CACYHL010000170.1 GCA_902774205.1 uncultured Bacteroidota bacterium | reverse complement strand
ATCCGCGGGCACGCCATTCTCTTTGAGGGAATATTCATTCCCGAATTTGAAAATGATGTCCGTCAGAAGATTTGAGAGTGGGCTTTGTGGCTGGAACGAGTGCAGGTCTTTTGCGCAAACACCAATCTTTTCGCCCATCTGAGCCTGAATCAACGGCCTTATGCTGTCCATGAAGGCAACAACTGCGGGGTTGTAATTCTTATCGTATGATTTATCCATCGTATATAGATGATAATCAAATGATTGTGAGAAGGCTTCGCAACTTCCCATCAACATTAAGAAAGCCAACAAATATTTCATAACTATTTATTTTTTAGAACTGTATGTGTCAATATGACGTTTTTTCTTATCCTCTTAAATTTCATTTACATTAATAAGAATTGCAATCTCCTCAACCGGGCCGAACTCAGGATTCGCTGAAGCTCCGAAGTAGCGCATTGAGGGCGAGAGCGACATGTAGCTTTTGATGAGCGGCGGAATGGAGGTTTTGAGGTCGCGGATATTCTTGTTCAATATCTTGAAATCCTCGGCTAAGGAATGGCTGAACAGGTCGAGTATCGTGCGTTTGTTCCGTGTAACCACCGCCGGCGCGAATGGGGTGACAAGTTCCGGATCCCCTTGGAAATGCTTCTGAAGGAAAGTGAGGATCATGTTGCGCGCCATTCTGTTATAACTATTGTACATTGTCATCTTCCCAAAGAAATATTTAACTTCCGGATAGTCAACAATGAGGGCACCAAGTCCGTCCCAAATATTATCCAACGAGAATAATCCTAATCTTAAATTATTGGTTGCCTGATATTTAGGTTGAACAAAACTTCTTCCCAACTCAATTGTCTGCTGCCATTCTCCTTTTATGAACTTCTCTGAGAAGCGGAAAAGTTTTGAGGTTGGCGTATGGGGATAGCCGTTCTCATCCAAAGGCACATCACGACCGAGAATGAAGCGGTAGGCACTTATAATCTCGTTACTCTCCTCACTCCATACTATCAGTTGTTTGAAAGGGACTTCGGCGGTGTCGTACTCGTCAATGTCAACCTCTTCGCCGGTGCCGCCTCCCGCTGTGCGGAATGTGTACTCGCGCAACCGCCCGATTTCACGCATCGTGTTCGGAGAATCGTGAGCATCAATCAGATAGATTAGGTTGTTGCCTGCATTAGTACGTCTCACGAGCTTGTCTTCAGTAAGCTCTTTTTTTATGAGATTAACATCAATAGGGGCGATTATTTCTTTCATCTTTTTGTTTTATCAAAATTTTTATCTCGTCTTCAAATTATATGCTTGTTCTTTCAGCCACGCCGCCCACTCGGAATCGGTGCGACTTTTGTCAAATAACTCGTATGATATCGGTTGTCCGAATGTCACACGGAAAGTGTTCCCTTTTTGTCTGAACATCTCATCAGGGAGGAACAGCATTTCCAAGTTGAATTTCATCCTGAGGCATTTGCGGATATTAGCGAGGCGGTAGAAGCGGTTTGAGTTTCTGCCGTCAAAATAGGCAGGGATGATCTCGCGGTGGTACTGGCGCGCTTTCGCCACAATGGTCTTTTTCCAGTCAAGATCGCAGATTTCGCCATGCTGGCGGCGCGAGCAGAGTCCTGCCGGAAAATAGAAGATAAGGTTGTCAGATGAGAATACCTCGTCAAACTGGCGTGCCATTTCGTGGTTGTTCTTTCCAAACTTGTTTATTGGAATGAACGCTCCACGAAGCGGTTCAAGGTGCATGAGCAGGTCGTTGACAGGAAATTTCACATCGGTGCGGTAGCGCCCTGCCAAAGCGATTAGCGCAACGCCGTCAAGACCTCCCAACGGATGGTTGCTCACGACAATATATCTGCCGGTCTTTGGGAAATTCTCCTCATTTGTCACCTCAATCTTCACCTGAAAATAGTCGAGTGTACTCTGCGCGAACTGCGTGGGTGTCTCCCCCTCATGGTTCACCAACACCTCATTCATCTCCCGCTGATGTATGATCCTTTCTATCCACCTGATTAAAAATCCAGGGATATATTTGTACATCTTCGGTGACTTTGCCCTGACCGCAGAATCAACACTGATCAACTCTACCATGTTATTTTTTTGTTCCTTTCTTTTTAAACTGCAAAGTTACAGATTTTTTACTCACGAACAAGCAATAAGAGAAAAAAAAGTGAACTTGTAGAATTCCCGTCTGAATATTCAAAAAATGAGTATTTTTGCGCTTGTTGAAATTAATTTTACAAAGATGAAGAAACTTGCGATATGTTTGTTAGTCTTTTTCCCAATTTTCTTGGCGGCACAAGTAAGGCATTCCGAAAAGAAAAACAATGATGAAGACGCTGATGATCAAGGAGTTGATATATATATTGGTGCGGGAGTCTATATGGGTAGCAAGAAAACCGCGGCATATTACAACGGCGGTCCCGAGAACGCGCAGACGAGCAGCGGCGGCAACACCCTCGAATACGTTTTTGGGAACCAATATTGGAAAGATGAGATAGACCGTCTGATTATCGAGAACCACAAATATATTCCAAATACATCGAAAATATATATCAGTTCATACCCGAAAAACGACATGCGCTACTCGCCCGCTATGATGGTTCAGCTTGGGGCGCGCTACCGTTTCAACAGCAACTGGGCGATTGGCATTTCTTACTCATTCGCGCGGCTGAAAGCAAAGGGCTCGTATTTCGTCACCTACTCGCCGCGTGTGCCCGGCAACGAGAATCCCGAATATTTTGAATATAAGTTGCAAGGTACAGAAAATCGCTCTTTAATAGAGTTGACTGGCACATACACGTTTGAGACGGGAAGCCTCGCAAAACCCTTTATTGAATTTGGCGGGCAGTTTAACTTTGTGAGGGTCAAGAAGTTCCAGACTGTGATAGAAGGACGTGAGTACTCGCTGATAGATGTTTACGGTGGCAACGGCTATGTGCCGAATCTGTCGATGCAGACCTATGATGTGCGTCAGGGCGGTGTGGGCTTTGGCATTTGCGGCGCGGTTGGGCTCAAACTCGTTGTGAGCAAAATGGTCTCCCTCGACCCAGTGTTTTACATGAGCGGCAGCCGCATTAACCTCGCACCATACAACACAAAACTTTATTTCAACTACGGAGCCGCAATACGAATAACGATGATGCCGTGATTTGAAATTCAATTTTCATAAGAGATTAAAATTTTATATCTTTGCAGGTTTTAAACTTGTAAAATTATGGGAAACGAAAGATTTGCTATAATAGGTGCGGGACATTTCGGCTCTGCCATTGCCACGGCACTTTCTGAAAAGGGCTCTGAGGTCTTGGTTATAGATGCCGACATTAACGTGGTGCAGAACATCTCTGATGATGTCGCATACGCTGTATGTATTGATTCCACTAACAAAAAAGCCTTGATGGGAGAGAATATCACTGATTTTGACGCGGTGATAGTGACGATAGGTAACGACTTTATACAGAGACTGTTATGCGCAGCGAACCTTATCGACCTTGGGGTTGAGAGGATTATCTGCCGCACAATGGGTGACAATGAACGTTTTATTTTGGAGAAGATGGGGATTAAGGAGTTCATCTCCCCTGAAGACGAAATCGGGGCGTTGTTTGCAGAACGGCTGCTTAACCCTAACATATTGTCTTACTTGAAGTTGCCAGATGATTTTCAGATAGCGGAAATACTTGCTCCAACAAAACTTGTTGGTATGACTTTGGGGGATATTGATTTTCGGGACAACCATAAATTGAGTCTTATCACTATACGTCGCGCTTACGAGGAGGCAACTGACGGCAAGACAATCGGGACGACAGAGCACACAATCGGCGTGCCCGACAACTCCACTCTCATTCAGGAAAATGACTGTTTTGTCCTTTTCGGGCAGCAGCATGACATTGAAAACTTTATAAAGATTAATCAGTAAGCAGATGATTAACAGGAAGTTACGTTCCACAAGCCAGAAACTGAAACTACACATTGTGAATTATCAGGACGGTGTGACTCGCGGGCTCCGCATAGCAAGCCTGCTGGTTTCCATTGTCACAATCGTGTGTATCATCTGG
>CACYHL010000169.1 GCA_902774205.1 uncultured Bacteroidota bacterium | reverse complement strand
ACTTCGTGTTTGTGAACACCGGCGACGATATGACCAACCTCGGCATGGCCACCGACATACTGCACCTCGCCCACCGCAACCGCACCACCGACCCACATCTTTTCAAGATATTCATCCGCTCATACGACGTAAAGTATTATAACGAACTTTGCGACATGGCTGCCTACTACAACAACACTAACCCCGAATGGGGCGAGAACGTGGTGGTGTTCGGCTGCAAAAGAGACTTGTTCACCTACAAAAGCGTGGTGGAACAGCAGGCCGTGATGGACTCCGTGGCTTTCTACAACGTCTTTGCCAAGATGACCGGACGCGAGAACTGGATGGAACGCTATATACGCCTGAGCCGCACCTACGCACAGCATCAGGAGCTGGCCTACTCGCTCAACCAGGACATGTCAAACTATTGGCACGCCCGCACCAAGGCGCTGCTCGCCGGAGTCAACAACACCTCCGACAAGGAACGTTTCGAAAAGCTGCTGGAATGCGTGGCCACACGCCCCGACATGACGCATTACAACGATGAACTGGAACAATGTAGAACCACCGAGGAACGGAAAAATATTGTACGCAAATACTGCACCTACCAAGGCACCGACGAACAACGGCAGATACTCTTCAACCTCGCCAAGACAGAACACATGCGCTGGTGCGCCATGATGGAGATAATGGGATACACCCCCTACTACGACGACATCCAAGACGGCGACGACAGATTAAAAGACACCATCAAGAAAAAGCACTCCTGCATGGTGAGCATCGAAAAAATGCAGACAGTGTCGTCGCTTAGCGAGACAATACCCTACGACTACACCGTGGTGGACATCTGCCTGCGCATGGCGGCCGGGTTGATAACCATGTAACCTTACGGTAAGACAATAAAAATCAGGGATACGCCCGTGCGGACATATCCCTGATTTTGTTTTTGATTACTCGTACGAACTATTTCTCGGCTTTTGCCTCTTCAGCCACAGCCTCTTGCTGTTCGGCGGCCTCCTCAATCATATCGTCGATCTTTTCGGTCATGTTCACCATACGTTCCTTGTCGGGATTGCGGTAATACAGCTCGTTGTTCAGATATTCCTGAATGGCGATGAGAGTGGGCTTGGGCAGCTGCTCGTAGTAACGCACCACCTCTATCTGCTCGCGGTTCTCGTAAATTTCGTCAACAGAGTCGGTGGACGAGACGAACTCTTCGATTTTCTTGTTCAGCTCACGTTTCATCTCCGACGAAATCTGGTCGGAACGCTTGGCCAGCATAGCCACGGTCTCGTAGATATTGCCTGTCTGGGTGTCGAACTGGCGCACATCGCGGGTGATGGTCGTACTTGTTGTCTTGTATTTCTTTATATCCATTGTAATATTATTTTTATTTCGAAATTTTGGCTAATAAGTTTCTGCTCTTGTTGTAGATGTCCTGCAAGTCGGACTTGTATTTGGGGTTGGAAACCAGCGCACCGAAGCGCTCGAAATCGGCCACCACCTGCTTGGTGCGTTCCTCCACTTTCGACTCCTGGCTGTTGATGGCCAGCTCGTAGCCCGATTTTATCATATAGTACATCGCGTCCTCCTTGCTTGCCGACTCGGGGTAATTGTTGATGAAATTGCCGAACGAAACGTATGCTGCGTGATAGGACTCGATTTTGTAATATCCGTAGGCAATCTCGTATTCCTTCTTCATCAGCTTGGCGCGCATCTCGTCGAGGTAGCCGTTGATTTCGGGAGTGTGGGTGCTCGAAGGATATTTCTCAAGATATGTCTCGAATTCGTCAATGGCCTCCTTGGTCAAAGTCTGGTCGAGCGAGTATGGGGGCGATTCGATGTATTTGCAGTAGGCCGAACGGAAAAGAGCCTCCTCGGCGTGACTGCTGTAGGGGAACATCTTCACAAAGCTCTTGAACTGGTAGCCGGCCGAGCGGTAATCCTTGGTTTTGAACAACGCCTGGGCGTAGTACCACGACACATTCTCGGCTTTGTCGCGGCCACGGTAGTACATAGTCAGATTTTCGAAAAACTGAACGGCACGGTCGTAGTCACCTTTGTTGTAACTGTCCATAGCGACCTTGTATTTGGCGTCGAAATCGCTGCCTTTGAGTACTTTGTCATACTTGTTGCAGCCAACCAACAAACTGATTGCCAATACGATAACCGTGTATATACCACATTTGTTCATAACGTGCAAAGTTACAATTTTTTTTGCAAATAATTCCATTTTATATGGAGTTTGTGTCAAATTTTAAAGCAACATCCTCTATATCAAGATTTTGCAACCTTGATATAGATTTTGAGTTATTATAACGGAGTTTGCCGAGTTTTAGTATTTGAAATATGAATTTTGACAAATGATTTCAACTTTTGTTTCAAAGCATTTTTCATTGCCACAAATAGGGGTCTCTGTTAGTTTCAAATTCAAAATCCAAATGGTGAGTGATATCGGTACGGTTTTGAACACCCAAGAAATTTTGCAAATAATACTGTGTGCCACCCACGTGGAGACGCAGCATATCTTGGTCGGCAAAGGGATAAAAAGTTTTGTACCTTGCACACGATAAGACGTAATACCACTTGTCGCCGGCATGTTCGTTAGCCAAGCTAACAAAAGTCTCATGATCCAGACAATCACCGCCGTTCACGATGCCGTTCTCTTCATTATACCATTTAAACGTACAGTGATAGTCTTGAGAATGACGGTTGTAAATATCCTGTTCATAACGCACCGTCATTTCTTGAAGCCATCCTAAATTTGGAGAAAAAATCCAATACATCAAATGGCAAAGTGTATCACTGTAGGAATATGTGCGTAACATACAAATAGACCTAAAGGAGACATAACCGTATGTGAGAATATCACATCTTCCACTTACGGAATCATTTACAAGCGATAGATGGTTGGCGTCGACAAACTGATCCATAGCGTTTTCCCAACCCGCATTGTCATGCAAGTTCCATATCGCCAACAAATCGCCATACAATCCTTCCGGCAATGTTTCCTCTTCTTCTGTGAGATTCAATGGAGTTGTATCCAAGAGGTCAAATTGAGGATTGTCCTTTTTAAACAAAAGAAAAGACCTATAGATATTATTGTTAGCGGCTTTTGTAATTTTAGACTCCCTGAGTTCACAGATTTCAGTTGCAATCCTTTGAGCATTATTCAATAACAATTGCTCATTTCCAAAAGGATCGCTAGCTACAGAACGCTCGAGATTTCTAATATAATCACGTAACTGCTTATAGAAATCATTTTCTACTCTCGCCAGAGAAGATTTATTACGTTCCTCCTTTTGAACTCTGCGTAAAACTTGGAAAAAGTCGCCTTGCATAATAATCATCTAAATAAAAATAAATTTAAAGTCTAAGATTATCGTTAATAATCATCACATTTTCTAAATACTAATTGGTTTAATAAAGTCAATAATGTATAAATTTGTTGATGGTGTAAAAAAATAAATAAATAAATTAATTTAAGGTAAATTAATTTATTTTAGAGTTTATTAAGCTTTTATACTAGATTAATCTAGTCCATTTAGTCTTCAGATTCAATTCTTGGAGCAAGCAAGAAACTGAGTTCCCCATCTTCGGATACCATTTTAAGACTAAGTGTTAATGGCATGTCATTTCCAAGGGAGATGGTTGCAATTTCAGAGAATTTGTCTGCTTTAAGCATTTCTCTGATTTTTTCTAAAGAGAAAATGGATTTAGCTTTAGTGTCTATTTTTTCACCATGTAAATATTCAATGTTTGCATCTCCAAACTCACCTTCAGCAGATGCATAGAAGTTTTCTTGATCTACCATTAAAGTGATTTTATCAGAGAAGATATCCATATCTTGGATTGAGTCTTTCAAGAGAGTGAAAGGAATCTCAAACTCGGTAGGATAATCTAATGATGGAGGTGCAGGTGAATCATATTCAATATCAATCAATCTGATCTTGAAAGTTCTTGTAGCTTCACCGACAAAAGTAAGAATAAGATTTCCTTCATCTAATGACATTAAAACACGGTCATTAGCTTTGGAACGTTTTAATACTTTCATTAACTCATCAGTGTCAA
>CACYHL010000168.1 GCA_902774205.1 uncultured Bacteroidota bacterium | reverse complement strand
TCTTACTGCCCATAAAGAGGAGGTGGATTTTGATAAATTACATGAAAATTTTAAAATAGCTGATTTGCTGATACCATTTCTTTTTGATATTTCAGCAATGAAAATTGACTCAGAAGAAGAATATAAGAATGAAGAATTAAATTTAAGAGTTGGTTTTATATGTTATAGAAGTGACAGGGATGGGGGAAAAATGGTTGCTATAAAAAAAATAATGAATTCCGAGGGAAATGAAAAAAACACAATACCATTTTTTCAGTTGTTTGCATTTGCTTTGGATAATTATATAAAAGCAGCTGAGGAATCAAGATTGTTTCATTATTGAGAAATAGTAGATTTTGCACAATAGAACTGACAATGAAAACGTTATAAAGATATGAAAAATAGAGAAAGAATAAAAGAAGTATTAAAAAAAGGCGAGCATGTGATGTTGGAATGCAAACGAGCAAAGTCTGAGGTTCCAAAATCAGTTTGGGAAACTTATTCTGCTTTTGCTAATACTATGGGTGGTTTTATTCTTTTGGGTATAGAGGAGGACAGGCAAGAAAAGGATATAGCAAAGCGTTTTAAAATAATTGGAGTGGATGATGCCACGAAAATTGTTGCCGATTTTTGGAATACAATAAATAGTGACAAAGTTAATGCCAATGTGCTAAAAAACGATGATGTTGAGATAATAGATGTTGATGGTGCAGATATTGTCAGCATCCATATTCCGCAAGCCGATTGGCGAGTTAAGCCTGTATATTTGAATGGCAATGTGTACAAAGGGACTTACCGTAGAAATCATGAAGGAGATTTTCATTGTACAGAGCTTCAAGTCAGGGCTATGATTCGCGACTCCTTTGATGATGGAAACGATGGCATGCTGTTGGACCACTACGGTATGGAGGATGTTGATATTGACACGTTTCATCGTTATCGCACACTTTTTCAATATAGGAACGAAGGGCATGTGTGGAATGAGGCGGACGACATTTCTTTTCTGAAGAACCTCGGAGGTTATACAGTTAACAGGGCTACAGGTGATGAAGGGCTTACAATGGCAGGCCTATTAATGTTTGGTAAAGGTATGTCAGTGCAAGAACGTTTTGCTAACTTTCGAATGGACTACATTGATTTTAGCAATCTCATTGGAGACGAACGATACAGCGACCGCCTGACTTATGACGGACGCTGGGAGAATAATCTTTTTCAATTTTTCAGTATTGTATTGCCTAAGCTTACCCGCGATTTGCCAAGACCATTTCGTATGGAAGGTGTGCAGCGTGTAGATGACACCCCTCAGCACAAGGCCGTACGCGAAGCTCTTACAAATGCCATAATCCACTCGGATATGTTGATGGATGCTAGTGTTTTGCGTGTAGAAAAATATGAAGACAAACTATGCTTCCGCAATCCTGGGTTGCTTAAACTACCTATTGAGATGATATATGAAGGCGGCAATTCAAAAGCGCGTAATCCAAGAATTCAAAATATGCTTAGAATGATTGGGTACGGCGAGAATATAGGTTCCGGATTCCCGACAATCATATCAGCATGGAAAGATGCTCGTTGGGGGAAGCCGATTTTAAAGAACAAAATTGAAGTCGATGAAGTTGAGTTGATATTGCCCATTACCACTAATAAGACGAGGGTGTCTAAAGGGGTGTCTAAAGGGGTGTCTAAAGAAACAATTGGTGAGCTATCCTCTGCTGCTAAAACTATTTTTGAACTGATTAATAATAATCCTAATGTCAGTAGGAATGATATGGCCAAACAAACGGGTGTATCTTTAAAAAATATTCAGAAGAACATTAACAAGCTAAAGCAATTGGGTTTAATCCGTCGTGTGGGTTCACCAAAGCACGGCCATTGGGAAGTGCTAGTCTAAGTTATTAAGCACCCATCCCCGTTCATATTCTCCCATCCCCATAAAAAAACACGGGCACCGTTTGGTGTCCGTGTTTATCATGACCCCTTGCGGGGAAGTTTGCTGTCGGATTAGATGATACCTTGAGCAAGCATAGCTTTGGCCACGCGCATGAAACCGGCGATGTTGGCACCTTTAACGTAGTTGATGGTACCGTCGGCTTGTTTACCGTATTCAACGCACATGTCGTAGATGTTGTTCATGATGGTGTGGAGGTTTTTGTCCACTTCTTCAGCTGTCCAGTTGCGGTGTTCAGCGTTCTGGCAGATTTCCAGACCGGAGGTAGCAACACCACCAGCGTTAACGGCTTTACCGGGGCCGAAAGGTATCTTGGCACCCTGCAGAGCTGCGATAGCGCCAGGCTGGCAACCCATGTTCGAAACTTCGGCAACGTATTTTACGCCGTTGGCGATAAGTTCTTTGGCATCCTCTTCAGCCATTTCGTTCTGGAAGGCGCAGGGGCATGCGATGTCGCATTTCACGCTCCAAGCTTTCTTGCCAGCGGTGAATTTGGCTTTTCCGGGGAATTTGTCGGCCATGTCCTGAACTTTGTTGCGGTTCGAAGCACGCATGTCGAGCATATAGTCGATCATCTCTTTGGTGATACCGTCGGCTATTTCGCAAACGCCGTCGGGACCGGAGAGGGCAACAACTTTGGCACCAAGTTCGGAAGCTTTGATGGCAGCGCCCCAAGCCACGTTACCGAAGCCGGAGAGGGCGATACGTTTGCCTTCCATCTTGTCGCCTTTTTCTTTAACCATACGTTCTACGTAGTAGATAGCGCCGAAACCGGTAGCTTCGGGACGGATGAGGGAACCACCCCAGCCGTAGCTCTTACCTGTGAGAGCGCCGGTGCTGTGTTCGCGAGCCAGTTTCTTGTACATACCGTACATGTAACCGATTTCACGTCCGCCAACTCCAACGTCGCCAGCGGGGCTGTCTTGGTCGGGTCCGATGTTACGCCAGAGTTCGTAAACGAAAGCTTGGCAGAAACGCATGATTTCAGCATCGGATTTTCCGGTGGGATCGAAATCAGCACCACCTTTACCACCGCCGAGAGGCAGCATGGTCAGGCTGTTTTTGAATATCTGTTCGAAACCTAAGAATTTCAGCATCGAAACGTTCACCTTCGGGTGGAAACGCAGACCGCCTTTGTATGCACCAAGAGCGGCGTTGTATTGCACGCGGTAGCCGAGGTTTGTCTGAACTTCGCCTTTGTCGTCAACCCAGGTTACACGGAAAGTGAAGATACGGTCGGGTTCTACCATACGTTCAACGATTTTTGCTTTCTCGAATTCGGGGTGTTTGTTGTAAACTTCTTCGATGGATTCGAGCACTTCGCGAACTGCTTGCAAGTATTCGCTTTCACCCGGATGCTTGGCTTCCAGGTTGGTCATAATGTTTTGTACATTCATGATATTTTGAATTTTAAATTTAAAATATTAGTTTTTAATTCGTGTTGCAAAGGTACTATATTTTGTTGATAGAAAAAAATTTTTTTTCATTTTTTATTTTACAACATTGTAACCATTTGACTTACAAACACCTCTAAAAGCCGTTTTTATAACTTTTTTTCTTTTGGCGGTTTTCTGACAAAAAAAACGTATCTTTGCACAACGTTTTGAATCATTTTTGTAAAGAAAAAACACTTCTAAATTATGGACGCAGCCATCAAAGAAAAAATCGACAGTCTGGTGCAGGAAGTCTCCAACATCAGCGACCTGCCCACCAAAATGGAGGCATACAACTATATGATACGTCAGGCCGACTTCTGCATCTACTCCCTTGAAGAGGAGCAACGCCAGTACGAAAACGCCGGAAACTATTGATTTGCAAATTTTTACACCAAGATAATTAAATAATTAGGACTAACAATAAAAACACTTATCGCAATGAAATTGAGATTTTTAGCTCTTGTGTTGGGACTGGCTATGCTTCTCCCCACAACAATGCGTGCCGACGAAGGCATGTGGTTACTCTCGCTATTGGGCAAAAACTATGCCGATATGCAGAAAAAAGGTTTCAAACTCACTCCGGAGGACATCTATAATGTCAACCAGAGCTGTATCAAGGACGCCATCGTCGGTTTGGGCAACGAAGGTCAGTCGTTCTGGCATTTCTGCACCGCCGAGATTATCTCCGACAAAGGTCTGTTAAGCACCAACCACCACTGCGG
>CACYHL010000167.1 GCA_902774205.1 uncultured Bacteroidota bacterium | reverse complement strand
TAGGTGTTGTAGGCAATGATGCGCTCAGGCTTGCCAAGGGCAGCCGTGATGCAATGTTTCATTGAGCCATAGCCTTGACTGTTATTTCTCTCAGGCGTTCCATTCATGGTCTCCAACAGAACTACGGGCATCTTTTTCGGAGCCGTCAAGCTGTAGTCGTTGTACGAAAGCCAAGGGAAAGCCAAACGCTCCAGGAATGCCTGCATCAGACCAGTGATTTGACCGAAGTAAATCGGGGAGCCAAGTACCAAGCCGTCAGCTTGGGATATTTCCTCCAGAATGGGAGTCAATGCGTCCTTGAACTTGCAGATGTTCGATGCTTTGCCCTTGATTTTGCAGGCCATACACGACATGCATCCCTTATAATCCAATTCATATAGGCGAACGGTCTTGACATCTACCTCAGCGTTGACAGATTTTGTGCCTTCAGCGAATTTTTGCAATAGTTGGGCAGTATTCATCGTCTTACGAGGTCCGCCGTCAATAATCACTATTTTCTTCATTTTTTTTGTATTATAATTCTTAAATTTCTCGAATGCAAAGAAACACTTTTTCTTTATATTGCATAACATGTATAAAACAAGCCTTCCCCTCACAACCTTTTATCACTCAATGCGGTAAGGTTTCGTTACATAAGAGCCGAAACAATTCCATTTTACAAAAAAACGCAACTTTAAGGCCATGGTTTGAGGTGGTATCATGTCTCCGGCATGCTTCTCTGTTAACACCTTATTCTTTTGTAAATATATAAACTGCCACTGTTGGTAGAATGACCAACAACCATAGCGAAATCTCTACAATAGCGTACGAACCGAAATAATCGACCAATGTCTGGAATTTCAGGACCCCATCAACCAAAAAGACCAAAAGGGCAAACCAGCAGAGAAAGAATATTGCAGAATATTTGATTTTTCGTTTCTTCAGTTTCATTGTAATGCGGAATTTCAGTCAATCATTCTGTATAATCAGACAAATATGAATATAAATTTTTCATCAGCCGGCTCTCGCCCCAGTTGTACTGCGGATAGGCCTTCTATGCTCAATGACACCAACCTCTTTTTTTATATACACATCCACAATAGAATCGTTTCTGCTTTTTAGGATAATTGTTTCATAAGGAAAGTCATTTTTTTGACAAACGGCGTTTGATTGGGGATACCAGGTGTCCTATGGTGGTGATAAGTGTATTGGGAACTATCATCACGTTGTTGCCAATAAGCACCTCGTGGATGTCGGGGATTGTGAGATTGAAGTTGCCCGTGAAGTCATTGCCGAATCAGTCGATGATTTCAAAGACCTCGTCTAATTTTGTCATTTTGAAAACCTGTTTCACATCATTGTTGACTTTGCGGAGATACATTTTACCTCCTTTAGCCACCGTTTCTTTACGGATTTTGATAAAAATACGTAGTCCCGAGCTGCTGATGAACGGCATTTTTTCGCAGTCGAGAATAAGAGTTTTGTCCGCGTTTTGCATCAGTGGCTCAATGGTTTCAGAAATCTTTTGTGCAGCTACTGTGTCAAGTCGTCCGTCAAATGCCGCAATAAGCTGGTTTCCTTCCTCGGTAATCGTAATATCCATATAAATATCTGTTTTAGAGTTAAAAAACTTGCAAAAATAAAAAAATATAATTTTACAAATATAGTTTGTTTAAATATTCATGGACATGTTCAACACATTTTTCCCATCGGTATATTGATATTCCACCTCATCCATAATCTCTTTGATAAGATGAATCCCTAATCCTCCGATTGGGCGTTCTTCTATTGCGTTTGAAAGATTTGCTTCCGGCTGCTGAAGCGGATTGAACGGCACACCTGAGTCGCTGATTTTAGTATATATCTTATTGTCAGTTGTTTCGATAGAGAGCTTTACCGTGCCTTTTTCACCTTCAGGATATGCATACATTATGACGTTGGCGAGAGCTTCCTCCAAGGCAAGGTCAAATTGGGGCAAACGTGACATGTCGAGTTTCTTCCGTTCAAAGAAGTAATTCAAAAACGGTTCCAACTTATCTAATTCCAGAATGTCATTATCCAAAACCAATGTGTCGGAGCTTCCTTTGAAACGTATGGCAAGCATGGTGAGGTCGTCGCTCTGTTCTGCCGTGCCCACAAAACGCTGCAAATCTTGACACATTTTTCCGATTTGCTCTTCCGCCGGTAGGTTCCCGAATCCATCAGCGGTTTTCAGCGCATTTTCTTCCCCAAAGAGATTTTTTTCAATATTTTCCGCTTCGGTCAGACCGTCAGTGTAAAGGAAAAGTGTGTCGCCTGCACCCAATTGCAGGGTTTTGGAAGTATATTTCGCATCGGGTTCCACTCCAAGTATCAGATTGGCGGCAGTATCCATATATTCAGCCTTTCCCGATTGAATGAGAATCGGCGGATTATGGCCAGCGTTACAATAAGTTATGACTCCCGTCTCCAAATCCAGCACCCCGAGAAACATGGTGATGAACATAATGTCAGGATTATTCTCGCTGCTGGAATGGTTAATGGCCTGCATGATAAGTTCGGGCTGGTTGTTGTGTGCCGACAAGGTGCGGAACAGACTGTGAGTGATGGCCATCAGCATGGCAGCTGGCACCCCCTTGCCTGAGATGTCGCCAATACAGAAAATCAGTTTGTTGTCGCGCACATAATAGTCATACAAGTCGCCGCCCACAAATTTCGCGGGTTGCAGGAATCCGCAAATATCTAATTGGGGAACAGCCTCTTTCCCTTTGATTTGGGACGGCACCAGAGACATCTGAATATTTCTCGCGATGGTCAGCTCATCTTCGATATGCTGGTTTTTAAGTTTCTCTTCGCTTAACTTCACCAGATTTTGTACAGATCTGTAAGCGATGAAAAAGACTGAAAAAAAACACCCCAATGCCAAAAAGAAAAATGCCAGACTGGATTTGCGCAATCGCTTATACATGTCGGCGTTAGCGATAGTAAGAGTCAGAATCATATTTTTCCCGGTAATGTGCTTTGTGTAGGTGTGATAATGTCCCGCCACTTTGTCTATATCAGGCGGCCCTACAATAATCTCTCCGGTGGCTTCGGAGACAAGCGTGCAATAACTGTGGGGGAAAATACGTATGTTGCTCACAATGCTGGCCAATGTGTCGAGCGTGATGTCAGCGCCGATGACGCCAACTTTTTTGCCAGACGCGTCTTTCAAGGCTCGCGCAAATGTCATCATAGCTGCATGGCCACCGTCATGGTCAAAATATGGGTCGCTCCAACAGCCATTTTCTGATTCAAATCCTTTCAGATACCAATCCATGGACAAGTAGTCGTGATGCGCCCCGCCCAACTGTTTGATAACTAAACTGTCACTGCCTTTTGGATAGCCTGCGTATGCTTGGAACCAATGCCCTTTTTCGGGGTAATAGTTTTCGATGAATGATATGCCAGCCCCTGTGACCTGCTGGGCGTGTTCTACCATATAACGGGAAATGGAATACATTGTATCGGGGTCTTCAAGGGAGTGCTCAGCCAACATCTGCATACAGTTTACAATTGTCTCGACCCTCCCCATGCGAGAAAGTATAAGTTTCTCAGTCTGTTCCAGTACGAGATTGGCACGTTTCTCCGCCCCAAGACGAATGTCATGCCTCAAGTACAAATAATAGCCTGTGCCGACAGCAATCAGCAGAATCGCAGCAATGAATATCTTCCTGATTTCCTGTTTTGCAAAAGCGTCTCTAGTATTGTTTTTTGACATAAGGGAATAAGTTTGGTGTGATATAATTTATTGTAAATGAATGGTATAATAATTATTTGGCATGTTTGGGAAGCAATTCACACAATTGCCATGTTATCTGATGACTAAGTTACTGGATCTCTTTTTTCTTCTTGTCTGCCCATGCTTTTTTGAATATCGTTGGTGTAACACTTAACATAAGCCACCCCCAATGCAATTGCCGGTTATTGTACACCCGTTGGAGCAGTTCCATCGTTTCGGTGCCCTTCATAAAAGAGTAGCCTGCAGAAAGTTTGACAAAATTCGCGAATTTGTAGGAGAGAGACACCTCAACCTCATGTCCTAAAGGTTTCTTTACATCTGGCAGAGAGGTGGCAATGGCAAAGAAATTCGGCGATGCTGTCAATCT
>CACYHL010000166.1:1145-5252 GCA_902774205.1 uncultured Bacteroidota bacterium | reverse complement strand
TCCTCGACGCTGCTTTTGCGCTCACTCCGATACGAGCTCTTTTCCCGCTATTGGGCGGCTTCCGTATCCTCGTTTGCGCTCCGCTCTCCGCGACAGCTTCACTATATTACCACTCCTTTCCCCTTTTGTCAAGAAGAAATTTTAAGAAATTGCAACCTTGTCGAAACCGCCCGAAACCCTCCACTTTTCCACCGCACTCTGCATGAAACTTATCCTCCGATTTTCCACCGCCAATCTGCCCTGCAACGCTTCTTCGACCGTTTGCCCCGCATTTTTGCCAAAAAACAATTGACAATCCCGCTTTAGAATGATAAAATTGTTTTTGTGAATGACGGCGGGTGCTTTTCGCTCTGCCGTTCAAAAACTTTTTCTATATATAGAAAGGAATGACTTCAAAAGCATGGATTGCTTATTCTGCGAAATCGCAAAGGGCAATATTCCCTCCACCAAGGTTTACGAAGACGAAACCGTGCTGGCCTTTAAGGACATCAATCCGATGGCGCCGGTTCACATTCTCGTGATTCCCAAGGAGCACATAGCCGATTCCGCGGCGGATATCACGCCCGAAAACAGCGCGACCGTCGCCCATATCTTTGAGATCATCGCCAAAATTGCCAAGGAGCAGGAACTTGACAACGGCTTCCGCGTCATCACTAACAGCGGTGAGGACGGTGCCCAGACAATCAATCACATTCATTTTCATATTTTGGGCGGCAAAAAGCTGCCGGAAAAGATGGCGTAACTTATGTTTGGATTTTTCAAAAAGAAAAAAGAACCCGCCGCCGCTGCGGCAATTCCCTCAGAGAAGGATATGAATCAAATGAACGATTTTTATGAAATTACCATTGCGGGCTGCACCCGTCAGCTCAAGAAATTCCCGGTCAATGACAAAGTGGACATCGCGGCCTTCATTCTCTTTGGCGATGTGGAAATCACCGAAAAGGCCGCCGAGGCACTCCTCAAAAAGAGTCCGGCATTCGACGTGATTCTCACTCCCGAAGCCAAGAGTATTCCGCTTGCCTATGAAATGTCCCGTCAGAGCGGCAAGAAGTACATCGTCGCGCGCAAGGGTCTCAAGGTCTACATGGGCAACGCGCTCAGTGTTGATGATCAGTCAATCACAACGCAGGGCTTGCAGAAGCTGTATCTGGGGGAAGATGATGCCGCCGAACTCAAAGGCAAACGTGTACTTGTGCTTGATGACGTCATCAGCACCGGCGGTTCGCTGAACGCGGCAGTCAGACTGGCGGAAATGGCGGGCAGCAATATCGTAGCCAAGTGTGCCGTACTCGCGGAAGGCGACGCAAAGGACAGAGACGACATTATCTTCCTCGAAGCGCTGCCGCTCTTCTTCAAATAAAATATATCTTGGGAAAAGAGGTAATTCGTCATGAAGCGACCTCTCACCGTCGTTACGTTCCTGTATTTCGCGGTGCTGGCATTTTCGGTTTGCCTGCTTCCCGTCGTCAACCTTACTTTGTTTGTTATGGTCACAATTCTCGGGATTGTGACCATTTTCATTCAGCGTCATAATCGACGAACCGTCACGCTTCTGCTGGCACCGGTTGCGCTGGGGTTTCTGGTGATGTGGCACTGCCAGTCCGTCAATGCGCAAACCACCGCCATTCTGCAAGGAAACGCCTGCACCGTGACGGGCGAGGTCACCGATATGCCCCGCTGCCGCGACGGGCGGTGGTATTACGTTCTGCAAACCGAACGCATTGACCTGCCCGACGCACCGCAGCGCATCAAAATTCGTCTGAGCTGCCGCAACAGTTTAGAAGCGCGCGAAGGCGACCGCGTCACCGCGTCGGTCACCTTCCTCACCCATGACGGTGAAACAGGCTACGACAGTTCCACCGCCCTGCTGGCCGACGGGATTCAGATGAAGGCTTGGTGTTCTCCCTACGCGGAATGCAGTATCGAACACCGCGACGGCGGGCTTCGTTATTTCCCGCTGACTGTCAGGCGGCACATGATGTCAGGCATTCACCGCGCGCTCCCGTCCAAAAGCGCCGGGATGCTCTGCGCCATGCTGCTGGGCGAAGCCGACGAACTGGATGACAGCATTGCGGAACATTTCCGCGCAACCGGCATCGCGCATCTGCTGGCGGTATCGGGGCTGCACCTCACCCTGCTGACCGGCGTTCTGACATGGGTACTCCTACATTTGCATTCCCCTTTTCGTATCCGCATGACTGTAACGGTGCTGTTTGTGGCTTTTTTCATGGCAGTAACGGGCTTCACGCCCTCCGTCACCCGCGCGGGTATCATGTACCTGTTGGCGCTGGCGGCGCCGCTGCTGCTGCGTGAAACCGACAGTCTCACATCGCTGTCCGCCGCCATCCTCGTCATGCTGCTGATCAATCCCATGAGCGCTGCCGATGTAGGTCTGCAATTATCCGCCGCCGCGACGGTGGGACTGATTCTGTTCGCTGCTCCGCTGACAACCGCCATCCACAAGCGTCTGCCGGAGACAAGCGAGAAATGGCCGTCCTTCCTACTTTGGCTTAGAAACGGCGCTGTCAGCACCCTGTCGGCCTCACTGATTGCCTCCTGCTTCACGCTCCCGCTCTGCGCTCTGCATTTCGGACGCATTTCGCTCGTCGCGCCGGTCACCAATCTGCTCTGCGTTTACGCCGCGACGCTTTTCCTGCTCATCGGCATTCTGGCCGCACTGCTATACGCCATTCCCCTTGTTGGATTCCTTCTCTCGTTTCCGCTGCGTCTAACAGCAACGCTGCTGTGCGCCTATCTCGACAAAACCACACACCTGCTGACCGATATTCCGCTTTCCTCCGTCAATGCCAGTTACGGCTATGTGCCGTGGTTTCTCCTTTTTGCCGCCGCAATGGTTCTGGTCGGCTACGTCACAGCCAAACGGGAAGAGACGGAAGCTTTTCGCCGCTACGCCATGCGGTGCGTTTTCTGCGGCATATCGCTCCTGCTGCTGGTATCCATGGGAAGCTACGTCATCGCGGATGCGGACGGCAAAATCACCGTACTCGCGATACAGGACGGCGGCGTCTGCGTCATCGCGCGCAACGGCGGCCGCGCTATGGTAGCCGAAGCGGGCGGCGACAGCTACGACAGGCGCGCGGTGCAGACATACTTATCCGAATGGGGCGTGCAGCGAATCGACGCGCTGAGCATATCCAAAAAATCCGACCCGCGCAGCAGCAATGCCGACCGGCTGATAGAAGCCCTTTCGCCCAACCGCTTCTTCTGCGGCGACGACCTTACCAAATTTCCCCTAGGTGTCTTTCTAAACATGTCAATGGACTTTACAATCACTTTAATAATGTAATAGAGAGCAAGAATGATACCTATGATTGAAATTATAACACCAATGGACAAAGAAACGAATTTTACGAAAAATATTGTGAATAATCCTAAGATAGTTAAGGATAAACCGACAATAGCCATCCTAATATCATAACCGATATCATCAATCATGACAACTCTTCCGTACTTGTTTGCACGTCCGATAATTGTCCTGACAACCTCATTAGCCATCAAATTTAAATCTGAAAGTGGAGACATGTCATGTTCAATTGCACCGATGTCGACTTCCATAATTGAAATTCCAAGTACATCGGCATCAATGACAATACCCACATCCACACCATAATCGCTTTCAAAATTAATTTTTTTCAATACTTCTTTACGTGCCGCAAACTGACCGCTCAACGGTTGTTCGAATGAAATTTCAGGGAAGAAAAAGTTTAAAAGCGGCTTTGCGGTAAGTTCAGTTACCCTACCACTTGCACGTGAAAATTTAGTCTTGGTGATATCAGTTTTTCCCTCTAAAATAGGTCTGATCATAGATTCTACCTTAGTTGAAGTCAAATTGTAAATATCCGCATCAATGAATGCAATAATATCACATTCAGCTTCCCTGTAACCGGTGTTTAAAGCTTCACCCTTACCTTTATTAACTTCATGGGTAATAACGCGAGCGCCAGCATTCATGGCTTCTTCAGCCGTATTGTCGCTTGAACCATCATTAACAACGATGATTTCATCTACAAACGACACTTTCTTTATGACCTCAACTACCTTGGCAACAGTTTCTTCCTCATTGTATGCTGGAATGATAACTGAAAC
>CACYHL010000166.1:0-1103 GCA_902774205.1 uncultured Bacteroidota bacterium | reverse complement strand
TTTAGGTTTTTGAGTTTTTATGCCGGCTAGCAAAAAAGCAAGGATTACAAAAAACCAATACACTCTAAATTCTCCATCAATAATTTCTACATTATTAAATTTATAAATTATTAATATAAATAGTTTATATAGGTTAATTAGTTCATTAAATAATTTAAAAGATTTTGTGAAAAAATGATAGTCGATACACTCAAAAACGAATTAAATCTCAAAAATTGGCAAGTGAAAAAAGTAATCGAATTAATTGATGAAGGAAACACAATCCCATTTATAGCAAGATACAGAAAAGATGTAACAGGCTCACTTAACGATGAAACACTGCGAAAATTTGATGAAAGATTAAGATATCTCAGAAATCTAGAAGAAAAAAAGGAAAAAGTAATTAAAAGGATTGAAGAGCTTGGAAAACTTGACGATGATTTGAAAAGCAAGATACTTGCTGTTGAAACTCTGGTGGAATTGGAAGATCTCTACAGGCCTTACAAAAGCAAAAAACAGACAAGGGCTGAAAAAGCTCGACAAAAGGGTTTAGACCCTCTTGCTCAGATAATCCTAAAGCAGGAAGTCAGGACAAGAATTGAAGAGATTGCCAAAAAATACATTACGGATGAAGTGAAAACTCCCGAAGAGGCTATACAGGGTGCACAGGATATCATTGCAGAGGAAATTTCAGACAATTCCGATTTCAGAAAGAAAATAAGAGAAAATACTTTTTATACCGGCCAAATTGAAACAAAAGCCAAAGATAAAGACGCAACAACCGAATATGACATATATTACAATTACAGTGAAAACGTTAAAAGAATTCCCCCGCATAGGATTTTGGCAATAAATAGGGCAGAAAAGGAAGGTGTCATTAAAGTAAAGATTGCCTGTGATGGTGATGATATTATCAGATATCTAAACAGGCATATGCTCAAAAATGTCTCCAAAATTCCAGAAAAGATAGAGTATAACCCTTATACGACACCAATCATCAAAAAATCTGTTGAAGATGCATATAAACGATTAATTTCACCTGCAATAGAACGTGAAATCAGAAATTACCTAACTGAAAAGGCTGAAGAAAAATCAATTGACGTGTTTGCAAAAAACTTAAATCA
>CACYHL010000165.1:4129-5547 GCA_902774205.1 uncultured Bacteroidota bacterium | reverse complement strand
GCCGGCGGTGTGTTCGAGAAGCACAGCCACGAAGCGTTCCATTGAGCCGAACGGGGCGCGGTGTATCATGATCGGGCGTTTCGCCTTCTGGTCTGAGTCGATGTACTCAAGCTGGAAGCGTTCCGGCAGGTTGTAGTCAACCTGAACTGTGCCCAACTGCCATTTTCTGCCCAGCGCGTCTTTGACCATAAAATCGAGTTTCGGACCGTAGAATGCTGCCTCACCGAGCTCAACAACGGTTTTCAGGCCTTTCTCCTCCGCGGCTTCGATAATGGCGCGTTCAGCCTTATCCCAATTCTCATCAGAGCCGATGTATTTGTCCTTGTTGTTCGGATCGCGCAAGGAGACTTGTGCAATGTAATCTGTAAAGTTCAGTGTCTTAAAGATATAGAGAATAATGTCGATGACTTTGCAGAACTCGTCCTTTACTTGTGCGGCGGTGCAGAATAGGTGCGCGTCGTCCTGTGTGAAGCTGCGCACACGGGTGAGGCCGTGGAGCTCGCCGCTCTGCTCATATCTGTAAACGGTGCCAAATTCCGCGAAACGGAGTGGCAGGTCGCGGTAGGAGCGGGGCTTTGAGGCGTAAATCTCGCAGTGGTGCGGGCAGTTCATCGGCTTCAGAAAATATTCCTCGCCTTCCTGCGGTGTGGTAATCGGTCTGAATGAGTCAGCGCCGTATTTTGCATAGTGCCCGGAGGTCTTATAGAGTTCCACATTGCCGATGTGTGGGGTTATAACTTGCTGATAACCATACTTTTTCTGCACTTGAACGAGGAATGCTTCGAGGCGTTTGCGCAGGTCTGTGCCCTTTGGCAGCCACAACGGCAAACCGGCTCCCACACGCTGCGAGAAGGTGAAGAGTTCCATCTCCTTGCCCAACTTTCTGTGGTCACGTTTCTTTGCCTCTTCCAAAATTGTCAGATATTCGTCAAGCTCTTTTTTCTTCGGGAAAGTGACAGCATAAATACGTGTGAGCTGTTTGCGTTTCTCGTCACCGCGCCAATATGCGCCCGCCGTGTTGAGGAGCTTAATAGCCTTGATCGAGGCTGTGTCGTACAAATGCGGACCACGGCACAAATCGGTGAAGTTGCCGCTTTCGTAAAATGTTATCGTGCCATCTTCCAAATCGTTGATTAACTCAAGCTTGTATTCGTCACCTTTTTTTGTGAAGTAGTCTAACGCCTCTTTCTTGCTTACCTCTTTTCTGACGAATCTCACTTTTTTGGAGGCAATCTCCTGCATTTTAGCCTCTATTTTAGGAAAATCGTCAGATGAAATCGTGTAGTTCATAAAGTCAATGTCATAGTAGAATCCTGTTTCTATGCTTGGCCCTATGCCGAATTTCACGCCAGGGTAAAGCTCTTCTATAGCCGCTGCCATAAGGTGGGCTGAGCTGTGCCAGAAGACGTTTTTCCCTT
>CACYHL010000165.1:0-4112 GCA_902774205.1 uncultured Bacteroidota bacterium | reverse complement strand
GGCGTCTTCGCTCAATTCGTAATCCAGCGCGACAACTTTGTCGTTAACTTTGGCAGCCAGCACATTGCGCGCAAGGCCTTCGCTTATGCTTAATGCCACATCGTAAGGTTTCACTCCTTTTTCGTACTCTCTTTGCGAGCCGTCAGGTAAAGTAATCTTTATCATAATTTCTATAAATTTAGTTTGTCTTTTCAGTTTTTGAAATCGATATAAAAACTCTCAATTATTTTATCTTACAAGAGTGACAGTCCCAACAAATATCTTGTCTTCCTCATCAAGATTTTGCAAGGACAATCTATATACATAAACTCCCATCGGAGAAAGTTTTCCAAGGTAATATCCGTCCCAAGGAGCGAATAACTCATTGGTTTTGAATACTATCTGTCCCCACTGGTTGTAAACTACCATTTCGTAATTATCCGGTGAAACGCCTATTCCCACAGGAGCCCACATATCGTTAAGTCCATCGGTTTTGCCGGGCGTGAAAGCCGAAGGGATATACAAATGGAACGGACTGTATATGTGTACCAGTCGGGTGATACTGTCGCGGCAGTTGTATTCATTTGCGACTGTCTGTCTCACATTATAGTAGCCTGAATAAGTGTATGTGTGGCTGGGGGAGGTCTCCTCTGAAGTGTTCTCTGCCGAATGGCCGTCGGCAAAGTTCCACCACCATTGGTCAGCCCCGTTAGATTGGTCTATGAAATTTATTACAGCGGTTCCATCTTCAATTTCAACGTAATAATTATCAGGTTCGAAATTTGCGATCGGTTTTGGATTAACGGTAACGGAAGCGGTGCCGATACAACCGTTGGCATCTGTAACTGTAACTGTCAGAACCGTTGGGACATCAACATCGGGATTGATAGATGCGCCAGTCGCGCCGTTGTCCCAGACATACGTTGAAGTCGGGTCATTGGGGATTACCGTTATTGTTGAGCCTTCGCAAACCACGTCAGGAAGTGTGTACGTGATATTATCCGATGACATAGCCACAGCGGAGTTTGTGCCGATACAGCCGGCTGCCGTAGTGCCGGTGACGGTATAGACACTCTCTGCAGACGGTGTCACTGTTATTGATGCCGTTGTCTCGCCTGTGCTCCAAACGTAGGTGTCAGCCCCTGATGCGGTCAATGTCACATTGTCGCCGTTGCACAGATTTGCCACAGGAGGCGTGATCGTTATGGTCGGTTGCGCACTTATCACGACAGTTGTCGTCTGCACGTCTGTTTCGCCGTTGTAAGTCATAGTGCATGAATACGCGCCCGACATTCCGACTGTAGTGTTGGGAATTGAAGCATTTTGGCTGTTAGCAGACCAGCCGTTGGGCCCTGTCCAATGGTAAGTTGCGCCGGGCTGGTAGTTTTCGCAAACGAGTTCCAGCGTTTGTCCTTCACACAACGGACCGTTGTTGTGCACCGGTGCCAAAAGTGAGCAGTCTGTTTTTGCGACACCGCCAGAGGTGGAGAATGAGATTGTCCCCATCTCTTCGGAGTAGTTTGTGAGGACCAAAAGATAAAATTGTCCGATTTGTGCGTTAGGGATATAGCACCACTCTTCTTCGGACGCGTCATAACTGCAGTCTACGAGGTTGCCGTTTGGATAGCCGCCCAATGAACTCGGATCGTTGGCGTCGTGATAACCTCCAGTTGGACAGTGTGATGTGTAAGTTCCCCAGTCATAGTCTGACAATTGTCCTGTCAGCTGATATGTGCCATTGCACAATTTGGTTATGAAATCCTGTTGTGAAGATGCGTTGAAAGGTCCCCAACAGGCGAAGTCAACATCAAGACCATAGCCATAGCTGTCGTATTGCTGTATGTGTATAAGCAGGTCACCGGGGGCTGATATTTTCATATAATAGTATGCGGGTGCTGGCAGTGAACCGAGGCAGCCATAACCATAGTAATCGGAATTCACGAGAAAAGACGAGGCGTCTCCCGATGTCCCCGAAGCGTATGTTATACCGTAAGGGTTCTGGTCCATACAGAACGGGTGTATGCCGTTGGGATCGCATGGAGACTGGCACATTCCTGCTTGCATTATACTTAATGCGAACAGTACAAGCATAATAAGTTGTTTGACTACTTTCATAGTTGTATTATTAATAATCCGCTATTGTCAATGTTATATCGGCGATAGACATTTTTTTCTGCTCGCCTGTATTCATATCTTTTAATGTCAGAACATTTTCTTTCATCTCATCGCTGCCTGCCATAATCACGTATGGGATTCTCTTATTGTTGGCGTAGGTCATCTGTTTGCCAATCTTGACATTGTCAGGATAGAGTTCGCACGCGACCCCGGCTTTGCGCAGTGTTTGAAGGTTTTTAAGAGAATATGCGATTGTTTCCTCCCCGAAGTTGAGGAAGAGGGCTTTTACAGGAGTGTTGATGTTGTCAGGGAAAAGGTTAAGTTCCTCCAAGACATCGTAAATGCGTTCTGCTCCGTAGGAAATGCCCACGCCCGACATGTTCTTGAGTCCGAAAATGCCCGTGAGGTTGTCGTAACGCCCGCCGCCGGAAATGCTGCCGATCTCCACGTCTTTCGCCTTGACCTCGAAAATGGCTCCAGTGTAATAGTTGAGCCCCCGCGCCAGCGTGATGTCCAACTCAACTTCAGAGTTCATCTTGAAGTTGGTGAGGTAGGAGAGGGTATCCTTTATTTCCGCGATTCCCTGCTTCCCGATCTCGCTGTTTGCGAAAAGCTGCGACAATTTCTCCAATTTTTCTTCTGTGCACCCTGTCAACTCAAAACATGGCGAAAGTTTTGATAGGGTTTCCTGACTTATTCCACGTTCGATAAGTTCTTCACAAACCTTCTCTTTCCCGATTTTGTCAAGTTTGTCAATGGCGGTGCAGATGTCCGTTACCTTGTCCGCCGCGCCTGATATCTCAGCTAAACCTGACAATATCTTTCTGTTGTTAAGTTTAATGACCACATTGATTTTGAACTTTGCAAAGATCTCATCAGTCATCTGTATCAGTTCAGCCTCGTTTAGGAGGGAGTTTGAACCTATAATGTCTATGTCGCACTGGTAAAATTCTCTGTATCTGCCTTTTTGTGGCCGGTCGGCACGCCATACAGGTTGCATCTGATAACGCTTGAACGGTATGGTTATGTCGTTCTGATGCTGCACGACAAAGCGTGCGAATGGTACCGTCAGGTCGTAGCGCAAGCCTTTCTCGCAGAGTTTTGTGGCTAAAATATTGGTGTTCTCTTCAGAAAAATCAACATCCTTCTTGAAATCTCCTGAATTAAGTATTTTGAACAGAAGCCTGTCGCCCTCTTCGCCGTATTTTCCCATCAATGTTGACAGGTTTTCCAATGCCGGGGTCTCTATGGGCAGGTAGCCGTGACTTTCAAATATACTGCGGAGCACACCAAAAATGTAGTTTCTGCGTATCATCTCAACAGGGAGAAAGTCGCGTGTGCCCTTAGGAATAGTTGGTTTTATTGTTGCCATTATATTAAATCTTTAAAACTTGCAAAGATATAATAATTTTGCTACCGTTTATATTGCTTTCCAAACTTTAATTGACATTTTTTTATGGTTTATGTTGCCTATGGGAAAAGATGTTTTTCGATTTTTGAAAAATATAGTGAAAAACAAGTTGAATTTTAGAATTTTAAAGCGATGACATATAAAATAGATAAAAAAAAATTGGTATTTTTGCAGCCTTTTACACAAAATATACATCTAATATTTACGTGGTTAAGGTTATTAAAAAAGAAAATAAAGACTAAAAATATGAAACACAGCGTATTAGCACTGATTTTGTTATTCATTTCAGCACAATTTTGTCACCTCAATGCCCAGGTTTCCGTAACCCCGTCAACGGGGCAGACCGCACAAAGCCTCGTCAACAATGTCCTTGTAGGCGGCGGTGTCAACGTTTCAAACGTTAAGTTCAATGGGGTGAGCACTACGCTTAATGCGACAAATGGAGCACAAATCGGAACGTTCTCCAACAATCTGTCCGTATATCCCACACTCGGCTTCTCATCAGGGCTTATCATCGCCACCGGCAACATTGATGTCGCTCCCGGACCGAATGACGAGAATGGAGCAAGCAACGAGGCTGCCAACAACATGTCGTGCCCTGAGCTCG
>CACYHL010000164.1 GCA_902774205.1 uncultured Bacteroidota bacterium | reverse complement strand
TGACTTTGCGTTCATTGTAAAGGGCTCTCTTGCTGTGGTCATCAATGTATGATGAAATCAGATCGCAGATATTTGTGACAGGCATAATTTCTTTTTTTAGGAGTGCAAATTTACATAAAAAAATTGAATTTTCACAGTCCCCGTTGCGGGCGGCTTTGCGATGAGATGACCGTGCTTCGCGGACGCGTGCTGTGCTGTTTCGCCAAGTCGTGCCCCGAAGGGGCGGGCTTTTGCGGCGCTTTTGTCGCGGTATTCGTTGGCTTGCTTTGTGTCGGTTTGCTGCCGGAAGGCTTTGTCGTTCCGGCTGGCTTGCCTGTGGCTGGCTTCGGTGTGGAATTTGTCGGAGCGGTCGTGGCTTTCGGCTCCGTTTGCGCGACCGGCGCGTCAAAGGCCTCGCGCCCGACATTGTTGCTGCGCTTGTAGTTCGTCATGGAGTTCACACGGCTTATCCGCGATGAGAGATTATGTCCGCCTGTCGTGTAAAAGTCATTGAATGTGATGATTACAGATGGTGTCTTTAAATATCTCGCCGATGAGCGGCTTAGATTGTTCACAAAGAAATTCTTCACTTCCGCAAGGTCCAAGCCGAGTATCGAGAGGTTGTTTTTTCCGATTTCGCGCATGAGCTTGTTCACGGTGTTCCCTTTCATCGCAAGGTTGTACGTTTCACGGTTGTTTATGCGTGTGCCGCGCGGGTAGGAGAGGTAGCGCGCAAGTTTGTTGAATTGTTCTTCGTTCAAGCCGTTAAGCATATTTTTCACCCCATAGATGTCGGCTTTTATATGCTGCCCATTGTCTTGTTTTATATCCTTGTAAATCTGTTGCCGGTTCTCATCTGTGTAAGTGAAGTTGTAAACCTTTTCATTTTCAGCCATCTGCGCATTAACCTTTTCTTTATGGTATTCTTCAAAAATTTTATTTGAAAGAGAGTCTGTAAAATAGGTTATCTCTCTTTCCGAAAGTTGTTTTAAGATGTTAAGGAGACGTTTTGTGGGTTCGAGCAGAAGATATGGCTTGTTTTTCGGAAAAGCGGAGTGCATGTCACCTGAATATGTAATATTGTTATCCATAAACAGTTGATACAGAGCGGTATATTGAACTACACGGGCAAGATCTGGATTGTTTAGCGTGGCAAAATATCCGTAAGCGCGGTTTTCGTATTTCGCGCCTATTGAGACACTTCGCTCTGGCGAGTTGAAATATGATACGGGTAACGAGCCGGTGCGGTTGAGCGTGTATATTGTCGCCTCCTCCAAGTCTATCGCATACATTGTGTTATTCGTGTTCCAATTATATACTAACTCATTGAGACCGAGCTTTTTAAATAGCGGTTTGTCGAATGGGTAGTAGCCGGGTTCAGGGTAGTGGTAGTACGCCTCTTTTATGGTTCCGCTTTCCGACCAGTCTTTGAGAAGTATGTCTGTGATAGTCATAAGATGACCGAACTCCGTGTTTTCCAATTCTTTGCTCAAATAGGTCGGGCACCAGTCTTTTCCGTCTTTCATCTTTCCTGCCATAAGGTCGTTCACGTCTAAGCTCTGCGACAGTTCCTTGTCTGTGACGGAGGCGAGCAGTAGCACCGATTCCACGTTTAGCGGCGGAAGCTCGTTTAGCGGCGCTTCCCGTTCTCTTCCGATGATTATCAGCATGTTACTGTCTGCCAAACCGCCGAGAATCAGGTCTGCGTCAAGGGTGAACGGGCGGATGGTCTCTATGTTATCTTTCAAGTCGCTGTTTTTCGGTAAAGCCCATGCTACGAAGCCAGGAAGTTTGCTGAAAAATATTCCTGATTTTTTCTTCTGGAAAATGGAAGATACTGTGTATGTGGTAGTTGTGTCTGGCAAGATTATAAATTCCTCTTCATTTTCTATAAACCAGTCGTAAAATTCATATAAGGATATTTGATAATCCAAAGATGATTTTGAAAAATAGATTTTTTTCTCGTCTGTCGGAAGTTTGGTTGTAACGGGTTTATAATCAGTGTAATATAATTCTTTGGTGAGCTTTTTAACAAGATTTCCGACATTCTCTTCTGTGGCATTCGACAATATAATAATAATGTCAGAGATGTGCCCGTCATATCCGATTTTATGGTTTTTGATTTCGAAAGAGTGGGAGAATTTAGAGAAGATTGATTTTATGGAGTCGGTTTCAAAGTGTGGTGGCGGCTCGGAGATGAGTATCATCTTGCTGCTGTCAGGAAAACTTGCCACTCCGATTGTCTGGTAGTGGAAGCGGAATTTTTTCCTGAAGTCATCGTAGATTGAGTCTTTCATGCTGGCGGCGGTCGTGCTTGCAGGCGCGATGTCCTGCCGCGGAATGTACTCATAGACGAAGACCGCCGCCGCCTGCCGTTTCACCTCCTCAACGATTTTTGTGCGCGTGAGCAGCCAGTAGCCGGTAGCGAAAAGAACCGCCGCGACACCCAAGATTGTGGTGACTAATATCTTTTTATTTGCGGCGGTTCTTGTCATAAAGCTATGATATACAGTGAATTATTTAATGCAGGCTTCAATGTCGGCAACTTCAACTGGCAGAGAGGCAAACATGTCTATCGGATTTTCCCCGACGACAACGTCTGTTTCAATGCGCACGCCGATACCTTCCTCGGCGATGTAGATTCCCGGCTCGCAGCTGAGCACCATTCCTGGTTGGAATGTCCAGTCGCGCTGCCCCACATCGTGAACGTCAAGCCCGATGAAATGGCTTGTGTTGTGCATGTAATATTTCTTGAACAGCGGTTTGTCGGGGTTCTGCTTCGCGATGTCAGCTTTTGTATATAGTCCGAGTCCAACCAACTCCTCGTCCATCATCTTGAATACTTCTGCGTTGATTTTGTGTATGTTCATGCCGGGTTTGAAAAGCGGGATTGCGGCTTTGTAAATCCGCAGTACGGCTTCGTAAACGGCTTTTTGGCGTGGTGTGAATCTGCCGTTCACGGGTACGGTGCGGGTGCAGTCGCCCGCATAGTTGGCGTACTCCGCCCCGAAGTCCATGAGTAGCAGGTCTCCGTCTTTCAGAACTTTGTCGTTCTTGATGTAGTGAAGAATGCAGGTGTCGGCGCCGGCTGCGACAATCGGTGCGAAAGAGTGACCGGTCGCTCCACTGCGTATCATCTCACCAATGAGAGCCGCCTCAACTTCATACTCGTAAATACCCGGTGCAATTATTTTAGTCGCTTCCATAAATGCCTCTGAGGTGATGTCGCATGCTGTTTCCAATGCCGCCAGTTCTTCGGCACTTTTGATGCAGCGGAGCGGGTTGATAATAGGGGCGAGGCGGCCAAAGCGGTGTAGCGGGTATTCTTCACGCAGCTGTTTCGCAAGGGCGGTCGCTTTTGTCGGCACGGTCGGCTTGTTGCGCGGGTCTTCTGGCAGGTTGAGATAGACTTTGTTGCAGTTGCACATCAGGTTGTGCAGCACGCCTTCAAACTCTTCTATGAACATGACATTGCCCACGCCAGAAAGCTCGGCGGCTGCCTCTTTGCTGAGACGGTGCCCGAACCAAGTTATCATCTCTGGTGACGGATTTTTGATGAACAGAATCTCGCGAAATGACGGGTCCGGATGCCACGGAGCCATTGTCAGAATCGTCTCCTCTTGGTCAATGCCGCTCAAATAGAGCAGGTCAGAGTTTTGCCGGAATGGGATTGTCGTGTCTCCGCAGCGTGGAAATTCGTTGTTTGACACGGCAATCACCAATGAGTCTTTCTCAATCTCGCCGATGACGTTTTTTCTGTTTCTGATATAAAAATCCTTGCTTAAAGCTTTGTATCTCATTGTTTTATATATTTTAAATTGATTTCTGAAAAGATTATTTCATTTGGGCGCGAAGCCATTCTATTTCATTTTTCCAGAGAGATTCGTCAGGGGTCTCAAGAATGATTGGAATGTCGTCGAAACGGCTGTCTTTCATGAATTTTTCAAAAAATCCCCTGCCGATGAGCCCGATTCCAATGTTGTCGTGGCGGTCAACGCGCGAGTCTAACGCCTTTTTTGTGTCGTTGAGGTGAATGCCACGCAGATATTTGAATCCGACAATCTCATCGAATTTTTTGAAAACACCGTCATAATCGTTTACCAAATCGTAACCAGCGGAATAGGTGTGGCACGTGTCAAT
>CACYHL010000163.1 GCA_902774205.1 uncultured Bacteroidota bacterium | reverse complement strand
GAGATTTGCGCAGTGCTCGGCCTCAACGACTTTGAAATCGGTGACACGGTTGCTGACGCGTTAGAGCCGGAACAGCTCACGCCCATCAAGGTTGACGAGCCGACAATGAGTATGCTCTTCACAATCAACAACTCCCCGTTCTTCGGGAAAGAGGGAAAATATGTCACATCACGTCATTTGCGCGACCGACTCTTCCTTGAGCTTGAGAAAAACCTCGCGCTGAGAGTTGAGGAGACCGATTCCCCTGATATGCTGAACGTATTTGGCCGCGGAATCCTGCACCTTTCAATCCTTATTGAGACAATGCGCCGCGAAGGTTACGAGCTTCAAGTCGGCCAGCCTAAAGTAATCATCAAGGAGATAAACGGCGAGAAATGCGAACCTATTGAACAACTTACAGTCTTAGTTCCGGAAGAATTTTCAAGCCGTGTAATTGATTATGTATCAAGAAGAAAAGGTGAATTAAACTCAATGGAAACCATTGGCGACCGTATCCATCTCGACTTTATGATCCCCTCTCGCGGCATAATCGGGCTCCGCAACCAGCTGCTGACAGCAACGGAAGGCGAAGCCATAATATCGCACCGTTTCACAGAATTCCAACCGTGGAAAGGCGAACTTCCGCCGAGACATGCGGGCGCGCTGATAGCAATGGAGACCGGTCAGACTTACCCGTATGCCATTGACAAACTGCAAGATAGAGGACGTTTCTTCATAGAACCGGGGGACGAAGTTTATGCGGGGCAGGTCATCGGCGAGCATATCCGCCAAGACGATTTGGTGGTGAACGTCTGCAAGTCGAAAAAACTCTCGAACATGCGCGCCGCCGGCAGTGACGAAAAAATGCGAATCGCGCCGGCAATAAAGCTCTCTTTGGAAGAATATATGGAATTCATCGCTGAGGACGAATATTTGGAAATCACTCCTAAGTCATTAAGACTCAGAAAGATAATTCTTAATGAGATAGAACGTAAAAGAGCATCTAAAAATTAATCAATCAAACAAAAAATGAAAAGCACAATCTTCAATATTACTCTGGCAACATTCTGTCTGATAATATTTTACGGCTGTTCTTCAGTAGAGACAGTCAAATCGGACGATGTTGAGCAGCGCATAATCTTCCCGCAATATTTCATACATTACAACGCTGACGACTCGACCACTGTGGCGACCGCAAAATTCAATGTCAACAATGGAGCAGGCGCGTCATTGAAACTTGTCGGCGGCAGCAATGTAAAGTATGATGGTGAAAAGCTATCCGGTGCGGCTAACAAGAGCGACAACAGTTACCAATACACACTCCGCCGCCACGGAGCACTGAATCCGAAATCTGCGTTCATCTACAAAAACAACGATGAGCAGGAGTTCGCAAACCAACTTCAAATCAACTCTTTCGAACTCAATACAACTAAAACGGAATTGTCTAAAAGCATTAAAAACTCTCTCAATTTCAGTGGGAAAACTCTTGACGAAAATGAGACTTTGGAATGTGTTATGACACAATGTGGCAACGATGAGAACAGTTTCAGCGTATCATGCTATCAGGACAATGACAATACACGCACGATAATAATATTCGGAGAAGACATTGAAGCTCCTGCGGGCGAATACGAAATACAATTTGTAAGACGCAACAGCTCAAGTGAAATCTCAGCCATGGAGCGTGGCGGACTTTGGGAAACAGAATACCTGTCAAAAAAAGTCAAAGCATTAATTATCAATTAAATACTACTTCAACGTGAAAGCCTTTAGAATCATCAGTCTCATCACAATACTATTATTATCTGCGAACAAATCAGAAAGCCAGACTTTAGGTATTCTCGCCGCAATGGATCAGGAAATCAATTTAGTGACTGAAATGATTGAAAAGCCTGTGTACACAGAGTTTGGGGGCAGGGTGTTTGTTAGCGGCAAAATAAACGGAACAGATTGTGTCGCCGCTTTTTCAAAATGGGGAAAAGTTGCAGCCTCCATTACAGCGACATTGCTAATAGAACACTTCAATGTCGACGATTTGGTATTCATTGGCACCGCCGGAGCCATTTCAACTGAATTGAACATTGGCGATATTGTGGTAGCGCGCAGCTTGGTCCAACACGACATGGACGCTCGTCCGCTGATGCAACGTTTTGAAATCCCTTTAACTGGAATAACCTACGTGGAATGCGACAAACGACTCTCCGACCTTGCCGTAAAAAGCATCAGACCATTGATACAGAAAGATTTCAAGGATATTGTTGGAGAGAAAACATGGCAAGAATTCAATTATTTAAAACCAACTCTTAAGGAAGGGACAATTGCCAGCGGTGACCAATTTATCAATAGCGATGAGAAACGCAAGGAACTTATAAACCTACTCCCTGACGTGCTGTGCGTGGAAATGGAAGGAGCAGCTGTTGCCCAAGTATGCTATGAGTTCAAAGTGCCGTTCACCGTTATAAGAATCATATCAGACAATGCAAACCATGATGCCCGCATAGATTTCAACCATTTCATAGACAAAGTCGCAAACATATACTCCATGGAGATTATCAAATCATTTATCTCAAATTATTAGTGTCGAACAAAAGTTTTGGCAAAACTCTTACAAATCAATCCATTTCCCAAAATATAACAAAAAAAATTGACAAAAAACAAAATATGGTTTTATTGTACCAACATAAATTATTTTTTTATGTAACTTTGCAATTTGGTAATAAAACAGAATAGAAACGTAAATAAACAGAATATCATGGCAACAAGACCAGAAGAAGAAAGCGGTGTGAATGTTATTGCGGAAGGCACAACACTTACAGGGAATATAATCACCTCCGGCGACTGCCGTATTGACGGCACAATGAACGGCAACATACAATCGAACGCCAAAATAATTGTCGGCACAAATGGCAAACTTGAAGGCGAACTTGTGTGCAAAAACCTTGAAATAGAAGGTAGAGTCAAAGCGAACGTCAATGTCGGCGAACTTTTGTCCCTGAAAGCCAATTCCACGCTCATCGGCAATATCACTGTGGGAAAAATCTCTATAGAGCCTGGTGCGAATTTCGTTGGCAACTGCCGTATGCAGAACTCCAAGTTAGAAGTCCCCGCACAGCAACCGAATGAACAACAAAACAAGTAAATGAAAGACGAAAAGTCTGACGCCCCGTTGCGCGGTTACGCACACTATTCAGGCATTGCTGTACAAATGGCCGCGATAATAGCCCTCGCAACCATCGGCGGCGTGAAATTGGACGAATGGCTTGAACTCAAACCGCTTTTTACTGTCGTATGCAGTCTCGCTGGTGTGGCTCTTGCAATGTATGTCGTCATTAAAGACTTCACCCCTAAGAAAAAACAAAACGACAAAAAGAGATAGCCTATGCTTAGAAACTCTTTCAAAATCTACATTTTCAGGCTGCTTGTGTTTACAATAATCCTCACAAGCATCACGTTCTGCATGCAGTTTCTTGCTCCACAGTACGTCTCCCCAGCCCTGCCATTCATCGTCCTGTTTTTCTTCATCATCATGCTGATTTCCCACTACATCATACTCCGCGGCATTTACAAGGAGAACAAGAATTTCGTGGCAAACTACATGCTCGCCACTATCATCAAGTTTTTGTCATACATAATTTTCATCGTCACTTACGTTTTGCTGAACCGCCCCGATGCAGTGCTTTTCGGTGTGTCGTTCATTATCTTGTATTTTCTCTATGCGATATTTGAAGTCATCACAATAAAACTTGAAAAGAAGTCGTGATTTTGAAAAAGATTCTGATTGTCGATTCCGTTCATCCAAGTTTGTCGGAGCGGCTGAATGAAAGCGGCTTCACCTGCGAGACTGACAAAACGCTGACTTACAACGATTTCCTTGCGCTTCCAGACCACTATATCGGGCTGATTATCAGAAGCAGGTTCATAATTGATGAACATTTATTGATGAACAAACACAATTTGAAGTTTGTTGTCAGAATCGGCTCTGGTGTTGAGAATATCGACACCGCCGCATGCAAACGGCTTGGCATTGAATGTCTCAGCACGCCTGAAGGTAATGCGCCCGCCGTGGCTGAACACGCCCTCGCGCTGCTATTCTCTGCTCTCAAGCACATCTCATCAGCCGACAGCGAAGTGCGCAACGGGACTTGGGAGCGCGTACTCAACAAAAGCCGTGAACTTGAAGTAGCG
>CACYHL010000162.1:6512-8239 GCA_902774205.1 uncultured Bacteroidota bacterium | reverse complement strand
CACGTCCCAGCCGTCGCAGTTGCCCCACACGGCGCGCACCGGTGCTATTGTTCGCAGCACCGTGAGTATGTCGCTGTCGCCAATGTCGCCCGCATGCCATATCTCATCGCATCCCGAAAAGAACTCGAAGAGGTCGGGGTGAAAGTATCCGTGTGTGTCTGATAAGATTCCGATTCGTTTCATTTCCTGTTGTTTTAATTTGCGCAGGCAAGCGTAACCACACTGACTTTGACGTCAGCCGCCTGCAAAAGTTTCTCAATCGCCGCCTCTGTGGTCGCGCCAGTGGTCAGCACGTCATCGCATACAAGTACATGCTTCCCTTTGATGTCGTCTTCGTTTTCAACGGCGAAGACCTCTTTAACGTTTTCCCATCGGCTGAAGCGGCTTTTTTTTGTCTGTGTGTCAGTGTATTCTGTCCTTAACAGAATGTCGGTGCGATATGGTATGCCCATGCTCCGGCTCAACCCTTTGGCGATGCACTCGCTCTGGTTGTAGCCACGGAGTTTCAGTTTCTTTTTGTGCAGAGGTATTGGCAGAATCATGTCAACGGTTTCAAATGCCGGCGCCGTAGCCAATTTTCTGCCGTAACATTCGCCGAGAAAATCTCCAATCCCTTGATTGCCATTATATTTCAGCTCGTGCAGTATGTGCTGTACCTGTTCGCCTTTTCTGAAAAAAAGGAATGAGGCGGCATTTTCAACGGGCACGCGCCCCAAAAACAGCAGCCGCAGCGGATTCTCTTTGTCCAAATGATAATTTGTCTCGGGAAGATGAGCCATACAGCGCAGGCAGATGTGCTTCTCACTTTGCAACAGAACCCGCCCGCAGGCTATGCAGGTTGCAGGATAAAATATGGCTATGAGATTCGTTAGAAGTTCTTTGATTTTTATCTTCATCATTTTACAATATTATTAGTACTTTTGCAGTTCATTATTTTAGTTAGCAAAAATAAAAAAAATAGAGATATGCAGTCATTGGAATCTGAAGAAAAAGTTAAAAATGAGAATCCTTTGAAAAAATGGGTCATCATTTTGGGTGTAATTTCCTTTCTTGGAATTTGTTCCACAATTTATCTTGCTTTTTTTGCGAAGCCGGTTTACAACACCGAGTATATCCGTTCGGAGTATGAGAAACAGGCTCTGAATATGGAGCTTGACTCTCTGATGGCGGCGCATGAGCAGATAAAAGCGCAGTATGGAGACCTCTCTGAGCAACTGAGCGAGAAGGACAGTATCATCAATGCGAATGCTGATGAGATAAAGAAACTCATCGCTTCGCAGGCTGATTACCGGAAGATAAAGAAACAGCTGGAGCGTCTCCAAAAAATTTCGCAGGAGTATGTGGCGGAGATGGATAGGCTTTATACAGAGAACAGGGAGCTGAAGGAGGAGAATACGCAGGTGAAGGAGTCTTTGACAAAGAGCGAACAGAAAAATGCTGAGATTCAGAAAGATAATGAGGCTCTGAACGAGAAAATACAAACAGCGTCTGTCATTACGGCTTATAATTTCACGAGTCAGGTCGTTTATGAGAAGAAAACCGGTGTTGAGGTTGAGACAGATCGCGCTTCAAAGGCGAAACGGTTCAAGATTTCGTGTGTGCTTGGTGAGAACTCCCTTCGTGAGGCTGGCGCGGTGAACGTATACTGCCGTATTTCCCTGCCGGGCGACGGGCGTGTGCTTTGTCAGGGCAAGGGTGATGCCTATTCATTTATGTATAATGGTGAG
>CACYHL010000162.1:0-6473 GCA_902774205.1 uncultured Bacteroidota bacterium | reverse complement strand
ATACAATGAGAAATACGGTCAATTATACCGGAAAATCTGAAAAGGTTAATCTTGTCTGGAATCTGAAAGATGATGACAAGGCTATAAAAGGCACATACGTTGCGCAAATCTATACAGATGAAAAATTTCTCGGTGAAACGACATTTACTTTGAAATAATCTTTTAACTTAACATTCTATAAATCATTGTTTTATGATAAAGGAAATTCCAGTATTGCTGCTCACTGGCTACCTTGGAAGCGGTAAGACGACTTTGGTTAACCGTATTCTGACAAACCGCCGCGGGATTCGTTTTGCGGTCATCGTGAATGATCTTGGCGAGGTTAACATTGATGCCGATTTGATTCAGAAGGGCGGCGTTGTCACCCAGAATGACGACAGTCTTCTCGCATTGCAGAATGGCTGTATCTGCTGCACTTTGAAGATGGATCTTGTGAAACAGATTGTTGACATTACAAGCAAAAACTGTTTTGACTACATCGTGATAGAGGCGAGCGGAATTTGTGAGCCGGAACCTATCGCGCAGACCTTAACGTCAATTCCGACAATGGGTTATGAGTACGTTAAAAACGGTGTCGCCCGCCTCGACTGCATCGTTACTGTGGTCGATGCCCTCCGCCTGAAAGATGAGTTTGGCGGCGGCGACAATCTCATCGCTGGACATTATGAAGAGGACGACCTCGAAAGTCTTGTGATTCAGCAGATTGAGTTCTGTAATATCGTGCTTCTGAATAAGGCCTCGAGTGTGTCGCCGTATGAGCGCGGCAGGATTAAGGAGATTATCAATGCTTTGCGCCCGAACGCCAAAATTATCGAGTGCGACTATTGTGACATTGACCTTGATAAGATTCTTGATACGGAAATGTTTGATTATGAGGAGGTCGCAAAGTCGGCGGCGTGGATACGCGAGATTGAAGGACACGATGACGAAGATGAAGACGATGATGATGACGACCATGACGAACATGGGCACCACGGCCACGAAGAACATCACCACGGTCATCACCACCATGACCACGATGAGGGCGAGGCGGAGGAGTACGGAATCAGCACTTTTGTTTACTACCGCCGTGAGCCGATGATTCTCACAAAGTTCGATGAGTTTGTGTCGCTGCTTCCGAAAAATATTATTCGTGTGAAGGGAATCTGCTATTTCGAGTCGGAGATGGATAACTGTTATCTTTTCGAGCAGGTAGGGGCGCAGGTTTCGTTGAAGGACATCGGGTTGTGGTTTGCCACAATGCCTGCCGATGAGCTCGCACAGCTTATGGCGCGTGAACCGCAGGTACGTAGGGAATGGGACGAAAAGTACGGCGACCGCATGCAAAAACTCGTATTTATCGGACAGAAAATGGATATTGACGCTATTGTGAAATCTTTGGATAATTGTCTTGTTAAATAATTCATTTATACATTTTTGATACATAAAATGACAAAAATTGACACTATTATTGATATTCTGCGAGATAAGAAAATCGTGATTCTCGGCTTCGGCAAAGAGGGCGTTTCCTCTTACAAGTTTATCCGCAGGTATTTTCCTGAGTTGCCAGTGACTATTGCTGATAAAAGCAATGCTTTGAATATCAGTGATTTGCAAGAGGATAAAAATCTTACAGTTCAAGTAGGGGAGGGGTACGACAAAAACCTTAACGATTTTGACCTGATTTTGAAAACACCGGGTGTCAATTTGAACTCACTACCGTATTTTATTGAGCCGGAGAAGATTACATCGCAGACAGACCTTTTCTTGCGCGCATTCTCCGACCAGATAATAGGCGTGACAGGAACGAAAGGGAAAAGTACGACTTCCTCGCTTATCTTTCACATTCTGAGCAATATATTTAAAAATGTCATTCTTTCAGGAAATATTGGCATCCCGTTGAACCTTTATCAGGAACATTTGGACCATTTTAATTCTTTTAACAATTATCAGCTTTCAAAACTTAACATTACAAAATATCAGAAAAATGATGATGTTTTGATTTATAATGCTGATGATGATCACATTCACACGCTGCTTGTAAGCCATGATTACACGCGCTGTTATCTGCCTTTCAGTCGTAATGAGGTTTTGTCAGATGGTGCTTATAGTTTTGAGTCACAAATAGTTATAACAAAAAACAAGGAGCAGGTCGCGAATTATGACTTGCAAGAGTTCGACAATCTTCCAGGGACGCACAACTACAATAATATAATGGCGGCTGTTCTCGCTTGCCGTCAGGTTGGGGCGGCTGATGAGGATATCCTTCACCATTTGCGCTCTTTCAAGGGGCTGCCGCATCGCATTGAGTTTGTCGGGAATTTCAATGGTATTTTGTTCTACAACGACAGCATTTCCACTATTCCTGAAGCGACCATTGCCGCGCTTAAGACTTTGAAAAAGGTTGATACACTGATAATTGGCGGCTTCGACAGGGGTATTGAATATGTTTCGCTTATTGACTATCTGCACCAGAATCCGGTGAGAAACATTGTTTTCACAGGACCTGCGGGCAAGCGCATTTTCGATGAATGGAAACAGAAATTCAACCTTCCTGAGAATTTCATTTTGGAGAATGATTTTGAGGAGATCGTGATTTTCGCTTACAGAAATACTGAATCCGGAAAGATTTGCCTTTTGTCGCCCGCGGCTTCGAGCTACGACCAGTTCAAGAATTTTGTGGAGCGTGGTAATACATATAAGTCATTGATAGAAAACAGTTTATTGAGAAAGTAATGAAGAATAGATTTTATTTCGCGTTTTTGTTGATGTTTTGTGCCTCTCTGTTTTTGTCATCGTGCAGGCATGACAAAAAAGATGATAAAAACGATGATGTGGCACCTGATGTGGAATATCCTGTGGCGATAATCAGTGATGAGATTGTCATTAATTTGGAAGATGATTCGCAACTTTATCCGGTTTCAGAGGATTTTTTGCGGAATTTCATGCAGATTTATGACCGTTATGATGGCATGGAGATGAACATCACTGCCGATTTCCCGACAGAGTGGGGCGTGCGCTGTATCGAGCGGCTTCCCGATGAGAAGGAACTGTGGCTCATGCAGTCGAAGAACCGCGAGATAATTTACCTTGTTGTCACTTCCGGAGCAGGAACACGGAGGATTCTTGATGTGTTGCCGGTTGCGGTTAACATTTCAGTCCAGAACGGAGAGATTCTTGAGTCGGAGGAGTGGCGCACCACACGCGAGCCGGACGGCGCGTTTGCGGTACACAAGTTCTACACTTGGAACCGGTCGCTGGGCGAGGCGTCAAAAGCCGATATTATCGCAAATCCTGACAATTACAGCCGTGAGATTGAAGTTACAGACAGATATATCATCAACGAGATGGGAAGGTTTGAGTATTCGGAGGAGGAGTTGGAGCAGGACTACAGCGCTGTTTTCTTTTTCTACGACAAGGAGGAAAAACCTGAGGATTGGGACGCGGTGATGGAGTTGGTGCAGTCGTATTGCGAGGAGAACGGAATTTATTTTGATGAGGTATATGGTAATTATAACAATGTGTATGTCAGAGATTTGGAGAACAATGACATTATCCCGTTGAATATTGAGCAGTATGTTGAACCCTATTCCGCGGGCATGGTTATGATGAAGAGCGGTTTTGAGCCGCGCACCGTGACATTCGGTAGCGAGGAAAAACTGAAGGTTGAGATACGCCGTTACTTCAAGGTTGGGCTGAGCGCGGTGACGCTATAGCGTATGTCTTGAATATGTGGAAGTATCGCAAATTGTTATGGTATAAAAGATAGTTGTACTTATTAACTAAAAAAGCTTTTTTTGTATTCTGAAAAACTGTAAATATTATGAGACAAAGACTACATATCAAAGAAGAGGTGGCGCGTTGCCTGTTGTGCGAGGACGCACCTTGTACGAAAGCGTGTGGTAAGGGCGATCCGGCACGTGCTATCCGTGCCATTCGTTTCGACAACGCTGCTTGCGTGGAAAAATGGATTAGCGATTGTGACGAAGTTGATCTTGAGCGTGCGGAGCATGCCTGCATTCACTATGACCGTCCGATTCGTATCCGTGAGTTATTGAAAGCGACTTATTTTGAAACAATTGCAACGAATCCACATCTTCCAGACCTTTCCATTACATTCTGTGGTATTCACTGTGAAAATCCCTTTTTTCTTGCTTCGTCTGCCGTATGCACTAATTACGATATGGTGGCGCGCGCATTTGAAATGGGCTGGGCAGGCGTTTTCTTTAAAACTATCTGCATGCAGGAGATTCGCGAGGTGTCGCCCCGCTTCGATGCTGTCAAAGAGGGAACATCGTTTATCGGATTCCGTAATATGGAACAACTATCAGAGAATCTGTATGAAAAGGATTTTGAGACCTTACATCGTTTGAAACAAAACTATCCATCAAAGGTGGTCATAGCCAGCATTATGGGACAGACAGAGCAAGAATGGATCGACTTAGCTAAGATGGCAGAGACGGCTGGTTGCGATGCAGTTGAACTGAACTTTTCGTGTCCGCAAATGCGTGAGAGCGGTATGGGCAGTGATGTGGGACAAGATACTGAATTGGTCACTTTCTTTACAGCCTACGTCAAAAGGAGTGTGAATATTCCTGTCATTCCTAAGATGACCCCAAATATTGCCCATATCTCCAAACCGGCAATGGCTGCTTATTCCGCAGGTGCAGATGCTATTTCCGCTATCAATACAATCAAGAGTGTGACACTCGGTGAAGGTTCGGAAGTGAACGGTTGTCAGACGGGTTCGGGATATTCTGGCAAAGCCGTCAAGCCAATCGCACTGCGTCATATTTTGGCTATGGTCAAAAATCCCATTATGAAGAATATTCAATACAGTGGTATTGGGGGAATTGAAACATGGCGTGATGCATTGGAATACATACAATTGGGCTGCCGCAATGTGCAGGTGTGTACTGCTGTGATGCAGTATGGTGTCCGTATCATTGATGATATGATTCTGGGGTTGCAAAATTATATGGCTGAAAGGGGAGTTGGGAAAGTTGAAGACCTTGTGGGAGAACTTTTGCCGAAATTCTACTTGCCCGCTGAGTTAGACCGTGACACAATAGTTTACCCCATTATTGACAGAGATAAATGTATTGGGTGCGGCCGCTGCCACATTTCATGTATGGACGGCGGACATCAGGCCATTACTTTCAACTCAGAAACACGCCAGCCCCACATTATCGGCACAAAATGTGTCGGTTGTCACCTCTGCCGTTTAGTATGCCCGACTGGAGCCATCGGCATATCGAAAAGGATTGCGAAAAAGTAACATCTCCACGTCTAACTACTAATTTCTAATTTCAATTTTCCCATTATCAATCAGCCAGCGGACAATCTCCACAATGCGGTCCTCATCGAATTTTGATGACAACTTGAATAGTATATCCTTGATACTTAGTGTTTTGTTAACAGTAAGTTTGATAATTTCCGCAGCTATGGTCTCAAATTCGGAGGCGGGTGGGGCGGTGCGCGCCTGTTTGAGGCAGACATCGCATTTCCCGCAGGCGGGGCTATCCGTCTCACCAAAATAGCTCAGCAGCTGCCGGCTCCGACAAATGTCATCAGCCAACACATATTCTGTCACGCTCTTCAGCCGCTTTTCCGCTACCTCTTTCCTGCGGGCGTAAATGGCAGGGTCAAAGTAGAGAAACTCCTCCTCAATGCGGTTTTCCAAAAATAGTATCATTGGCTTTGAAGTCTTTTGCCGGTACGATATAACTTTCTGTCTGTTAAGTTCTTTCAGATTCTCTATCGTGGTTTCTTCGTCCAAGCCCGTTCTCTTGGCAATCTCCTCCTCATTGATTTTGACGTAGTCAATGAAAAGGCCGGGGTAGGAGCGGAGAATCGTTTTCAGGAACTCGCTATCTTTTCCAAGAACCTGATAGAATTGTAAGTTTGTGTTATGTTGAAGCCGTAGGTTTTCGCGAAAGATGCCATGTCGAATATGTGGCTGAATCCTTTTCCCGCGTGCATTGCGATATTGTAGTGTGTACATAGTGTAAGGTAAATCCGTTTTATGAGTTCAATGTCGGGGAATGACATTGTGAAGTTGCGTTTCAACTCGCGTAGGTCGTTGTTGTCGTAGAGCAGGATTGCCACGGCGGGCTTCTCGTCTCTGCCTCCGCGCCCCGCCTCTTGGAAATAAGCCTCAAGTGTGTCGGGAATGTCGATGTGGATGACAAACCGCACGTCTGGCTTGTCAATGCCCATTCCGAAGGCGTTGGTTGAGACGATGACACGTGTTTCGCCGCGCATCCACGCGTCCTGTTTGCGGTCGCGGGTTTCGCTGTCAAGTCCGGCGTGGTAGTAATCGGCGCTGATTCCCTGTTTTTGCAGAAATTCGGCGACCTCCTTCGTCTTGCGCCGGTTGCGGACATACACAACGCCTGTTCCTTGGTAGCGGTTCATTATTCGCAGCATCCGCTGGTGCTTATCTGTCTCTCTTACAACATAATAAGTGAGGTTTTCTCTGCGGAAGCTTTTTT
>CACYHL010000161.1 GCA_902774205.1 uncultured Bacteroidota bacterium | reverse complement strand
ATTATCTTTGTTCTCTTTATCTTCTATGAGCGCCAGATTAAAGTATGCCGTTGAAGTCAGATGATGTGTCTCCGGAAGCTGAATCCGATAAATTTCCAGAGCAGCTCTTACAGACTGTTCAGCCTCTTTAAGCCGGTCCTGGTAATACAGTATGAGCCCCATTGTATTCAGACTGATAGCATAATCCACTGAGTGACTGCCATACACCGTTTCCTTCATTTTCAAAGCATCAGTACAGTAAGATAAAGCCTTGTCATAATCTTTTTCAGCACGGTATGCTTCTGCGATATTATTAAACAATGTCGCAAGGAACTCACTGTCAACATCCTTTCCATCTGTTTGTGAAACGATAAGCGTAATCGAGCACGAGACGTGTGTTGCCTTTCGATTTCTTAACGAGCGGAACACCAACAGAAACGCCTGCTGAAGGACCTGAATACCAAGTTGTGCATGTTTCAGTTTTCCACATTCCGGCTTCAATAGCATAACCGGCGCGAACCATGAAATATCTCATGAACCCGTATTCGATACCCAAAGCGAAGACGTCTCTTGAGTATGAGTTAGCGGTAAATGAAGCCGCAAGCGTGATTCTGTGCGCAGCGTCATCGCGTGTCAAACCCTCAAATTTTCTGTCTTCTTTTGACATATCCTTATATTCGCCACCCCAAATCAGGAAGTCATAAGAAAGTCCCAACGTCAGCAAAGCCGGCATTTCAGCTTCGGCGGAGCGCTGTTCAAGAGTGAGTTCGTGGTCGGTAGTGTTGACGACACCGCGTACTGACAAACCGTCTCCCTTATAACTTATCGGGAAGCCAATATTCTTCATAGTGACACCAATTTTGAAGTTGTTATATGGACCTGCCTGATATTGGATACCGACATCAAGAGCGAAGCCCATAGCCTTGCAGTCATCGGCACCGGTTTCGCTGACAAGTTTCACTGTCGCGCCACCATGTATGAAGCTGTTGAATGACTTGGCGTATGAGAGTCCGATGTACATGAGGTTCGGAGAGAACGAACCCATATTGCCTTCAGGCTGTGTTGTCGAGGTTCTCTCAATACTACCGAAACCCATTGAGAAAAATGACAGCCCGAGCACACCGTAGTCTTTCACTTTAAGCCCTGATTCCTTGTCTTTTTTATAAAGAGCTTGGGCGATGGCAAAAGAGTTAATTGAGATTCCAGCGCCAGAGCCACAGAGATAACGTGTGTGAGAGAAGCCGAACTCTGTCTTGTTGACGAACGACATACCGGCGACGTTAGAGTAAATAGATTCCAGACCGCGGATTTCCGCAACGCCGGCATTGCCCCACCCGTTTGTCTTAGCCCATGGGTCTATCAACAGGTGTTGCGCGCCTGCCTGACCGGTTCTGTCTCGGTTTCCGGCCATTACGCAGGTTGAAGCCAGGCTAAATACGCCTACCAACGTGCAAACTATTAATGTTTTAACTGTTATCTTCATAGTATCTTATATTTTTTTATTTCACAAACAATGATTATTAAAATGCATTAAGGTCGGTCGGTCGCATTGCGGCGAAGAACTTGAGTGTCTTTTCGCCCACGCCCGGAACAGAAACATGAATGATATACACACCGCTTGCAACAGGAATGCCCGCCTCATTCTTCAGGTTCCAGTCAACGTATGTGGAACCGCTGTCACCCTTCGACAAGCGTCTCACAAGCGTTCCGCTTGAAGTGAAGATTGAGATGTTACATGTCTGCGGAAGATTCACAATCTTAACCACATTGTCAAGAGCGGTTGATTCGTATGTGGAGAAACCGTAATAAGGATTCGGGACAACGTTGATTTTGTCCAAAGACTCCTGAGCGACTTCAAGCACATTATGCTGCACCGCGATGCTCTTTGTAGAGAATTTGTATTTCGGGAAGTTGTTATTATCAGCATTTTCGACCTCAGCGCCCTTGTATGAAGACCAGCGCATGTAAGGACGTGTGACCCTTATCTTAACTGTAGCCTCATTTGAGAGCCATTGTTGTGTTTCGGAAGCCATTGCCATTGAAGTCCACATCACATTGTTGAAAATCTCATTCTTCTCTTTCTTTCTTGCGTCATTGTGTGATGTTATGGCTGTAACCTTGTCGAATTTTTCTTTCAGCCATGCGCCTTCATCGTAAGAACCGCAGTCTTGCGCAGGATTGTAGCTACGCTTCTTTGTACCTGAAAGGTAGAAGTCGGTGTTTGTGTTACCCGCGCTACCTACGATATAGACATAGTGCATACCGCCATAAACCGGAGCTGAGAAGCCTGCCGGGAACTGCCCGACTGTGCTATAGTATTGGTGCAGACCGTTATATGTTCCGCCATTAATCGGCTCACCTTCTTCATTATAACCATAAACCCAAGTCGGGTTGAACAACATATCGTCTCCGTTATTAGCTGTATCAGCGGAGTTTTCAGAGAACATGATGTTAAGACGTTCGCCTGTCTCAATGTTGATAGCATAACCTGGGAACCAGCCCATACCTGTACCTGTGCCATCAGGATTACCGTTTTGGTCAACAGACGGGGATTTTCTCGGTTCGAATCTGAATGCGCCACCGACAGATTTTGTAGCGTCATCGCAAGCCTCAAGTACAACGCAACGTGTCCATTTGCTCTTATCAGGAGTGAGCACAATGTTGACCGAATAGAGGTTAATCAATGACTGGTTATAATGATATTTGTTGAAGTTGTTTGCAGTAAAGTCAGCCCACAAATTGCCGTTGTTTGTCTTACTGCCCCAATAAGCATCAGCCGGTTCTGTTGTAGGATTAAGAACGTTGTCCGGCTTGATGTACTTGGCCTGCGGACCGCGGTCGTATGGTGATGATAGCACGTATGGAGCCCACTGTCCGTAGCAGATTGATTCGAACTGTTCGCTTCTGTCTTTCCATGCGCGGTCACGCCAGCTTGAGTTCAAAGTGTTCTTCGGAACTTCAATGAAAGCGTCTTCTGTTCTCCACTGTGAATATTTGTTCTCTGCACCTTCCTGAACGCCTTCCGCGTGTTCCCAAGCACCTGAACTCTGGTTTCCTGCACGAATCCAGTTGCCCACATAGCCGTTAGGATAATCGTATGCGGCTGCATACCACGGTTTGGAAGCGTCAGCGTATTTGATTGAGGAGCCAATCACGTCAACAGTGCCATATTTTGCGAAATTCGGGAATGTTGGAGTACCGAGATCCGCATTAGCAGCGACTTCTGATTGTGCAAAGACGTATGGCTTGTTCAAAATACTGATTGCAAGACCATGATCAAGAATCAACTGCTCGTTCAGCATACTGATAGTATTTACAGAATATATTGTATCTGTAACGCCTTTATCATTTACGAACTCAATAATCCAACGGGTTGTGTCAGTGACATCTTCACCACCGCCGTCAATAAATTTGATGATATAGTCGCGAGCCTGAACTTTGAGCGGGTCAACGACCTTGATACCAAGAGGTCCGGCATTGACTTCATACTCAATCTCATCAACTTTCCAAGGAGCTCCAGACATAATCTTCTTTTCTGTAGCCTTTGTAATGTCGCAGAAATAACCGCCGTTGCCCTGACCTTCGAGACGTGTGATTTGAGGCATTGTGCCGTAATCGGAGTTAAGAACCGTACCGCCGTATTGCGGAGAGACATCACGCGGGATACCAGCGACAGCCTTGATTGCACCGCCGCCCGCAGCCTTACGGCCTGCCAAATATACAGTCTTCTGACCGAGAAGACCATATTCATCGTTCGGGTCAATTGAGAATGGAGCATATTCATTATAAGCGTAAGCGATAACCATGAAATAATATTTCTTGTGGTTGACTAACGCTGTTGTTCCTGAAGCGAATTTGTCTTCAGTTATTTCCAAAGTGTGGAAAATACCACTGTTAGAGCCATACACCTTTGCAGACGGAACTGATGTGCCGATAGCATCGTTGTAATCCCAGTTGACCAACTGACCGATAGCTGTACCATTCTCGCGGTAGTTCTCAACATCACATTGTCCGATAAGCTGTGCTTTATCCGGGTCATCCAAATCAGAGACACTGACACTTTCGTCTTTCAACTGATAAATGAGATAGCCTTCAAACTTGTAACTTCTCTGATCCAAAGTGTACGCTTTTGTAATTTCAGTAGTTACAGGAACAGTAATAGTTGAATACTTATAAGTAGTATCAAGACCAATGATAGT
>CACYHL010000160.1 GCA_902774205.1 uncultured Bacteroidota bacterium | reverse complement strand
CGCGAAGAAGAAAGCAGCACCGAAGAAGCCCGCCGCAAAGAAGAGCGCAAAAGCTGAAAAGCCCGCCGCAAAAGAGACGAAAGAGTAGAATTTACAGAAACAGGTTCATACTGCCCACCCCGCAAACAAACGTTCTGCGGGGTGTTTTTTTTTTGATTCACATAACCCCAATTTTTCCGGAAAATTCCCAAAAATTATTTTCCGCATAAAATCAATTTCGGTCACAACTTCCATTTCCCCACTTTTTTATTCTCTTTTTATGAACAACGTGACAAAACATGCCCGTATTTCAAAAATTTGATGTAAATTTGCCACCTTTAAAAAATGACTATTAACATTTAAAAAATAAAAACAATGACAGAAAAAATTACAAAACTGATGAACGACAGTCCTGCTATCAGATGGATTGCCTTGATTTTAATCGCTTTAATGATGTTTTTCGGATACATGTTCGTAGATGTCATGTCTCCGCTGCAACAAATGATTGAAGGCACCCACGGTTGGACGCCTGATATATTTGGCACTTATGCTGCCTCAGAATACATTTTGAACGTATGCGGATTTCTCATTTTGGCTGGTATTATTCTTGACAAGATGGGGATTCGCTTCACCGGTGTCCTGTCTGCCTCAATGATGTTCATCGGCGCAGCAATAAAGTTCTATGCCGTAAGCGATTGGTTCAAAGGGACTGGTTTTGAAGTTTGGCTCAACAGCTGGTGGGTTTCATTGCCCGGCAGTGCAAAATTGGCCTCCTTGGGTTTCATGATTTTCGGTTGCGGCTGCGAAATGGCAGGCACGACAGTGTCAAAGTCCATTGCGAAATGGTTTAAAGGCAAGGAAATGGCTTTGGCAATGGGCATAGAAATGGCCATTGCACGCGTAGGTGTTTTTTCCATTTTCTCAATAAGCCCCATTATCGCCGACAAATTGGGTTCGGTATCAGCACCTGTCGGATTCTGCACCGTACTGTTACTCATAGGCCTCATCAACTTCATCATCTTTGCCTTTATGGATAAGAAATTCGACAAGCAACTTGTTGAGGTTGGAATGGCGACAACAGAAGCTGATCCTGAAGAAGAATTCAAAGTCGCTGACCTTGGCAAGATTTTCTCAAACCTGAATTTCTGGGTAGTCGCAATGTTGTGCGTGCTTTACTATTCTGCCATTTTCCCGTTCCAACGTTACGGAGCCAATATGCTTCAATGTAATCTTGACGGTATCAGTGCGGAAGCTGCCTCCAACATTTTCCGTTGGTTCCCAATCGGAGCAGCCGCCATCACACCTTTCTTGGGCTCATACCTCGACCATAAAGGAAAAGGTGCCACCATGCTCATCTGGGGTGCTATATTATTGATTGTCTGCCACTTAGTTTTCGCTTTTGTTCTTCCTGCAACACATAGCGAATTCATCGCATACACGACCATCGTCATTTTGGGCATTTCATTCTCCTTGGTTCCGGCAGCTTTGTGGCCAAGTGTTCCGAAAATCATTGATGAAAAGATTCTCGGAAGCGCCTACTGCCTCATTTTTTGGGTACAGAACATCGGTCTCTGCCTCGTTCCCGTTCTTATCGGTAACGTTTTGGCTATTGCCAACGAAAATAATGAGGCCGTCATCGCAGCGAAGAATGCTGGGGAAACTTTCATTCCTTACAACTACACCATTCCGTTGGTCATTTTCGCAGGCTTTGGCGTATTGGCATTCCTCATCGCCATCTATTTGAAAGTATTAGACAAAAAACGTGACCTCGGTCTTGAAAAGCCGAATATAATCAAATAAAATATCCCAAAAACACTCATTATACGTTTCTTAAACTGTATAAGCAGGTGTTTTTCAAGAAAAATTAAGCACAAAGAAAAAGAGAAAACAACTATGAAAATCGCTATTGTTGGTACAGGTTATGTCGGTCTTGTCACCGGCACCTGCCTCGCCGAAGTCGGACTTGAAGTCGTCTGCGTGGATATTGACGAAAAGAAAGTTGAAAAACTGAAAAGAGGTGAATGTCCCATCTATGAACCAAGTTTGGAAGAGATGCTCGTGCAGAACATCCAAAAGGGAAGACTTAAGTTCACGACCTCGCTGCCTTCGATTATAGATGATGTCGATGTGATATTTTCAGCTGTCGGCACGCCGCCCGATGAGGACGGAAGCGCAGACCTCAGCTACGTTTTGGATGTTGCCCGCACTGTAGGGCAGCACCTGAACAAATATGTTCTGTTCGTCACAAAAAGCACCGTCCCTGTCGGCACAGCGAAACTCGTGCGACAGGCAGTGCAGGAAGAACTCGACAAAAGAAATGTCAATATAGAGTTTGACGTCGCAAGTAACCCCGAATTTCTGAAAGAAGGTGCGGCGGTGAGCGACTTCATGAAACCTGACAGAATCGTTGTCGGCGTGGAGTCAGAAAAAGCTGAAGAGATTTTCAAGATGATTTACAAATCTTTCGTCTTGAATGGGCACCCCGTCATCTTCACCGACATCGCCTCGGCTGAAATGATAAAATATGCCGCGAACTCAATGTTGGCGACCCGTATCAGCTTTATGAACGACATAGCGAACCTCTGCGAAATTGTCGGCGCGGACGTGAACATGGTGCGCAAAGGCATCGGCAGCGACTCCCGCATCGGCAGCAAATTCCTCTACGCAGGCATCGGCTACGGCGGCTCGTGCTTCCCAAAAGATGTGAAAGCGCTGATTAAAACCGCTGACGACAAAGGCTACTCGCTCGACCTTCTGAAATCGGTTGAGAAAATCAACGACAGACAGAAAGAGGTGTTGTTCCATAAGCTAAACCGCTATTACAAAGGAGATTTGGCTGGCAAAAACATCGCACTGCTCGGACTTGCGTTCAAACCGAACACTGACGACATGCGCGAGGCTCCGGCATTGGTGCTGATTGACAAACTGCTGCAAGCCGGTTGTACGGTGCGTGCTTACGACCCCGTTGCCATGGAGGAGGCCTACCGCCGCGTGGGCAACAAAATAACCTACTGCGACTCAGTTTACGACGCCCTGAAAAACAGCGACGCCATGCTGCTCGTGACAGAATGGAACGAGTTCAGAATGTTGGATCTTCCTAAAGTCAAGGAACTTATGAACCACGCTGTAATCTTTGACGGACGAAATATCTACGCCGCTTCCGAAATGAGCAAAAACGACATAGAATATTTCTGCATCGGGACAAAACAGACAATTTAACATTGTGGAGCACACCGCTATTCGCCACCAGCTGCACCGGCTCGCCGAATTGTCGGGCTGCGAGTTCAAGACACGCGATTTTATCATAAACCGTCTGAAAGAATTTTCGCCTGACAAAATCCACACTTTTGACGACTGCAACAGCATTGTCGCCGAGTATGATTTTTCTGAAAACGGAAAGACGACACTCTTGCGAGCCGATTTTGACGCCGTGCCCGTGAAAGAGACTTTAAACCTACCCTATTCTTCTGAAAATGAGGGGGTAGCGCACAAATGCGGCCATGACGGCCACACAACGATCATGCTTGGCGTTGCCGAACAACTCGCGCTTTTCAAAAGAGAGGGCGACAAAATGAACGGCAAAGTGCTGCTGCTTTTCCAGTCGGCGGAAGAGACTGGCGAAGGGATGGAAAGTTTCATCAAGACGAAATTTTTGCAGGCATACAAGATTGACTATGTTTTTGCTCTGCACAACATACCGGCCTTTCCCTTGAAATCGGTAATCTGCAAAGATGGCAGTTTCACCTGCTCCGTAGTCAGCTGCGACATACATTTCACGGGAAAGCCTGCCCACGCCGCCGAGCCGCAAACGGGAATCTCCCCTATCCTTCCAATGCTGAAAATGGCAGAGACAATCACCTCATGGAATCAGTTGGATATGCGACTTCCTGATTATCAGATTATTACGATAATAGAAGTCAGTGCCGGGCACGCCGACTACGGGGTCGCCGCAAGCGAAGGGGTCCTACGCCTGACCATTCGCACAAAAGAAGATACCGCTCTGAAATCTCTTATGAAGGAGATTGAAACCCTTGCCGCCAAAACTGCCGCAGCTGGGAAATTATCCCATTCCATTGAATGGCTGCAATACTTTGCCGAAAACAGGAACGCCCCGCAGGCAGTCGGCATGATACGGAGCGCCGCCGCAGGAAACGGGCTCAACTACATCGAAAAAGAACAGCCGTTTGCTTGGGGCGAGGACTTCGGACTGCTCAC
>CACYHL010000159.1 GCA_902774205.1 uncultured Bacteroidota bacterium | reverse complement strand
ATCTCCTCGCCGTTCTTGGTCATCACCTGCGCCTTCTTGTTGTTGTTCAGAATCCACAGCGTAACGCTGATGTCGGTGGAATAGAACATGTTGCGCGGCAAGATGATGATGGCTTCCACTTTGTCGTTTTGTATGAGTTTCTTGCGGATGGCCAGCTCGGTGCCGTCGGCACTCAAAGCGCCGTTAGCCAGCAGGAAGCCCGCCGTGCCGTTGGTGGACAGCTTGGAGAGGATGTTCAGAATCCAGCCGTAGTTGGCGTTCGAGGTGGGAGGGATGTCGTAGCCCCTCCAGCGCGGGTCGTCGGTGAGCTGGTTGTCGTCGCGCCAGTCCTTCTGGTTAAAGGGCGGATTGGCCATGATGTAATCCGCTTTCAGGTCTTTGTGCTGGTCGTTGTGGAAGGTGTCGCCCTGCCTGATGTCGGCCGAAATGCCACGGATAGCAAGGTTCATACGCGCCAGCTTGAAGGTGGTGTTGGTGTTCTCCTGTCCGTACACGCTCACATTCTTCTGGTTGCCGTGGTGCGCCTTCACGAACTTCATCGACTGCACAAACATGCCGCCAGAGCCACAGCAGGGGTCGTAAATCTTGCCGTCGTAGGGCTCAATCATCTCAGCGATGAGGTTCACCACCGACTTCGGCGTGTAGTATTCGCCCTTGCCCTTGCCTTCCGCGATGGCAAACTTGCCAAGGAAATACTCATACACGCGCCCGATGAGGTCGTTCTCCGAATCCTTTACCGTGTCGAGCTTGTTGATCTCGTCAAGCAGCGAGGCGAACTTGGTCTTGTCCAAACCCAGATTGGAGTAGTAGTTGTTGGGCAATGCTCCAGCCAGTTGTTTGTTTTTCTTCTCAATGTTGGAAAGGGCGTCGTCGATAATCTGGAAAATGTTCGGCTGCTTGGCGTTCTGCATAATGTACGACCAACGGCAGCCCTCCGGCAGGTAGAACACATTCTCCGCCGTGTAGAATTCCACCGTGTCAATGTATTCTTTCAGTCCCTGTTCCTCAAGTTCCTGCTTGCGCTGCTCGAAGCGGTCGCCCGCATACTTGAGGAAAATGAGGCTCAGCACCACATGTTTATATTCGGCAGGCTCCACGGCACCGCGCAGTTTGTTGCACGACTCCCACAGGGCCGCTTCCATGGATTTAGCTAATTTCGGTTTGATTTGAATTATTGTTCTGGGCATATTATTTATTGTGAGTTTTATAAAAATAGCATTAATAGCATAACATATTTTGTGGATTTGTAATACAAAGCAAAATAAAAATCACTACTTTATAAGATTACAAAGTTACAAAATTTTTTGTTTGGCAAACGATAAACCATCCACATTTTTTCTCCAGTATAAAATAATATTTAAACTTTTTCGTTTTAAGTAGTATTTGATATCATTATGAAAAAGCGCCTCCTATATATTCTCTGCCTTTTCTCAATCTGCGGGAACGCTTTCTGCCAGACATTTTCAGGGCGGGTGCTTGAATATGGGCAAGACGGTGGGCTGACACCGATTTTCGGGGCAATGCTGCAATGGAAAGGCACTGCGGTCGGCGGGATCACCGACAACGACGGACACTTCGCGTTCGACAAAACATCAATTACCGACACTCTTATAATCATCTACCAGACTTATCAAAATGATACTATCAAAGTGCCTGAGACCCAGAATGAAATGGAAATAATCCTATCGGCGGCGCACACACTGGATGCGGCAAGCGTCACGGCTCACGGCGGGGCTTACATTTCGGTGAAGCCAATCCTGACCTCAGTCATCACAAGCGAAGGTCTGCGCAAAGCCGCATGCTGCAACCTTTCGGAAAGTTTCGAAAGCAGCATTGCCGTTGATGTGGAGTATAGCGATGCGATTAGCGGCGCAAAACAGATTTCAATGTTGGGCTTGGCAGGCATCTACAGCCAGATTCTTTTGGAGAATGTTCCATATATTCGCCTGTTAGCCAACCAGTTCGGGCTCGGATTTATTCCAGGCACATGGATGGAGTCGATAAGCGTGTCAAAAGGGACTGCTTCCGTCACCAATGGATTTGAGGCCATTTCCGGTCAGATTGATGTTGAGTATAAAAAACCTGAGACAAATGACGAAAAACTTTTCATAAACTTGTTCGGCAGCTCTATGGGAAAGGGCGAACTGAACCTGAACTCGCGCTTTGACGCCAGCAAAAGCGGCAACGCCTCGGGAATGGTGCTGCTACACACCGAAGGGCAATTCGCTAAAATGGACATGAACAAAGACAATTTCCGCGACGTGCCGCGCAACTATCAGGTGAACGCCATGAACCGCTGGGACTATGATATCCCTGACAAACTGGAGGGACGGACAATGATCGGTTATCTTTGGGAAGACCGTATCGGCGGAGCGACAAATTTCTCGCCAAAGAACTATAACACAGATGATTCCATCTATGGGATAAGAATAAAGACAAACCGCCTCGACCTCATCACAAAAAACGGATTTCTCTTGAAAGGTGAACACGAAAGCGTCGGGACAATTCTGTCATTCACGTTCCACGACACGCGGTCATATTTCGGATTTAAAGACTACAACGCACAACAATTGAGCGGATATGTTAATATATTGTACTCCAATAAATTCGGCAAAAAAGAGCAGCACAAACTCACAGTCGGCGGGAGTGTGCAGGCCGACAATCTGAAAGACGAACTCAACGGGCTCAATACCACATTGTTCTCGCTGACCGGCACCCGTTTCCAAGCCATTCCCGGCATTTTCGCAGAATATTCATTCATAATTGACGAAAAACTTGTGGTGATGCCAGGGCTCCGTTTCGACTATGACACCTACAACGCACAACTGTACTGGACGCCGCGCCTTCACATCAAATGGCAGCCCGCCAAAAACAGCAGCATCCGCATTTCAGCAGGCAAAGGATACAGAAGCGCAAACGTACTTATTGAAAACCTGTCGCTGCTCGCCAGCAGCCGCGCTCTTATCAAAGCCGACAGCAAATTCAAGCCCGAAGAGGCATATAATGCAAGTATAAGTTTCACACAGTCATTCCAAATGAAAGGTGGAAAATCCTTATTTACAATAGATTACTACTACACACATTTTATAAATCAAGTTATCGTTGACCTCGACCATGACGCCCATGCGGTCTTCTTTTACAATCTGAATGGAAATTTCAACGGCAGCGGCAACCGCTCATACTCGCATTCGGCGCAAGCGGAATTTACACTTTATCCGCTTGAAAGATTTGAAATTATTTTGGCGTACAGATTCAACAAGGTCAGAGAATCGGCTGAAGGTGTTGTGAGGGACAAGGCTCTGACAAGTCCGCACAAGGCGTTACTCGGCCTAAGTTATGCCACGCGCTTCAACAAATGGAAATTCAACACCACACTGCAGTATAACAGCGCTATGAGGCTGCCGGACATGAGCGGGAACAGTGCCGCAAGCCTTCCGTCATATTCTCACGACTATTTTATCTGGAATGCGCAAATAACCGCAAAATACAAGGCTTGGGAATTTTATATCGGCGGCGAGAACCTGCTGAACTACAAGCAGAAAAATCCGATTATCTCCGCTGACCAGCCTTTCGGTGAAGACTTCGACACATCAGTGATTTATGCGCCTATTACAGGAATCATGGGTTATGCGGGAATACGGTTTACGATGAAATAAATCAGTAATACCATGCGCTGTGCCGCCAATTGACGTTAGAATTACCATAATCATCTAACCTGTCGCAGAAAGCCGACTGCACATTAGCTTTGAAGGTTTTCCTTTTGAAAGAAAAACAGCTGTTTTTTACAGTGCGGATTTCCTGCATGGAATCTCTTGTTTTGCTGTGCAAAATCTTACATTTCATGGTGAAAATCTTTTCAGCGTTATACTTCAAAGCCTTGTCAAGCCATAAATCCACACGGCTTGAATAATCAGCAGCATCATTTTTTTGATTTTCCTCCGGAAAGTCATAACCACAATCAAAATCATAATCACCACTCAAACCATAGAAGTCTGAGTGCGAACTGCTTTGCGAATATTGCTGTAATGCCCATGCATATCCCAAGAAACTGCTTTGATGTAAACCGACCGCATACGCGTATGCTGCCTTTGCGCGTTCAGCTGCGGTTTTTGCGGAAACGCTTTCATTTTTCAGCCGCAGCATTATCTTGGAAAAAGTCAGTTTGCAAGGAGCTTCCGCATACTCTTCCGCCGGGTCAAAT
>CACYHL010000158.1:4268-9032 GCA_902774205.1 uncultured Bacteroidota bacterium | reverse complement strand
GAAAATTCTCTCAACGCCGATGCCGCTCGAAATCTTTCTTACAGTGAAAGTTTTGGTAACACCTGAACCGGTAATTTGCAGGACAACGCCCTGAAATTGCTGGATACGCTCTTTTGAACCTTCTACGATTCTGTATGAAACTGTGATAGTGTCACCTGCTTTGAATTTCGGAAATTCCTTTGTTTCAACGAAGTTGTCTTCCACGTACTGTATCAATTCTTTTTTCATCTCTTCTATATTTTATCGTTTCTTATTCTAATTTTTTGAGCGTGCAAAGATACAACTTTTTGACATATAAACCACACTTTGTGAATAAAAAAATATCATAAAATGGTTTCATATATTTCAGAGAGCTTTGCACCGATGTTTTCTTCGGTGAATTTTGACATTTGCTGCCGCCCGCGGGCAATGCACTCGCTTCGTAATTCACTGTCGGTTAGTAAAATATTGATTTCTTCTGATAGTTGCTTTGAGTTATTGGGGGTGATATAGCGGCAGGCGGCGCCTCCGGCTTCGCGGAAACAGCCGTCGGAGGTGGTTATGGTTGGTACGCCGCAACTCATCGCCTCCAAAATGGGAATGCCGAAGCCCTCGTACAGTGACGGGTATATGAATATTGAGGCGGCGGCGTAGATTGCGCGCAGATCTCTGTCTGGAACGCGGCGCAGCAGGATTACGCGGTTTGTGAAGAGGTCCGGAAAATCGTTTTGCAGCGTTTTCAGGTACTCACCGCCAGAGCCGACCAAAACAAGTGGAATGTCGTGCTTCGAGGTCTTCATCGCCTGAAGTATAACTTCTTGATTCTTGCGGCGTTCGATGGCTCCAACGTGAAGTAGGTATTCAGTCGGCAGATTGTATTTGTTTCTGACATTGTTTATTTCATCTTCAGAAACCGGTCTGTGAAAAATGGGGTTGCAGCCCTGATACACCACTTCTATTTTCTCTTCAGGAATTTTCCAATGGTTTACAATATCTGTTTTTGTCTGTTGGCTTATCGCGATTATTTTGTCGGCAGAGTTGCAGCTGTGGCGGTATTTGAGAGTGTAGGTAATTCTGTCGATAGCAGGGTAGAGATGCGGGTGTGTGATGAAAATTAGGTCGTGGATTGTAACGACCGAGCGGGCTTTGCACCGCCCGATGCCGAGAGGGAGCTCGTGGCTTAGCCCATGGAAGATGTCGAGGTTGAGGCCGCTGATTTCGCGTGTGCATCTGAAAGTGCGCCACAGGGCAGGCATTGTGTTGTCGGTTGAGGTTGAAGGTGAGATTATCGTGGAGTTGGGGTAGGTGAGGTTTTGGAATTCGGGGCGTATTTCTGGTGTGAAGAGGAAGTATTCGTTATCGGGGCGCAGGCGTGTGAGCGCGGAGATAGTGCCACGGCTGTAGTTGCCCAACCCCCGTGAGTTGCAGAAAGCCCGTTTCGCGTCAAAGCCTATTCTCATATTTTTGCATAACTTTTGAAAACTAAATTATTGTATTAATCAAATAAACACAAAACCATGAAAAAAGTCACATTAATTTTATCGTTTGTTTTATTCTTGGCTGCGTTTGCATTTGCACAATCAGTTCAGGAACAGCAGGTTACATTCAATAAGGAGCAGGCTCCGGGCTATGTTATCAAATCAAATTATTCGGCAGAGGCGATTAATGGCGCCATTACCCAGAAATGGGAGAAAGGTTTGGGCTTGAAGGCTGGCAAAGAGGCTGGTTACAAAGCTTTCCTTGCTCAGAAGTTCCCGACCATCAGCGACCAGACCCTTGACGTTTATGTAGGCACAAAAGAGACTGGCAAGAAAAACGCCAAAGTTACTGAGGTCACACTTTTAGTGTCAACCGGCAACAACAATTTCGTATCTTCTTACAACAATCCCGAAATGGCAGAGAGAATCAAAATCGCGTTGGCAGAAGTCGTTGACTACGCGGGGGTTTACTCAAAAGAGCAGGCTGTTATTTTGAACAATAACAGTATCAACAAACTCACCGCTGAGCAGCAGAAATTGGAGTCTGACAAACAGAAATTGCAGAAACAGCTCAACGAGCTCGATAAGAAAATCGCTGACAAGAAGTTGGAGATTGAAAAACTTCAGAATGACAACAACAAATTGCAGCAGAAATAATCTAAAAATTTGCTGTATCATCATAAGGGCTGCCGAGAGGCGGCCCTTTTTATTATCAAAGCCAGCTCAATAAAACTATTTCTTAAACCCAATAGCATTATTGTTTATGTCATCTAATTTTTCGTGGCGGCATAAATCCTCAATGCCGGCGAGGTCGGGGCGGGCGCCGTTGATAATCTCCTCCATCAGGATTTTGCGGGCGATGTTGTCGATCTCGCCGCCCGTAAAGTCGTAACGTTCTGCCAACTTTGTGCAGCTCTCATCGTCAAGCCACTCTAACTTGCTCTTCCAAATGGATTTTTTCGCTTCAATTGACGGCTGATTGAACTTTATTTTGAATAGGAAGCGCCGTGCGAACGCCTTGTCAAGGTTGTCGGTGAGATTTGTGGTCGCTATCATAATGCCATCAAGTTTCTCCATTTCCTCAAGAATGATGTTCTGTATGGCGTTTTCGGTCTGAGCCACGTTTGATGAGTTGACGTCCTTCCGTCTTGAAAAGAGAGCATCCGCCTCGTTAAACAGCAGTATCGGTGTCAAACTCTCCTTTTTGCACAGTTTTGCATAATCGGTGAAGATTGCCTTTATGAGTTTCTCGCTTTCGCCGAACCAGCAGCTTTTAGAGGCGGCAATATCCACATGGCACACCGCCCGCCCTGTCGTTTTGGCAATCTGCATGGCTGTCTCGGTCTTCCCTGTGCCGGGCAAGCCATGAAACAGCGCAATCACTCCCTTCGACAACGACTTCTCCTCCAATCTTTTCTGCAATTCCACAAATTTATCTTGCTCCAAATTGTTTCTGAAAAGGTTCAACTGACTTTCCAAATCCTTGTCATAGAATAACTCTTTCTTTTTAATCTGCTCCGGATACAGCACATTATTATTGTTCTTTTTTGTATTGGTGAAAAGTTCAAAATCCTCTTCAAGGAAAAGTTTCTTGCCTTTCTCAGTAAGCAAGATTTCATTATGTATAAGTTCAACTAAATCAAGTTTTTGCAGAATGTGCTTTTCGTCAATCAGTTCCTTGGCGATACGAAAACGCATGCTTGTATTGTCGTACAGGTCTTTTAACAGGCTGTTTATTCCGGTTTCGAGTGATGATATAAAATCATTGCATGTTTGGTAGAATATCACACGGTCCATAGTGTCGAGGTCTAACTTTCGGATATTTTTCACGAATGAGAGATAGCTATGCTTATTTTCCAAAATCTCCACTTTCATGAAGAGGGTTAAAGCCGAAATCTCATTTTCGCAACGATTACTTACCAAATCTGAAATGCCATCTACAAATTTATATCTGTCGTAACTTGGGGATTTCTTCAACTCTTTGGGATTGAATTTATGCCCTGTCATTACAGCTTCCATGATTGCCGGGGCAATGTCATAACTGCTTGAGAAATAGCCGTATGAGGAGGTCAGATAGTTTTCCTCCACCAATTGGTCGAAATATTTTTTCAGCGGAAACATTACCATGCTTTTCACATTAAAAAAACGCTGTACATCTTCCCATGACACATTCTCGTCTTGAAATTTTTCGTTGAATGCGACAACCATCAATGCGGCTTTAAGCGGTGTGATACCTAAATATTGCGCGACAGTTTTCACTTTCTGCACAATATCGTCAAGCCCTTTTTCTGTTAGTTTTTTTCTCCTTACACTACGGTCGCCCCGTGTAAATGCTGAATCCAAATGTATAATGGCATTGGGAGCAATAGCCTCTAATATTGTTGTTTCAGTGTTCTCCATTTTCAATGCAAGGTAACTTAGAATCGGTAAAATTTCTTCTTTTTTCATATCTTTGTTTTTACGATGAGAATAATATGTCAACATTTGCAGGGATGTGACATCGCAAAATTATTTTTGCTGAGGTTTCGTGTTTTGCTGTCAGCGATAAAATTCTTACTTTTGCAGGCAAAACAAATAACACAACATGAAAAATATCACTTTTATTGTAGGCTCATTGAGAAAAGATTCGTTTAACCGCAAATTGGCTGCGATGGCAGAGAAAATGCTGTCAGGCCGTTTTGATATACATTATCTTGATTTTCAAGATGTTCCGCTGATGAATCAGGATATGGAGGCGGCGGTGCCCGCAGAGGTCGCCCGTGTGCGCAAAGAGATACTTGCCGCTGACGGAATCTGGATTTTCACTCCGGAATACAATTTCAGCTATCCAGGGCTTCTCAAAAACCTGCTCGACTGGCTCTCACGTCCCATGGACATCAGCGACTTCACTAATCCGTCTGCGGTGGTCGGGAAAAAGGTGACGGTGAGCGGCGCCGGCGGACAAAACCAGACTGCCTCGTGCCGCGCCAAACTGAACGAGCTGCTTGAGTTCATCAAAATGCGGGTTATGCCGGCGCCGCAAACGGGAATCGCACTTGGCGTGGAAGCATGGACAAAAGGCGAGTTCAACCTCACCGATGAGCAGAGAGCCCAGCTGAAAGAACAGGCGGAGAATTTCGCGGCGTTTGTGGGGGAATAAATGTTTTCTCATTTCGTTAAATTATCGTATCTTTGCGCCAAATGAAATTATCAGATGGTTTTTGATGACGAATATTACATGCGGCGTGCCCTTGTGGAAGCGGAGGAGGCATACGAGGCGGACGAGGTCCCGATAGGCGCGGTCGTTGTCGCTGATGGTGAAATCATC
>CACYHL010000158.1:0-4262 GCA_902774205.1 uncultured Bacteroidota bacterium | reverse complement strand
ACCGCTCACGCCGAGATGCAAGCCATAACGGCGGCGGCATCGCATTTTGGGGCGAAATATCTGAAAGACTGCACTTTATATGTCACATTGGAACCATGCGTGATGTGTGCGGGGGCAATCGCGTGGGCGCAAATGGGCCGGCTCGTCTATGCCGCTGCAGACCCTAAAAAAGGTTATTCACTTTTACAGAAAAATATATTACACCCTAAGACAGAAGTGGTTACAGGCATTCTTGAGAAAGAGTCGTCCGCTTTGCTGAAACAATTTTTTCAAAACAAACGCAAATGAAAAGACTGCTGATACTATCCATACTCTTCACAATGTTTTTACCGGGGCTTTTTTCACAGAGGTTCCTCGGTTCTGTCATCGCAGGCATGAACTTGTCTAAAATTGACGGGGACGAGGTAGATGGCTTCTATAAGGCTGGCGCCAATTTCGGAGCCGCACTGTCGCTTCCTTTGGACGAAAAACAGCATTGGACGGTAACACTCGAACTGCTGTACACACAAAAAGGGTCTTACAAGAAATATAGGGCTGCTGGTCATTTCGACACGCTTGTGTATGCGGCGAATATGTTCACCGATGTTGACCGCTCTGTGGCATTCGACCCGAAAATGAAATGCAAAATCAACCTCGATTATGTTGAAATTCCGATTATGGTTCACTACGAAGACTTCCGTTCAGGTTGCTCTATCGGTGCTGGTTTTTCGTGGGGACGGCTCGTCAGGGCAAAGGAGATATACAACGGCTTCCTCAGGACCACTAATGTTCGCTCAAAGACTTATTCCACAAGCGATTGGGGCATTTTCGCTGATGCGCGAATCAAATTGTGGCGCGGGCTGAAATTAGGTATCAGGTATCAGTATTCCCTTGTGCCTGTGCGCAAAATGACGTACACCACCGTTAAAACCAACGGCGCAACCGACAGTTGGAATCGCAAATTCTATAACACATCAATCTCCATTCGTCTGATGTACATCATAAATGAGAAATTCAAAAAGGACGAACACGGGAAATGGGTTAAAGACACTTCATCAACTTCAAAAAAATGAATTGGATAGACATTTTGGTTTTAATTCCGTTGGCGTGGTTTGGTTTTCGTGGACTTAAAAACGGCTTAATCAAGGAGATAGCGTCAATAGTGGCTATTATTGCCGGCGGTTGGGCTGCAATCAAGTTTTCACCACTAATCGCCCAAAAACTTGGTGGAACGCTTACTGTCGAAATAGTTACGTTCATCATTCTCTTTTTCTTTATTTTGATTTTAGTGCATTTTATTGCTCTTGTCGTGTCAAAAATTGTGAAATTGGTAATTCCGGCTTTTATCGACAATATTCTTGGATTATGTTTTGGGGCGTTAAAAGTGCTGCTCGTATTCGGGATTTTTTTCATGTTTGTCTTTAAAGCAGATAAGCATTCTGTTGTTATAAAGGAAGAAACAAAGAAAAATTCCATTTTTTGCAGCAAAGTGGAGCCTATAATATCGAGCACCATTTACAAAGCATTTTAGTGTTTTTGTATAAATTCAGAAAGTATTATGGAGTATAGCACGCCTTTCGCAAAAAAATCCCATAATATTTCCAAATTCGGCTTAAAGACACTTTTATCACCAATTCTTATACTAAACTCCCGCTTTTTTAAGGACTGATTTTCAGCGCAAAAATTACATATTGCCGACCATTTTCAACATAATAACGCCGAAATATCTTATTGTTGCATTTTTCGGCTACGAAAACCATTTTCCGCCATAAAAAATCCTTTTTCAGGGCATAAACTGTAAAAAATACCTGTTAAATGACCATTTCGTCACTTTTTTCGTTTTTATATGCTTCTTGAGATTTAGAAACAATATATTTGTAAATATTTTACAAAGCAAACAATTAACCGTACAAAAAATCGAATTATGAATAAACTTAAATGCACACTTTACATAAAGAGTGCCGAGATTGAGAGCCGCATTCTTGAATATGTGCGGAATTTTGATACTATAGAGGTCCTTGCCATTTTCAAAAACGAGGTGGAAATGCTTGAAAAACTGACACATTTGCGCCCTGATGTGCTGTTTTTGGATATGAGCTGCGCAGGTTTCGATGTGGCTGACCTTTTGCAGATAATGACCAAGCCGCCTTTTATTGTCGGAATATCTCCCAAAATGGATATTTTAAAAGACTATTTGGATAATGGCTTTTTTGATGTTATCCGTCCTGAATTCACGCTCACGGACTTTTGCCGCACAATAAGCAAGATCATCACTATCGCGACCTCGCTGAAGCCGGAGCCGCATGACCCGACCGCAGCGGAGTCACCAGTGGCACTGAAATACAGCGTGAAAACGCCGCTTCCCAAAGAGCATATCATCTTGAAACACCACCGCGACAAAACACGGCTGCGCTACGATGACATACTCTATATCCAGAATGTTGGCAATGTCTTGAAAATCATTGACATTGCAGGGAAACCTCACTATCATACCTCAACGTTGGTCAGCATTTTAAAGGAACTGCCGTTTGAGCATTTCGCGCGGGTGAACAAGTCAATTATAGTCAACTGCGACAAGATAGAAAGAGTTGCAAACCAGAACATTTATCTCAAAGATGCGGTATTCCATCTTTCACGCACCTATTCAATAGAACTGATGGAGCGGTTTGATAAGAAGTAACAGATTGTATCACTGGGCTTTAAGGAAATGGTTGATCAAAGCCCTGATTTGCGTTTCTAAATCTGGAGAACTGAAAGACAGCATTATGCTTGCAATAGCAGGAGATATCTCCATCTTGGGCATAATAGCACTTTTAACAGAAAAAGCGGCACTCTCGTACCGCTTTTTTTGGTAATTTTGCAAACTTAATATGTGTAATTTGTAATAAATGGATAAGATTGCCGAAACCCCGCTGATGAAGCAGTACAAACAGTTCAAGGCCAAGCACCCTGACGCGATTCTGCTTTTCCGTGTTGGTGACTTTTACGAGACTTTCGGGGAAGATGCCATTACGACTTCACGCGTGTTGGGTATTGTGCTCACGAAGCGCGCAAACGGCGCCGCCTCTTCCGTTGACCTTGCCGGATTCCCGCACCACGCCATAGACACCTATCTCCCGAAACTTGTCCGCGCCGGCTACCGTGTCGCCATTTGCGACCAACTGGAAGACCCGAAACTGACAAAAACGCTTGTGAAACGTGGCATTACAGAACTTGTCACCCCCGGCATTGCAATCTCCGACAATATCCTTTCACAAAAGGAGAACAATTTTCTCGCTGCCGTCCATTATGGCGAACGGCAAAGCGGAATCGCCTTTCTCGACATTTCGACAGGCGAGTTTTATGTTGCTGAAGGAACTAACGAATATATCGACAAACTGCTGCAAAACTTCAAGCCTTCTGAAATTATCTTGCAGAAAAACAAGCTACAGTCCTACAAAGAGCAGTTTGGAGACAAGATTCTCATAACCACCTTCGAAGATTGGGTTTTCACTACAGATTTTGCTATTGACCTGCTAACCAAACACTTCCAGACCAATTCCCTCAAAGGATTCGGCATAGATTGTCTTACAAACGGAATAATTGCGGCAGGTGCGGCAATGCACTATCTTTACGAGACACAACACTATAATATTCAGCATATTACGAATATAAGTCGGATTGAGGAGGAGCGTTACATGTGGCTCGACCGGTTTACAATCCGCAATTTGGAGTTAGTTGGGAGTCCGAATGATAACGCTGTAACACTTTTGCAGATTTTGGACAAGACACAGACTCCGATGGGCGGTCGTCTTTTGCGGAAATGGATTATGCTGCCCTTGAAAGAAAAGGTCCTGATAGATGAGCGGCTTGAACTCGTGAGCCATTTTGTGTCACACAGCGAACTGAGTGAGGAACTTGGCGAACATGTAAGGAATATCGGCGACATTGAGCGACTTGTTTCAAAAATCGCGACAGGGAAAATCAACCCGAGGGAGCTGCTGCAACTTGCCCGTTCTCTGCGTAACATCGCGAAACTGAAGGAGATATGCGCACAAACTGAGTTGAAGTCGCTGAACAAAATGAGCGAGCAGATGAATCCATGCCTGACGATATGCACTCGTATTGAAAATGAGATTTCGGAAGAGGCACCTGCTGCGCTGAACAAAGGGCGTGTGTTCAAAAAAGGGTGCAACGCCGAACTTGACGAGGTGCTTTCGCTCGCTACAAACAGCAAGGAGATCCTCGCCGACATACAGCAACGCGAATCCACAAACACCGGCATTCCATCCCTGAAAATCGGA
>CACYHL010000157.1 GCA_902774205.1 uncultured Bacteroidota bacterium | reverse complement strand
CAGTCGATTACGGAGCCGCCACCGACAGCCAATATGAGGTCGGTATGTTGCTCGCGCACAAGCCGCGCTCCTTCAACCACCTGATTATAAGTGGGATTGGGCTTTATGCCTTCAAGTTCGACAACATTTTTACCCGCCTTTTCCAATATGGAAATGACTTCGTCATAAAGGCCTATTTTTTTTATTGAGGCTTTGCCATAGACCAAAAGAACATTTTTCCCGTAATTGGCCAATTCTCCTGAAAGATGTTCCAAGGCTGTTTTCCCGAAGTGTATTCTTGTGGGGTTCTCGTATGTGAAATCTATATTCATAATTCTAATTTTTTGGAAGTATCAGATTAACAGACGAAGGCACAATGTCAACCGTGAAATTGGTACCGGGCAGCAGTTCTCCATCCAAGCATACTTCAATAATTGATGACGATTTTATCTCCACGTGTTTTGCTCGGCAGTATGCGATTTTTTTCTTATAAAACTTATGCTCAAGATGTTCGCCTTTTGTGTAAATCGGAATCAGGCGCAAAAAGTTGATCAGAAGCATTGTTTTGATGAGGCACACTTCAATGAGCCCGTCATCATTTTTTGCACGCGGGGCGCAAAGGAACTCGCCGCCCACATATTTGGAGTTTGCGAGGGTACACAAGAGCATTCTCCGTTTGTTCAGCTTTTGACCATCTGCCACGACTTTTATCTTATTGAAACGCCCCATAAAAATTCCTTTTATAATGCCGCGCAGATATGGCTTGCTGTGCCCTTGTTCTGTCTGGTAGTTGGCTTCGCTGGCAACTATTGAGTCAAAACCGAAATGGCATGCGTTGATTGCATAACTGTCGTTCACGCGTATTGCGTCAATCGGGTGCAGCTCACCTTGCAAAACCTTCTCAAATGAATGGAAATCGAGGTCAGGATAATATTTGATGAAGTCGTTTGTGTATCCGTAGGCGAGAATTGCCATGTATTTGTTTGTCTCGCCGATAATTCCTGAAGCCACTTCATTGGCCATTCCGCAGCCGCCGCATGCTACAAAGCAGACCTCCTCATTCGGGTGCAGGTCGCAGTATAGTCTTACAAAGCGCGTGCCATCTCCGACACCTGTGGTAACGTATGTCTTGTGCTCGATAGTGCACCCTTCCAACTGCTTGGAAAGGTCATCGTTTATCCTTTGCACAAAGTCAGCCCTGCCGTTGACAACAAAAATGTATAGCATACTTGACTATAAAATCTTAATGATGTTTGAAAAACCTGTGATGTCGAACACCTCTTTCACTTGGGGTTTCATATTTGTCATAACCATTTTGCCGCTTCTGGCATTCACACTTTTCTGAAGCATAAGGAACATTCTGAGCCCTTGGCTTGAAGTATATTCCATCGCAGTGCAGTCTAAAGTGATGTCGGGATTTGCGCCTTCCATAAGCGGAGCAATATCTTCCTGGAACTGATTGGCGTTTGTTGTGTCAAGGCGTCCTTCAAGAATCACATTGTATTTGTTCTCTTCCTTGTTAATTGTTACTTTCATGATTTTTATTATTTTGATTATTAATATTTTACTGATAAAATTGTTATATCGTCGTTTTGTTCTGCGCCATTGGTGAACTCATGGATTGAAGAGATGATATTATCAATGACTTCTTTTGAACTTTTTTCGAAAGGTGTTCCGTTGGTGCACTCTATCAGGCGGTCGTCACCGAACAGCTGCTTAGCCTTGTTTTCGGCTTCGGTCACGCCGTCAGTGTAAATGATGAGGCGGCTGCCGCGCTCAAGGGTCAGGTGCTCTTCTTGGTATTGGAAATCATCGAACAGCCCGACTGCAAGATTTGGCCGGGCATGCAGGAATTTCGCGTTCCCGTCCTTGTCGATTATGACAATCGGGTTGTGTCCGGCATTGCAATAGTGCAACACACCTGAGGCTAAGTCTATCATGCCGATAAAGAGCGTGACGAACATATTGCTTGCATTTCCTTCAGCAACGACAGCGTTGATGTTGTTCATAACCTGCTGCATTGAGGTGCTAAGATTTGTGGTGAAGCGGAATGCCGACTTTGTGATGGCCATGAACAGGGAGGCGGGGACACCTTTGCCTGAGACATCGCCGACAGCGAAATAGAGTTTGCCTTCTTTGGTGAAGAAGTCGTACAAGTCGCCGCCGACAGCCTTTGCGGGGTGCAGCAGCGCGTGCAGTTCAAAGCCGTTTTTGTCAAAATCTTCCGGCGTGGGGAACTTTGTCGGCACCATTGCCAACTGTATGTTCCTTGCAATGTTGAGTTCGCTTTCGTAGTGCTGGTTCGCCGCGGTTGTCGTCTTCAGCTCGCTTATATATTTTGTTATTGACTCCTGCATATAGTGGAAAGAGTCGTACAACATCCGCATCTCGTCTTTTGTAGTGATTTCAGGCAGTTTTGCGTGGAAGTTGCCTTTCGCCATGTTGATGGCTGAAACTGAAAATTCGGTGATTGGCTGCGACAGTTTCCTGATGATACGCAGGCTTAAAATGAATAGAAGGAAGAGACCGAAGACGGAGACAAGGAGTATTATGATATTCATTCTCATAAGCCTCTCAAAAACGTCATGGAACGGGATTATGATGGCGGCCGTCCATTTGTTGTTTATAGGGCCATAAACCACGAAAGCGTTGGCTTCATCGTTGTGGAACGGCATAACCCCGGATTTGTAGTTTGTCATTTCCGTGGCGATTTTACGCATGTGGTCGTTGTCATCTTTTTCGGCAATATCAAAAATTGTCTTATTCAGTATAAGGGAAGTGTCTTTGTGTGAGATGAAAGTTCCTGTCGGACTTAGTATTATTGCATACGAATTGTTGTAGGGTTTCATATCCTGAACTTTCTTTGTGAGATTGTGCAGGTTGATGTCGGCGGTGAAAATTGCATAGACCTCTCCGTTTTCATCGAACAGTGGGGTGGAGTAGGTGGTCATTATCTGCTGGCCGCCGCCTGTATCGAAATACGGCTCGCTCCAATGCGGAACTTTTGTGTCTTTCGGCACAGAATACCATTCCATGTTGAAATAGTCGTATTCTTCATTTCCTAATTGCATAGAAGTGATTACCCCTGTTGTCTCATCCCTATAAGAATATGGAGAAAAGAAATGTTCGCCTTTGAAGAAGTCATCGCGGAAGGCGATTGCACTGCCCACGATGTTTGGGTTTCGGGAAACGAGTTGTTTTGTTATATGGTACAGATACTCTTTGTCATACTTGTGCTCTTCAATCAGCCATGTCACGCTTTTTGTCGCCGCCTCGACTTCCGACAAGGTTTTCTCTATTTCGAGAATCGTTGCATTAAGGGCATTGGTTGCATTTTTCGTTGCCTCTGCACCTATTAGTATATGTGAAAAAATTGCAATGACAATAGAGGCCGTTATAAACAGGCACGATGTTATAAGAAGTATGTTACGGCTTAGCCGTGCTGAAAATGAATGTGATGCCCTCATTAACTACATTGTTTTTTTAATGTGAGAATATTACATCCGTTCTCATATTTGTATCGGACTTCATCCATCATCTGCTTTGTCAGGAAAATTCCCAGCCCGCCAATCTGGCGTTCTTCCGCTGAAAGTGTTATGTCAGGGTCGTCTTTTGCGAGCGGGTCAAAGGGCTTACCAGCGTCAGTCAGAGTTATGGTCAGCAATCCGTTGCCGTCAGTTTCGGTTTCAACCCCCAAAAAACCGTCACCATTGGCGTAAGCGTACTGCACAACGTTTTCCACAACTTCCTCAACGGAAAGTCGGATTTTGAATAGCAAATCTTCTTGTGCAGGCATTTCAGGCGTGGACATGATAAATTCCACTATTTCGCCGCACTTGTCTTTAATAGGAACAAAGGTCTTTTTCATGTTTGAATCCTTTCAGAATATCAATTGTTTTTTTTTAAATATTTCTATATCAGTTCGTTAACAACCCAATTGTCAACCGCTTTCATTTGCACTATAGGAGCTAAAGCCTCAAGCCCTGTATATCCGATTCGTTTTTTCAGAGCCTTGAGTTCTGCGATGCGGCTTTTGTTGAGCGGGTCTTTTTTTATAGGTAATCCTGCTTCTTTCAAGATGAGGTTGCTTTTTGCAGCGATGGAGAGTTCGAGATATTCTGAGATGAAGCAGCACATGTCGAAAAACGTTACCCCATCGAAACTCTCTTTCAGTGTCAGCAGGTATTTCCCCGCGTTGGTTGTTGAGAGTTGGCCGTTGCGGATTGCACCCAAAAGCGCGATTTCGTTGTTTATGCAGTCGTCTATCCATTCGTGAATCTGGCGTGCATTCTTCTTGAAGAGTGAGCG
>CACYHL010000156.1 GCA_902774205.1 uncultured Bacteroidota bacterium | reverse complement strand
ATGTTACAAGTATCGTTGATATTGGTGGACAAGATATGAAATATATAAAGATGAAAAATGGCGCAATAGATAATATTTTATTAAATGAAGCATGTTCATCTGGATGTGGCTCATTTATCGAAACTTTTGCAAAAAGCTTAAATCTTTCAATAGAAGCTCAGGAAGGCGGCTATAAAGTTAGGGTTTTAGATTATGTTCCTGATAACTTAATTAAGGTATATGATGGGGAAACTCTTGAGATTGCAGGATTTATGAGACGCATTACCGACAATGCCGTGACCGATTTTCCAGAGCCGGACTCGCCAACAATGCCGATGGTTTTGCCTTTGGGCAGTGACAATGAGATATTGTGCAGAATCGGTTTCCACGATTTGCCCTCTTTGAAATCGAATGAGAAATTGTCGATTGTCAGTATATTCACTTTCGCAATGTTAGAAAGGTTTGTTGTTTTTGTCGGTGTCTTTGTATGTCTTCACGATTTTACCGTTCTGAAATTCAACACTATAGATGAGTTTTCCGGTTTTGTCCCAATAGCTCCAAGTGCCGCTTTTGCTCCGGTTTGCGTAGCTTCCGACCATCTGTTTTTTGCCGTTGGGGTAGTATTCTTTAAAAGCTCCTTCAGCCACATCGTCCTTGAAGTTCTGTTCTCTTATTTTAATACCTCTTTCATTATAGAATGACCACATTCCGTTTTTCTTTCCCTTCACATATTTTCCGTTCTGCAATGGCTGTCCGTTTTGTGCGTAGTCCATCCATTTGCCGTGCTGTGCACCGTTTTGGTATAAACCTTCCGCCTGCTTTGTGCCGTTTGGGTTCCAATATTTGTAGCTTCCGTGCTTTTTGCCGTCATTGTACTGAATCTCATATTTCTTTTTTCCGTCAGGATAGAGTCCCGTCCAGTTGCCACTCATTCTGCCCTCTTTGAAATAGCCCTCGTTTTGCATGAGTCCGTTGGGGTACCATTGTGTCCATTTTCCAGATTCTTTGTCCTCGGCGAACGCTCCTTCGCGCTGTTTTGCTCCGGTTTCGTACCATGCTGTCCAGTTGCCGGTGCGCTTGCCATTGCTGTAATCGCCTTTCTTCCAGAGCTTTCCGTTTTCGTAGTAGTATGTCCAAGTGCCTTGTTGCAATCCTTCGCTGAAGTTGCCTTTGCTGCCCACACTTCCGTCTTTGTTGTAGAAAATCCATGTGCTGTCCTGCAAATCGTTGATGGATTTTCCTTCCATTTCAGGAAGCCCGTCAGGGGTCCACCAATGAGAGTAGCCGTTCAGCTTTCCGTTTTTGTATGTCCCTTCGAAAGCTTTTTGTCCATTGTCGTGATATTCAGTAACATCACCGTTTATGCTGTCGTTGACAAACTCGCATTTTTTGAACAGTTTTCCGTTGGGGTGCTGGAATGTCCATATTCCTGTGCGCTTGCCGTCCTTGAACTGTCCTGTGGCCTCAACCGCGCCCGACTTGTAATAGCTTTTGAACGCACCGTTGTCAGCGTAGTAGTCTTGGCTCACCTGCCCGTCCTCGTACCACATCATCCAGTGTCCGACTTTTCTGCCATATTGGAAAGAGCCCTCACTCCATTTTTTGCCATTTTTGTGATAGTAGGTCCATTTTCCGTGCTCAATGCCGCCGTTTTTCGTGCCGATTGACATCAGCTGGTTGTTGCTCCAATACTCTTTTACGGTGTCTTGTCCGTAAAGTTTTACTGTTGTGAAAATCAATAAGATAATGATTATTTTTTTCATATTTTTGATAATGTTTTTCAGAAAATGAATGAATTGCGCCGTCCGAATTTCATCATATCGTCAAAGAGCGGCGGCGATTTTTGCTGGATTTTTTTTGTGAGCTGCTGGTTGATGTCGGCGGCGGCGGTGAATGCGGGGAACGTGCCGCGGCTTTTCGCCATCGCCACACTCTCTTCAGCTATTTTTATTGTGAAAATGTCTTTTATTTCCGAAATGAATGCGATGTCGTAAGGCGCGACAAGCCCGATTGCCGAAAGAAGCGCTTTCTCATGCAAAAACTTGATTGCAACTTGCCTTAGCGCGAGTTGTTGTTCCCTGATGTTTTCCAAGAAAATGACTTCTCGCTGCCGCTTTGCCGGACCGTTCCGAAGTTGCGCGGCGGCTTTGGCGATTCCGTCCATTTTCATTTCGAAAAGGTCATCGGCGATGTGGGCTATTGTATTCGCTTGAGCCATAAATAGTGCCATGTCGAATACGGTATCTCCGCAGTTGTCGGTGCAAATGAATCTGTTGAGATTTATTTTTAACACTAACGTCTTTGAGAATTCCGGTATGTCGGCGGCGGTCGGGGCTGAAAGAATTTTTTCGGGATATGATATGGTCTCCTCTTTTATCGGCTGGCAGAATTTGTCGTATTGAAGTCTGTCGTTGTATATAATCTCTTGATTATAAAGTAATTCTGATTGCTCCACCCATAGATGCTCAACTGTTGCGCAGTTGGTTGCGGCGCCTTTTTTTTCAAGCTGGTCAAACAGGGTTGGTGAGTCGTACATATCTTATTTCACATTTGATTTGCAAAAATAATCTTTTTCGTGTAATTTTGCACTCTCAATTTTGTATTAATCTGATGTGTGGCTTGCCGTGGTTCGCTTTTGACAATCAGGTTGGCTCTCTGAAAAAAGTATTGTTATGGGAAATATTTTGTCTTTAGTGGGACGTCCGAATGTTGGCAAATCCACGCTTTTCAACCGTTTGACACAGACACGCGAGGCCATTGTTGATTCTACAGCAGGCGTCACCCGCGATAGGAATTATGGTAAATCCGAATGGAATGGCTTTGAGTTTTCTGTCATTGACACAGGCGGTTACGTTGTTGGTTCTGATGATATTTTCGAAACGGAAATCCGCAAGCAGGCGGCTCTCGCCATCGACGAGTCCGATGTCATCGTATTCATGGTTGACGGCCGCGAGGGGCTCACACCGCTTGACGCTGAGATTGCACGACTGCTGCGCCGCTCAAAAAAGCCATTTTATCTTGCTGTAAATAAAATAGATAGTCCGAATAACTTTTTCGATTATACTGAGTTTTATGAATTGGGAATAGAAGTCGTTTTCCCGGTTTCGGCGGCGACCGGCAGCGGCACCGGCGAGCTTTTGGACGAGGTGGTGAAGCATTTTAACAAAGATGAGGAAGTCTTTCTTGAAGAGTTGCCGAAAATAACCATTGTTGGAAAGCCGAATGTCGGCAAGTCTTCAATTATCAACACTTTCCTCGGCTATGAACGCCACATTGTAACCCCGATTGCAGGCACTACCCGCGACTCGATATACACTCGTTACAAGGGTTTTGGCTTTGATTTCTATCTTGTTGATACTGCAGGACTTAGAAAAAAGAGTAAAGTTCAGGAGGATTTGGAGTTCTACTCTGTTATGCGCTCTGTTCGTGCTATAGAAAAGGCAGATGTCTGTATTGTCATGGTTGACATATCAACAGGCCTTGACTCTCAGGATCTTAACATTTTCAGTTTGGCAGCCCGCAACAGGAAAGGTATTGTGCTTGTTCTTAACAAGTGGGATTTGGTGGAGAAGGATAACAAGACGATGAATGAATATCTTGAGAAAGTGAAGGAGAGAATCGCACCGTTCACCGACATTCCGATAATTTTCACCTCTGTGACCAACAAACAGCGCATTTACAAGGTTATGGAAGAGGCGGCGCGGGTTTACAATAACCGCACCCGCCGTGTCCCGACCTCGGAACTCAACAATGTGCTCCTGCCGATAATCCAGCAGACACCGCCACCAATCAACAAGGACAAAGTGGTGAAAATCAAGTATGTGACACAGCTGCCGACGAAATTTCCAGCGTTTGCGTTTTTCTGCAACCTGCCGCAGTACGTGCGCGACACATACAAGCGTTTCCTCGAAAACCAGATTCGCGCGAATTGGGATTTCCAAGGCGTGCCAATGGAGATATATTTCAGACGGAAGGCGTAAACATATACAATGATAAATTAACGTGAGTTTGAAATGGGTAAATAACAGATTATCAATTAATTGTGTTTGTAAATTTAGCCCGCACGCCTCCAGCGTGCGCAATAACCAATGTGTCCAAAACATCCTATCAAGCCCCGCAGACCTGACGGCATGCGGGCTTTTTTCTATTAATTACATTATATGAATCATATCTCAGATTTCAGTGCTGAGATTTCATCTTCAGTAAGCCCTGTGGCTTTTGCAATATCGGATGAAGCAATACCCAATTTCAGGAAATTTTTTGCGGTTGTGATAATAGCTTCTCTTTTTCCTTTCTCAATGCCTTTCTCAATTCCTTCTGCA
>CACYHL010000155.1 GCA_902774205.1 uncultured Bacteroidota bacterium | reverse complement strand
AAACATATTATGTGATTATCCCCAAGACCGAAACATATGCTACAGGTTTCAAGATTTCACTGAGCGCGAAGGGTTCAACCAGAAGTTCCATATCCAGAATATATTACGAGAAAACCAAAAGCAGTACCTTAACCTTTAACTTTAACCGCAACAAAATATATCCTATTGAGTTCTCAAGTCCCACAAAAAGAGAGGTGGATTACTACTTCACTGTCAACAGTGACGGCAAGAAAGTAATATTCTCCCCCGGCAACCTGCAGTGGAGTTATGTCAATTCAGATACCACACACAACGTTGTAGGCGGTACAGCTCCCGGCACCTGGCGTTTCGCGGAAAACCAGTGGAATTACGTAGGGTGGTCGATAGGTAACAGCGTGAACGTAAATGGTAATTATAGAAACTGCCCAACAAGAAGTGGCAACGTGTCCGCAAATGGTTCACTTTGCGACAACAGTCTAATTAGTTCAAACTATACAGGATGGATAGATATGTTCGGTTTTGGAACAAGCGGATATGACAACAAGTTCCCGTATAAGAATAGCACATCAGGCAGTGACTATGCAAGCAGCAACATCTCAGGCACAAACAATGACTGGGGAAAATACAACGACATCCGCAACCCTGTAAACAATCGCACTGAACCCCATGGAACATGGCGCACTTTGTCATCTACAGAATGGGATTATATTGTGAGACGTTCTAGCAGCAAAATAGGTGCTTCCACTGTTAATAATGTCAATGGTATGGTAATTATTCCCGACAATTGGGAAAGTACCATTAACAGTTCTTACACGGCTGAGCAATGGGTGCAAATGGAAAACAATGGTGCGGTGTTTATGCCAAAATGCGGTTGGCGTAAGGGTACCGGACAACAAGATTATTACATAGGATTTAGATACGAATGTGTTGAAAGCGGCAAATATATTTATTATAATAAATCTGGTAATAACATACAAACAAGTGCTAATGATGGCAACTATTTAGGAAAGCCTGTCCGGTTGGTGAAGGACTACACGGGACAATAATAATTAAATCAGAAATAAACAAAAACATTAACAAATAAAAACGTAAAATCATGGAAACAGATGCCAAGAAAAAGGAGAAATACCTCTCCCCACAACTAAAAACACAGCACTTCTCCTTGGAAAAGGGATTTGCAATCAGCGGTGACACCGATTACGACCCCAGTACGGGAAACGGTACTACAGCCGGTGAAAGATGGGACACGGAAACCATAGTATTTTAACATCTAAATGATTATAGCAATGAAAAAGATTAACTTGATTTTATTTGTTGTAGGCTTCGCCCTTATATTCACCGCCTGCAAAAAAGAGGAAATAGTCCGTTTGGAAGCCGAAATCGAAGAGTACACCGGACAAAAGGCATTTATCGACGGGGACAACTTCTCCTGCTTCAGCATCGGGGACAAAATCAACGTCAACGGCAACACTGTGGCCGTAAGCCAAACCAACCGCGGCGGACGCAGCATAATTCTTGACGTGGAAGCGGCATCGGTATACAAGGCTGTATTCCCTTACAAACTGGCCACAAGCCTCTCCGCCAACTCCACAACCAACATCCCGGTCGACCTGCCAACCACCCAGACGTACATTGCAGATGGGCAGAATGTGCAGGTGGTCAACATCCCGATGTGCGGACAGCTCACATCCGGAAACGGCACCATCCATTTCCATAACCTCTGCGCACTGCTGAAACTCAACATCACAAACAACCTGAGCGATGTGATCGCCTATGACTCGATTGAGATAAGCACCACAAACTGCCCGTTGAGCGGAAGCGGCTATATCGACGACATCTCCTCCGCAACGCCGTCAATAGTGATGAACAGCACAAGCAAGAAAATGGTGACCCTTGTTTTCAACAGCCGCCAGACACTCAGCAGCAATGCAAGCATCAGCTACTATGTGGTCATACCCAAGGCCGCAAATGCCGCGAACTTCACTGTATCGCTGATCGGACAGGGTTCAAACGTGGACGCCAGATATTTTTATGAAAGGACCAAAACAACTGCCCTGAACTTTAACCGTAACGTAATCTACATGGTTGCGCTGACCGGCTTCACCCCCAAGGAAAAGGCGAGCCACTACTTCACTGTCAGCAATACCGGCAAAAAGGTGATATTCTCCCCGGGTAACCTGCAGTGGAGCGCCACAAACGGCGGCACCCAGGCCACCGAACACGGCGTTGCCGGCGGCAGCACCGCAGAGGGCACCTGGCGTTTCTCCGAACACCAGTGGGATTTTGTCGGAAACGCCTCTTACGGCAACGTTTATGCCAACAATGTGAAATGTGATAACTCCAAAATATCTGCCACATATACCGGCTGGATTGATTTGTTCGGCTGGGGAACAAGCGGATTCAACAGCAAGTACCCGTATATGGTAAGCACACAAGCTAATGACTATGCAAGCGGCACACACACCAGCATCTCAGGCACGAACTACGACTGGGGGGTGTACAACGACATCTACAACCATGTGAGGCAGGCCGTGGACCGCGCGGGTACATGGCGCACCCCCACATCAGAAGAGTGGAAATACCTTCTGCACAGCCGCGGCTCCGGCCTCATGGGTGTCGGCAGGGTTGACGGCAAAAAGGGAGTTATACTTCTCCCCGACAACTGGGTCAAGCCTTCAGGGGCAAGCTTCAAAGCCTACACCTATCAGCAGAATGTCTCAAATTACGGTGACAACACGTACACAATCGAACAATGGAAGGTGATGGAATCAAGCGGGGCCATATTCGTCCCGGACGGATATAACAGGAATGGCACCGACGTATATGACGCCGGCGGCAATTTCAGGGTGTGGTCATCCACATCGGCCGGAGTGCAGGTCGGATGGCTCGGCTACCTGTATGTTGGAGGCACAACCCAAAGCCAGACCCAGGACTATAAATATTTGGGTGAACCCGTGCGTCTTGTCAAGGACTACACTGGCGAATAATAATCCATCTGCATTTACGACACGCAAAATCATCATACGTGGAACCCCCGGGATTTATTCCGGGGGTTCTGTTTTTTCATATGCCGTAACGAACGTTACGGTTCCATCCCTATTATGCGCTGAATATCCTCTTCGGAGAGGCCTTGAGCCTTCATTTTCCGGGCAATGGACTGTTTCTCCACCATCCTGCCCTGTTCAATCCCCTCGGCAAGTCCTTGGGCGTGGCCTTCCGCACGTCCTTCCGCTCGTCCTTCCGCTCGTCCTTCCGCTCGTCCTTCGCGTTTTCCAGTCTCACCGCGTCCCAGAAGTAATCGTATGCAGCCAGTTCGTCGTCATTGAAGGCGGATTCCCGCAACTGGATGATTGCCTCCTTCAACTCGGCGTTTGAGGTCAGTTCATCGGGGACACGCTGCGTGGATTCGTCAATCTCCGTCATGAATCGCAGCCATAATTCCTGCATCTTCTTGACATGGCTGTCGCCAGGCTTGAATTTCGGCAGCTCCACGAACACCAGCTGCAAGCCCTCTATCACCTTGTCCGTATCCTTGATGTTCACCACCTTGTAATGGTGGTAATAGTCCGGTGTGTCCGGTTCAAACACCTCGTTGACCAGATTGAGGGACCAGACCGGCTGGAACAGCTGGTAGTTGTCCCCCCTGTCGGCCTGTTTCACGTAGGCCTTTGCCGCATTGAAGAACACCCGGGTCTTGAATTCTGGAGCCCAGTGTATCTGCATCTCCACAAGGAACTCGCGGCCCTGCTCGTCCTTGCAGCGTACATCCACTATGCTGTATTTGCGCAGCGGAGTCTGCGGAATCAGTTCCGGCGTCAGGTATTCAATACTTCTGATCTGTTCCTTCTCCGAGAGAGGAAGCAGCGCATTCAGAAAACTGATCATCAAATGCTTGTGTTCTCCGAACACTTTCTTGAAGGTCAGGTCGGCTTTGGGGTTCAGATACATCCTTTTCTCTTGTTTTTTTCTTCATTTTTGGAATTTGTTTTTCTTTCAGTTGATTCCATTTTTTTGATTTTAGGGTTGTGAATAAATGAATGAACGTTCCCGTAAAATCGGATTTGCAAAGATACGACATTTTGCGATACGGAATACGGATTGGAATAAAAAAATCCCCCGAGGTTACCCCCGGGGGATTCTGGTATAATGACGTGTTATGATGATGTGATGTGTGTCGGTTTACTGAACCTTCTTGGCCAGACGGACAGAGCAACCAGCGTTACGACCAGAATTCTGTGTTCTTACACGGGTGTGATCCTGCAGATCGCCATTTTCTGTCCTGAACATATAGGCATCATTGTTATCGTATCTGGTAGAGGTCCAATATTGGGCCACAACTCCTCCGTGGAGAGCAGATGAGGCATCTGCAACGCTAAATCCGCCGCGATATCCTGCAGTCGGCAGAAACACCGCACCGGCTGCTTCCATTCTTGCCCATGAGGTTGTGGTGTACTGGTTCTGGGTGAAAAAGCCCTGTTGGTTCCTGCCATATTTGGAGGAGGTGAGGAATTCGCCATTGTTGGTGGAGGCACATTTCGGATCAATAAATCCATTTGGAATCAACACAATTCCGGACAGATATCGTGTCGGATGACCATCTTGTTTTGTCTGGACATAGGACCTGTCTGTCAAACAAGCATATCCATAAAATGCATCGCTTGCAATCAGGCAATCCCATTCATCTTTAGATAATGTGTACCAGCCAGTTTCATTAGCACCAGTTTTGGGATTATAGATGGAATTAGATCCCCAATCATAGTTTGTGCCCGTCAGATTACCGGAAGCAGGTCCATAGTATGGATTATAGTTCACACCGCCCCAAGCGCCGTTTTCCACGGCAATGGGGTCATTGCAGGTGGCATAGTGCCCTGTCAGTCCAGTAACATTTCCGGAGGTTCCCCAACCGAACAGATCTATCCAACCGGTTTGATTATCGCGTCCGCCGTAATATGTTGCACTATTGTTGTAATAAATGTTATTCCCTTTAGGCGTGTTATTGGCTGTCATATAACTTGGACCTTCCCATGTGAATTCCCAACCCGAACGTCCGTAATGAATGTCCACACCATCAACAAAGTCGTAGGTGTTTGTAGCAAATCTCCAACTGTGTGAAGAAGCCTGATACTGCAGGTTGCCGGGAGCAAAAATAATCCGTTCGCTGATGTTGGTGTTGGGGCAGTCCAGAATCAGATAAGGTTTGTCCGGAGGAGTGGTCGGATCCAGATGGAATGCGGCGGAGCCGAGCTTGTTGCGTGCAATGTAACCAGTTTTCCCAGTTCCCTGGGTTTTGCTGTAACGGTTGGCGTAGGCTATGTTATTTGCCGTGGAGTCGGCAATCACCTCAACCGTGAACTTGTTGGTGGTGGCAGTGCTGGGGATGGCCGGAATAACAATATAGAAAGAATCCTTTGAATTGCTTGCGATATTGACAGGAGTAGTCATTTGTAAGCTCACCTCATTCTGCACAGCAGTGTTGGTACTGCTCATTTCAATCTGTGGAGCAACTGTGTTGCCTGTGATGTCGGCAATGATTCCTGCACCGCAAAGTTTTGCATCGGAAGCGCGCACTGTAATGCGCTTGACGCCCAGCGGAATAGTCTTGTCGTTGTGAATGATGATGCGCAATACTGAACAGAGGTTGCGGAACTGGATGGTTCCGGTTTCTGTTCCGAGATATCCGGCCATCGGCATGTCAACAACCTGGCGGGTTGTGCCGCCCATGGTCTTTGTGACATAGGTCTGCTCCGAAGGGAGGACGACCTGGACGTTTGTGGTGGGAACCGCGCTGTTCTGGTGCACAAGAATGCTTTTCGGGTAAACTGCGTTGTAGCTGGTGGTGCGGGTGACGGAGAGGTTTCCGGTGCGTCCGTCAGCACTGATGGTCGCATCCTCGTTGTTGACTTTCACCACATCGTTGGCTGCAAAGCAGACATATCTGGCGTTGTCGATGTATGCCTTCTGGTTTGAGTTCACCTCCTCGATGGCGGTGCCAAGCACGACTTTTTCCTTCTGATCCTCTTTTTTGCAGGCGCCGAGCAGGCATGCCGCTGCAATCAGGACTATCGATAATTTCTTCATGTTCGATTCGTGTTATGCGTTATTAATTCCGTTACTTGTTGAATTAGAAGAACAGTTCACCGTCTCCGGCATTGTTGTCCCATGCACCGTAGTAGCCTAACTGTTCCGTGTCGGTTTGGTAATCCACCTGGCTTACCGCAAACCCTTTTTCCAGGGTGAAGGAGGTGAACTCCATTACCGGTGGAAGATATTGCCGTTCGTTTCGGAGGTTACCCTCCGCGACCCTTTCCGTAGCCGCTGTCAATTTCTTATCCATAATTGTTACGTTTTATTTGTGCGTTATTTTTATTATTTTATTTCTTTATTTAAAATTAAGGTCGTGAACAAGCCGAATATTAACGCCTCCTTTGTTAGCTATAGTCTCATCACATGAGAGACCACCGTTGTTGAATAATAAACAACTATAATTATTGATTGTACTTAAATAACTATCAGCCATTGCGTAGTATCCCTTATCTTGTCCGCTTTGATTAGGACTATTTAAATAACCATGTGCAGCAAGGAAAACGCATCCTTCATTCTCAAAAGTTGTCCATTCAGATGTTGAAATGTTGTTATTGTTATCATATTTATAATTGGCAGATATATCGTTAACTTTTGAAAGTTTCTTATGCCTATTACTGTTACTATTATAAGTCCATCCATCAGGAAAAATAATGAGTCCTCGGTGATAATCCACTACTGCTTTAGCAAAACGAGAACCGCTTCGACCTGTTAGAATAAATATCCACTCACTTCTTGTGGGAATTCTCCAAGTTCGTTCAGGATATCCATCCACAGCATTTGTCCAACCCAAGTCATACTGTGCATTGTTACCTAACAAATCAGTATTATACGAAATAAAATAATCATATGTTTCTATGGGAATACCATGATATGGTGTTCCCATACAGGACCAATTATCTTGAGTTTTATGGTGTATTAAATTCCTTTGAGAAATTGTAACTTTTTTTCCTGATGAGTTAACTGTAAAAACACAATTAGTGTGATTGTTGTAGTACGTTGGATGACATCCTATGCTAAATTCATGAAGTGATTTAATGGTATTTACCTCAATTTCTCCTTGAGAACTAAGTGTCATGTTGAAAATGCGGTCTGTAACACTAATATTGTTATCAATATAATCACCATGAATAACCACATGCACTGATGTATCATTTGCTGATGTTGCACTTACCGGTGTTGCATCCACTGTTGCTTTCGGCACCACAATGTAAAAAGTTTCGCCATTCGGATTACCTTGACGTCCGTTTTGGCCAAAACTCAATCGCACAGTAGAATGGTCTCCGGTTTCTAGTTGATTATTATCCATGTCTATCCTCCAGTGTTCTGCGTTAATCGTGCCAGTACCCCAAATGGTAGCACCCTTCAGTCTCACATCTATCCATTTCAAAGTGCTGTTGGTTGTTGAATATACCGTTACTTTTAACAAAGCACACAGGTTGTGGAACTGTATTGTTCCACCTCCATTTGAAGCAGTTAAAGAACCTGCCATTGGGTTATTGATCACTTGATGGATGCCGCCTTGCCCATCGCTCTCATACTGGAACTCTTGCACACCAGGAAGATGTACCGGTATTCCATTAACACCATCTGTCAAATTCACATTTGAACTTACAAGTAGGTTATCTGGATAAAAAGCGTGATAATAATCCGATTCCGTTATTCCAACGATTTTGCAAGTGCGGTTATCATCCATCAGATTGGATCCATTGACTGTATAGGTTTGGTTATTTACCCTGATGCCTTCGCCTGACCGGAAACAACTGAACCGCTGATTGTCAATATATGCTTTCTGTGTGTTGAAATCAGACATTTTTGCACGCAAAACATTGTCGTTGTTTTCCTTCTTGCAGGATATGACCAAGACAGCAAGCAAAAAACAAACAATATATAATGTATATTTTTTCATTCTATGCCCCCTTTTTATTATTGCCATGTATTATTAATCCACTCATTGTCTGTCTGAAACTGTCCAGGTGAGTTTTGCTGCCCCGAAGTTTCATTGGTGCTTCCTTTCAAATCGCTTCCGGCAAACCCCTTCTCCAAGGCAAAGACCGTCACCTCCGCCGTTGGCGGCACATATTTCGCACCTTCCGCGTGCGGAAGGCCGCACAACGTGACGTCGGCGGCACCGCAAAAGGCATTAAAATCCCTTTTATCGCCCATAAAAATACAGTGCCTTATACTCTGTGCGTTACAGGCACGAGGCGCCAAAAGGGA
>CACYHL010000154.1 GCA_902774205.1 uncultured Bacteroidota bacterium | reverse complement strand
ATGACCAAAATGTCGGAGGCGGTGTTTTTAAGGGAAGGGTAGAGGGAGAACTTTTGCGTGAAGACGAAGCCGCCGCTGCGGGCAATCATCAAATCGGCGTATGCCACAGTGATTTCCGGTGGAAAATCGTTGCTCAACAACGACATCGTCGGCACGTTACCTGCTTGGAAATAGGGCATGAACGAGGGACAGTTGCAAAAAATACGCTCATATTTCTGCGCTTTCAGAAACTGCACCATAAAGTCCATAATCTGTGCGCTTTCGCAAATCTTGCATTTGCCGCCGTTTGCGCGGAAATTTGCGACAAAAGTCTGCACCATGTCTGTTATCGGCGGCAGGTTCGCGGCGTTCAGGTTCTCGTTTGAGGCAGGCTGCTGCAACTTTGAGCCGAGGGCGTCACGCAGTTTCTTTCGCATGACCTCTTTCGGCGAAGTCGCCGCCGCTCCGATTGTTTCTTTAATATCCATTATTCTTTATCTTCTGTTTTGGGTTGTTCCACTTCCTGTTTCGCGTTGTCAAATTCGCGTTTGCCAAATATTGTCTCCAAATTTTCAGCAAAAATCACCTCTTTGTCGAGAAGGATTTCAGCGAGCTGTGTCAGTTTGTCCTTGTTTTTCTCCAAAATATCCTTGGCACGGGTGTATGCGGCTTCGATCATATCGTGCACTTCCGAGTCAATATCTTCAGCCGTTTTTTCGCTGTAAGGCTTTGAGAATGAGTAATCTGCCTGTCCTGTTGAGTCGTAATAGCTGATGTTGCCGAGTTTCTTGCTTAATCCGTAATAGACGACCATGGCGTATGCCTGTTTGCTTGCTTTTTCAAGGTCGCTGAGCGCGCCAGTGGAAATTTTTCCGAAAATGACCTCCTCGGCGGCGCGGCCACCTAAAGTCGCAGTCATCTCGTCAAAAAGCTGCTCGTAAGTTGTGATGTGGCGTTCCTCCGGCAGGTACCATGCCGCGCCGAGCGACTTGCCACGCGGCACAATCGTCACCTTCACAAGCGGTGAGGCGTAGCGCAACAGCCAGCTCACAGAAGCGTGCCCCGACTCATGGTACGCTATCACTTTTTTCTCTTCTGGTGTTATAAGACTCCCGCGCTTCTCCAAACCGCCGATTATACGGTCGATGGCGGCGAGGAAATCCTCTTTTTCAATAACGCTCTTTGACTTGCGTGCAGCCACCAATGCCGCCTCGTTGCATACATTCGCGATGTCGGCTCCTGAAAAGCCCGGTGTCTGTTTCGCAAAGAATTCAAGGTCAACATCAGGACCGAGTTTCAAGTTGCGGACGTGGACTTCAAAAATGCCTTTGCGTTCGACAAGATTCGGCAGTTCAACGTGAATCTGCCTGTCGAAGCGGCCTGCGCGGAGCAATGCGCTGTCGAGAACGTCGGCGCGGTTTGTTGCGGCGAGGATAATGACACCGGCGTTTGTGGAGAAGCCGTCCATTTCTGTAAGTAGCTGGTTCAGAGTGCTTTCGCGCTCGTCATTGGCACCGCTTAACGAATTGCGGCCACGCGCCCTGCCGATAGCGTCAATTTCGTCAATGAATATGATACAAGGGGCTTTCTCTTTCGCAGTCTTGAACAGGTCACGCACCCGCGAAGCACCCACGCCGACAAACATCTCCACGAAATCAGCGCCCGACATTGAGAAGAACGGCACATGCGCCTCGCCCGCGACCGCCTTTGCCAACAGGGTTTTTCCCGTCCCCGGAGGACCAACGAGCAACGCACCTTTCGGAATTTTGCCGCCAAGCACAGTATATTTCTTGGGATTCTTCAAAAAATCGACAATCTCTTCAATCTCCTCTTTTGCGCCCTCCATACCGGCAACGTCCTTAAATGACACTGTAGTAGGACTTTTCGCATCGAAAAGCTGTGCTTTTGACTTGCCGATTCCGAAAATGCCACCACCGCCGCCGCCGCGCATAGCACGCATCGAATAGAGGAAAAATCCGAAAATGAAGAGTGTCGGGAGAAGCCAGATAAGCTCGCGCATCCAGTTTTCTGTCGTGTTCTGCTTCATCGGAATCTCGTAATCATCTTTGACCTTTGCGCGTGTAAGTGTGGTGTCCGCCGCAAGCCGCGACTCTATCAGCTCCTCTTTCAGTTCTCTTAAATTATCATTAAAAACTTGATAATCAGCAATTTGAATATAATAATGAGGCCCGTCTGGATTCAGTTTCCGAGCTTTTTCATACTCTTTTTTCCTTAAAGCGTCATCTGTAAGGTAAATCTGAACACAATTGTCTTTCTTTACATATTCTAATGATTTAACATCTTGATTTTCAATCATTTTATTGAAAACCGTATTATCGACCTCATCGACTGCGCCACCTGCCGAAGTATAGAAAAAGAGGGCAATCAGAACTATCGTAATCGCAAGATAAATAATACTCAAATTTCTTTGCGAGCGATTCCCATTGTTTGGATTCGTGTTTGGGTTATTGGAATTTGAAGCTGCCATAAATGATTAGTTTTTACACAAATAACATTAAAAAAGCAAAAAAGTTTCAAAAAATCAGAAACGACTTATCTCGGCATCACTCCACAGGTTCTCCAAATTGTAAAATTCTCTTGTCTCAGGAAGGAATATGTGCACGATAATATTGAAAAAATCGAGTATTATCCACTCTTTATTTTCCAATCCCTCAATGAAATACGGTTTTTGGTGCGACTCTTTCCAGACGAGTTCCTGCACAAAGTCGCAAAGGGTTTCGGCGTGTGGTTTCGAGGTTGCGGTGCAGACAATGAAATCATCGAAAATGACATTATCCATGTTTCTCATGTCAATATCAACAATATCATGCCCCATTTTTTCCATAAGAGCTTGAATGATAATATCTTTAATATTTTGATTGATAATAGGTTCCGGTTTCTCAGACACTTTTTTCCTGCTTACTGCCATAATAAATCCTTTTATTTTAAACAAAAGGCAAAGATAATGAAAAAAACGACAGCGTGACAACCTGTCACTCGTAATTTCCTTTACGTTGTCCGAAACTGTAGGCGATATAGGCGCAAAGGAATAGAGGTTTCGCTTTTTTGTATGCCATTTGCTGCACAAACGGGAAGACCATGTCGACACTTGCGCCGATTTCCAAAATGTGCATTGTCTCCTCTTTTTTGCTGAAATCGAAATTAATGCCGGTTTTGAAATAAAATCCCGGATGCAGTTTCGTCTTGCCAATACCTTTCAGGAACGGCCCACGCCCTACGATGTTGTCAATGTTGTGGATTTCAGGGTCATAGCGTTCCGCGACCTGCTTATATCCGCCATCTGTGATGTAGTAGATATAGAGATAAACCGGTATTGCAAAGCCGAGAGACGCGCCAGCCGACAAGGTATAGCGGATTCTTACGCCGCCCCAATATGGCCGTTGGTGGATTGTGCGCTGGTAGCCGTAGCCACCGCGAAGGAAGAACAGGTCGCAAAGTTTTCCGTAACTGTATGCTGTGGCGCCTGAAAAATAGGGGTTCCGCGCCCGCACCGCCTTTATATGTGTGCTATACAGAAAGTCAAGCTCCCAGAAATGCTTGTCGTAATATGTTGGTGTGCGTCCATGCTGGAAACCGACTCCGCCGCCGCTGCTGTTCAGAAACGCCGTCACATTCCACTCCTTGACTATCACCTTGTGGATTTCAGCCTCGCCGCGTTCCTGAGCCGCCACCGTGGAACAAAGAAACAAAAGGAGCATACTAAAATATGCTCCCCTTATTGATTTCTTGGAAGTCACGATGGAAACAATCATCTGTTACGTTTTCGTGCCTATAAATTATTTCCGTCTTCGGAAACAGGTTGTTCAAGTTGTGAATAGTGCCCGTATGCCGGACATTTGCTCTGTGAGGCGCACGCACTCAAAATACATACGCCAAAAATTATAGTGACTGCGGTTACAATAATTTTTTTCATTTTCGTTATTTTTTTAATTTTGCAAAAATAATGAAAAATAGTTTTGACAAGGGTATTTTTGAATAAAATTATAAACATTTGAAAGTTAGATATTTGTTGTTGGTTCTGCTGTCGCTTGTTTTTTTCACAGGTAGGTTGTGCGCACAGCGTAAGGCTATGTTATATACTGACAATGAGGATATTACAAGGTGCGCTAAGAAGGCGGGATTGTCACGCAGTGTTGGCAGTCGCGCAGCCCTTGAGCGCCGTCTCGACAAATTTGCTCGGCTTTGCAGACAAGAGGGCTATCTTTCGTTTTCAGTGGATTCTGTCCGCGCGGATTCTACATATTATTATATATATTGTTTCGAAGGAGAGCGTTACATTGAGTCTTCCATATCCGTTGAAGGCGAGTCGTTGGTGGCGGTTGAGGCGGCGGGGCTCCGCAGATACTTGGTCGGTGGCAGGTTGCCGGTTGACGAATTTGATGCATTCGCCGCAAAACTTATCGGCTATTATGAGAATCACGGCTATCCTT
>CACYHL010000153.1 GCA_902774205.1 uncultured Bacteroidota bacterium | reverse complement strand
TTCATTGAGTATTATGAAAAAATCATTATTTCTTAATCACAACGCTGCGGATGGTTGTCTTGCCATCGGCAGTCTCGGCGCGAAGTATGTACGAGCCGTTGTTGTAGTCGGCAACAGGTAATGAAACCTTGCCGTTAACAGCATTTTTCGAAACCATCAGCTGGCCGAGCATATTGTAAAGTTTCACGTTTACAAGATTTTCGCCCTCTATGGTTACTTTTGTCGAAGCGGGATTCGGGAATACTTTCACGCTGTTGGCGGTAGCTTGGTTAAGACCTTCGCTAACAACCACGGTAGCTGTCGAGCTTCTCTGGCATCCGTTGCCGTTTGTTGCTGTTAAAGAGTATTCGGTGTTTTCCGAAGGAGATACGGTTATGGTGTCCGAGGTTTCACCAGTGCTCCACAGGTAGGTGAGGTTGCTGTCGCCAACGGCAAAGAGCTTGGTGCTGCCGCCAGGACGCACTTGGAGTATACCGCCAATGTAGACATTTGGCAGGGCGTTGATGGTGAGTTTCGTAAGAATCACTATGCTGTCGCATCCTCTCACGTTTGTGAGGCGGCAGAGGATAGAGTCTTGCGAGGTTCTATAGGTAGTGTTGTTGGCTTCCCATGTGAAGATGCCGCAAGCAGCTATTTCTGGCAACCAAGTAGTATCCGAAGCGAGGTCGGTATAGTGGAATTTCATCATGCAGCTGTCTTTACGATCGGCACCTTTGCAGATATAGGTTGTGTCACCGCTGCGAGTGAGTTTTATTAAAGCGTCATCGCCATCTTCGGTAGGCCAACGATAACCCATATATCTTCTACCAGAAACACGGCCGCAGAAGGCTGTGTCTATTGTGAAGACAGGAAGAATGGTAACATTGTAGTTCATCACAGTATCACAATCCTCGATGCTTGCAAAAGTCTTTACAAGTACGGTGTCAATTCTTGTCGAATCAGTCTTGATAGTGTCGTTGCCCCATACAAAGGAACCGAATACCGAGATAGTTGTGTCAGGGAGTTCGAATTGACCGGCACCTACATCATATTTCAAAGTGTACATAGTGTCGCAACCGCCTTCATTCACTTTACGGAATGGTACAATGCCCTTACCGGTATTGTAGGTAACACCGTTGATGGGCCATGTGTAGGTTGCTTCGCAAGTCTGTACAAAAATGGTGTCAACTGTTGTCATTTGTTTGTATCTCAGACAATAAACAGCGTGGCAGCTGTCGGCACCGGCGGTCTGGCTTGTGAAGTAAACGGTAGTGTCGTTTACGTAGGTGTTGCCGTCAACCGACCAAGTGTAGGCCGCGCATTGCGAAATGTCTGTGTATGTTGTGTCGGGATTTTTGTGCGTGAAATGCAGGGTTATCACACTGTCGCATCCTGCGGCGTTTGTCAAGGTATATGTGTAGTCGCCAGGGGTTTCGTAAACGCTGTCGCTAACAGCCCAGTAGTAACCGCCGCAGCTCGAAGCGGAGACCTCGGCAACACTGCTTTTGTGTATCACAAAAGTCATTATCACCATAAGGCTGTCTTCGTTCAAAGCATTCTTGTAGATGTAATATCCTGTTGAATTCTCGGTGTAGTTATGACCGTCGATCCAAGTGTAGGAGTCGCAAGTGTCTATGGTGTCATAAACTATTGCAATCGGCGCTTTATAAGATTGTGCGTGCATCACAAACGGCAGGCAAAACGCCATCAATAAAAAACCTATAAATCCTTTTTTCATCGTTTTTTACTTTGATTTTATTCCTGTTTCTTATTTTTTTTATTTCTTTGTCGTTTAGACGATTACGGACCCGTTTCATTGTTTAAATAGCCCATTTCGCCCCACTTTTCTTTAATAAAAAGCAACTGCAAAGATACACTTTTTTTTTCACTCAGCAATCGTTTTTTTTCGTTTTTTGGTCAAAAAAGAATATTTTAATAGATATATTTCTATAATACAACAAGTTACAAAAATGCAAATATGCCAAAAAATATTTTTTCTTCCAAAAGATGAAATATGCCTTCGCAATGCCGACGTTTTTTCGTATCTTTGCACAACCAAAAACCAACAACAAACACATAATTTATATGCACAACACAAGAAAAATCAACGACGATCTGATATACGTTGGCGCCAGCGACCACCGCTTGGCTCTCTTCGAAAATGTATATCCCGTGCCCGAAGGTGTGTCCTACAACAGCTACCTGCTGCTCGACGAAAAAACCGTCCTCCTCGACACCGCCGACGCTTCGGTGGCACACCGTTTCTTCGAAAATGTGGCGGCAGCCCTCGACGGACGTACGCTGAATTATCTGGTTGTCAACCATATGGAACCCGACCACTGCGCTCTTATCGCCGACCTGCTGCTCCGCTATCCCGACGTGACAATCGTTTCCAACGCCAAGGCCATAACCATGATCGGACAGTTTTTCGATTTCTCCCTCGAAGGCCGCACGCAAGTCGTTGCCGAGGGCGACACTCTATGCACCGGCCGCCACACCCTGCAGTTCTTTATGGCTCCCATGGTGCACTGGCCCGAGGCCATGGTCACTTTCGACACTACTTCCGGGGCACTCTTCTCCGCCGACGCTTTCGGCACTTTCGGAGCCATAGGCGGCAACCTCTACGCCGACGAGCTGGACTTCGACCGCAACTGCCTCGACGAAGCCCGACGCTATTATGCCAATATCGTTGGAAAATACGGAACCCAAGTGCAGTCGCTACTGAAAAAGGCATCGGCTTTGGAAATAAAAATGATTTGCCCGCTTCATGGACCGTTGTGGCGTAGCAACTTGGGATATTTTAGGCAACACCGAGAATGCCGCCGACATTCTGGCTTCCATGCTTGCCGACAAAGGTGTGCACGGCATCGCTATGTATGACGTCTCGAAAACCGACGTCAGCGTGCTGGTGAGCGAGGCTTTCAAATTTTCGCACATAGTGGTGGCATCGTCCACCTACAACAACGGCATTTTCACCCCGATGGAGAATTTCCTGCTCGACATCAAGGCCCACGCCCTGCAAAACCGCACCTTTGCCGTTATAGAAAACGGCACGTGGGCACCGCAGAGCGGCAAGCTGATACGTGCCATCCTTGGCGAGATGAAAAACAACACCGTTTTGGAAGACGGCATAACGCTGAAATCCAGCCTCAAACAAAGCCAGATGGCCGACTTGGAGGCTCTTGCAGAAACCATATATAACGATTTAAACAGATAAACCATACATTATGAACAATATAGACAAAAACGCTGTGATGAGCATTGGCTACGGACTGTACGTGCTCACCGCCCGTGAAGGCGAAAAGGACAACGGTTGTATAATAAACGTCGTGGCTCAGCTCACCGACAATCCCATGCGTATGATGATTGCGGTGAACAAGAAAAACCTCACCCACGATATGATTCTCAAAACCGGACATTTCAACGTGTCGCTGCTTACCGAGGAAACCCCGATGCACGTGATACAGCATTTCGGCTTCCAGAGCGGCCGCGACGCCAACAAATTCGAGAAATGCGACGCCGTGAAACGTGCCGCCAACGGAATCTACTACATACCCAAATACACCAACGCCTACATAAGCGGCCAGTTGATGTATGCCAAGGACTTGGGAACTCACACCCTTTTCATAGCCGAAATCACCGAAGCTGTGAAGCTTAGCGACGCGCCGTCGCTCACCTACGCCTATTACCAGAAAAACATAAAACCTGTCGTGGCCAAACCCGCCGGCGACGAGGCAAAGGTTACCCGCTGGGTGTGTCAGGTGTGCGGATATGTTTACGAAGGCGAAAACATCCCCGACGATTTCATCTGCCCGTGGTGCAAACACGGCGTTGCCGACTTTGTGAAGGAATAACGATAGGGGAGGATAAAAACAAAAGGTGTTGAAGCAATTTCAACACCTTTTTTCTTTGTGCCCAGAACAGGAACGCCACATATAACTCTACTGATTAGTAATTGTTTGTAGGTGTAATCATTGTGCTTTTTGACGTTCCAAAACCGAACAATAAAACTGAATGAATCTTCAAAAAGGTGGCCAAAAGGTGGCCAAGGACTTCAGTGCTGTTTTACCCAATTTTGACTATCATTTTTTTCAATGTCCTGTTGTTTGAGGTGCAAATTTTGCAGCTCAGGTACGATGTGGCCACAAATTGTGACCAGTTTTGTCGCATTTGCAGCCACCACTCCACAAACATTAGACAAAACTGACTAACTAACTCACTTCTATTGGTTTCAACTATATACACGACTTGGGGCAAAGTAGGGTGTATTTAGAGATGTAAATAAAAAAAACTCATAGATTTTATAGATATTTATGAGATATTTATGAGTTTTTTTCAATGAGTTCGATGAATATTGGATGTTATTTGCTAAATGTATATAATTATGTAAATCACATATATACGGCAATACAATAGTACGGATAACAGAAAATTCTTATAGATTTTTCGAGAATCTATAAGAATTTTCGTATCTTTGCATTTTGAAAGGAGACAAAAAAATGATAGAACAACCTCCATTGATAAGAGAACCATTTTTGCAAAAGGCATTGGAAATAGTTCAACGTGATGATGCACGCCATCTATTGAGTGAAGCCAATGACAACTATTGGTATTGGTCAGATGTAAAATATAAAACCCGTCCTAATGACATTAATGCAGAGGAGTTGTGGGCTGCAATTAAGTTTAGTAGATTTGCTCAAAGCAGAGTTATCTGGAAGAAATACAATCTGACCGCTTTCTTCACCAATAAGATGCAGCAGCAGTGCCATTACTTTGATATGAATTTTGGTGGCACTTGGGGCAATTCGTCCGTAATTCCTAACGAGGACAGAACACAATATTTAATATCATCGTTAATGGAGGAAGCCATCTCGTCAAGCCAGATGGAGGGTGCTTCTACGACAAGGAAAGTTGCAAAAGAAATGCTTCGGAAGAAGATTTCCCCACGTAGTCGTTCTGAGCAAATGATATTTAACAACTACACCTCTATCAAATTCATCACGGAACATAAAGACGAGGAGCTTTCATCGGAACGATTACTGCAAATCCATTCCTTAATGACTCATCAGACATTGGATTCGGCTGATGACGAGGGACGATTCAGGACAGCCGATGATGTTGTTGTGGAAAATGATGTGACGGGGGAAACCGTTCATACACCTCCTACATACAAGGATATTCCGGTGTTTGTGGAAGAACTGTGCAGATTCGCTAATAACGATAATGATGGAGGTTTTATTCATCCCATTATCAAGGCAATTATCATCCATTTTATGGTGGCGTATGTACACCCGTTTGCAGATGGTAATGGCAGAACAGCAAGAGCTCTCTTCTATTGGTATATGTTAAAGAAAGGTTATTGGCTGACAGAGTACCTCTCCATTTCAAGGGTGATATACAAGAGCAAAGCAAGCTATGAGAAATCATACCTCTATACAGAATCCGATGGGGGTGACTTGGGTTATTTCATCACCTATCATTTAAGGGTGCTTGAATTGGCATTCAAAGAACTTCAAGTATATATCAAAAGAAAAGTTGCCCAAAGGCAAGGCAATTCTGATTACATAATAACCTATGGTGTGAACGAAAGGCAAGCTGCCATCATTTCATGGTATAGAGATAATTCCACAATGTCCATCACTGTAAAGGAGGTTGAAAATAGATTTGGAATAAGTCAGCCCACCGCCAGATTAGATTTGGACGGACTTGTAGAAAGAGGTTTTTTAACAAAAGTTCCGGTGAACAAGGTGAAAAGCAACTACGTAAAAAGCAAGCAATTTGACAGTTTGATTTCGGGAAAATTCCAGTAAATAACAAACAGATAGGAGAACCGCTATGAATTATTCATTTTACAAATCAGATTTAGACCCCGATTCTGAAGAGGAAATGACTCAGGCGCTTTCCAGAACAATCGAAGAAGTATTTGATATGCAAGAAGGCGTTTTTATTAATTCTTCCGATTTTTTCCGGAAACCTGAAGGCGAATTGTTTGCATGGAGAAGAAGGCTGGAGGAAGCGTATTTAATCAATCGGCCCAGCCTTGTATGTAGTCATTGTTCCCAAATGGTAAAACTTCAGGGTAGATATACCAGGAGAGGAAAGATTGCTTTCTTTTCACATCTTGTTGATAGTGGAGAATGTGATATTAAAACGAATTGCAATCATCTGAGCAAGGAGGAAATATTGGCCATAAAATACGGGAAGGTGGTTGAAAGCGAACGCCATAAGAGACTTAAGAATCTTATTTCATCGATACTGAAAATGCCACAAAGTGAAAAGATGGGGGTCTCAAATGTGGAAGTGGAAAAGCGAGTCAACAGTGATATACCTTACCTCAATTGGAGGCGTCCGGATGTGATGGCTGAATATAATGGAAAGAAGTTGGTTTTTGAACTCCAGCTTTCGACTACATTCCTCAGCGTCGTTGTAGATAGGGATATTTTTTATAGGCTAAACAACTATTACATTATTTGGGTCTTCAATTTTGACGATAATCAAGAGTATGTGAATTTGAGCAATATGATGTGCAAGGATATTTATTATTCGAATAAGCGGAATATTTTTATCTTTGACAAAGAGGCACAGGAGAAATCTCTTCAGGAGGGTGTTTTATATTTTAGATGCAAATGGATCGATGAGAATGGAAATTTGTGTAAAGGGGAGCTAATTTCCATTAGCGAACTACACTTTGATGCAGATAGTTGCAAACCATATTATATTGACGCTGATCAGATATATTATTCAAAGCATCCTGAGAAGTCAGGAGAACTAAAGGTTATTGAACATTCAAGACAAGAATTGTTGGAGGGTTTAATGGAAAGGATGAATAGATCTTTCATTGAACAGACCAAGATGACAGAACAACGTGAAAAAGCAGTTTTGGCTATGCAAAATTGCGGTGAGACGGTAGAACGTTATTGTGAAAACAGAAAATGGGGGTACAAATACAAGGATGTCGTTATGATTCCGCCATATTTTGACTCAGCAACGGTAGTAGAAGATGGTGAGGCTCTTGTTACACTCAAAGGCAAACAGGGATTAATTAACCAATATGGGCGCAGTATTGTACCCTGTTTGTATAGGGAGATAATAAGGACATCAAATGGATGTTATATAGTGCGTCAAAACAATAGATGGCGACTATATGGGAGCGATGATTATATCAGGCAGGCCACACAAAGTGATCATTGGGAAATAAAAGATGTTGGGGCAAATTGCTGTCTGACAAAAATGACTTATAGGAACAACTCAACTCGGCGTCAATATGGTAGAAATGATTTGGATGTGGACGTGTTGATATTCCCAGATGGCA
>CACYHL010000152.1 GCA_902774205.1 uncultured Bacteroidota bacterium | reverse complement strand
TCTAATGATGTTTTTGTTTCAAGTCTTCTCCAAAAATCTGCATCCATTTGTAACGTTGGATCAAATATTTCTTCGGCATCAATATCTAGTTTCTCTTTTAACATTTGTACAGAGTTCTTTTCTCGAACGGTTATTAAATCATAATCTTCTAACAATGGCTTTATCGTTTTTATCTCAACATCTGAAATGTTATTTTCAAGCCGGAAATCCGCATGTTTCCTCACATTCAATTTTGCAGCCTCCTGAACAGGAAAAAACGGCGTAATAGCCGTTTTAATTCCACGAGTATGTCTGAAAAGACAATTCCTGAAAGTGTAGAGTGTTATGCCGTGCAGTGGCGCGAGCCAGACTTCAGCCATTATTCAATCACGACCTTTTTCGCGACAATGTCATTACCTTGGATGATTTTCGCGATATAAGTCCCTTTAGCGAGACCACGCACGTCGATATTGGCGGCGGCGGCGCAATCATCAGCAGCCAACACTTTTCTGCCATTCATATCGTACAATTCAAAAGTGAAATTGTCGTTGTTTTCCAAGTCCACGCGTATGAAATCGCTTGTCGGATTCGGGGCGACGGAGCATGACAATGCGTTAATATTGCAGACACCTATCATCTCAGCCTCAACGGTGACATCATCAACAAGGAGTTCTGCCTCCCCGCAGTTATACGTGCCTGCCGAAGCAAATATAATATTCAGGAAATCAGGTGTTTCGCCTTCCATTTCAACCTCTACAGGAATTGTAATCTCTGTATATTCATCAAGCATGGTCATGCTTTTGTAAGTTCCGCGAGCCACTATCTGCGCACCTGAAATAGTGTTTTTGGTTGCGAGTACTATAACCTGCATCGCATCATTAGACATAGCATCAGGGAGGTATTTCGCCCAAACCTTCACTTTTTTCGGCAAAGCATTGAACGGCACGCCGCCAGAGACCAAGCGTGCTGGGTCAATATCACCGTTTCCGCCCATAACAACTGCAAGGATACTATCTGTCTCAAAATTACCGAGTTGGCAAATTCCCGGCAAAGTAACCGACTGACCAGCGACCGACAAAGTCTCTGTCGTGAGAGACATCGCATAATTTCCTGAATGGGCATCTTCGGAGGCCTCACCCGACGTATATGAAATTGGGAAAAAACCGAATGTCATGGAAAACGAGCTTTGCCAGCCGTCGGCGGAGCCATTCGTCCAATTTTCGAAACCTGCGTTAGGAACCGTGTTCTGTGCAAAAAGCGCAATACTTAAAAACAATGTGCAAAAAGCCAATAACAAGTTTTTCATATCCACAAAATTTTAATTCAATATTTTATTATTCAACCTGCAAAGATACACTTTCAAAACCAATAAATCCATCAAACTCAAAAAAAAAGAAAAAAATAAAAAAATATGCAACAATTCATTGCAAATTATAGTCATAAAATAGTATCTTTGCAAGTTTAAACAAAGCAAAGAAAAACTAACTTGAAATATAAATGCCGGCAAAAAGGTATTCAAAATATAAATCCACTATACTCCTGCTACTGTCAATAGTTTTTCTAACGACTGGAAAGGGTTACGGACAAGACGAATACTTTGTTCCTAAGACGGGACAGCAGGTTTTGCAGGTATGCGACGCGGTAATCTATGATGCCGGCGGCGCAAACAACCCATACGACAACAACTGGAACGGCTCGCTCGTTCTTGCCCCTATCTCTTCAGGCAACGCAATAAGCATACACGGGACGATAGAAACATGCCCATACGACCACGATTCACTATACATATATGAAGGCATCGGCACGAGCGGCACTTTGCTATTGCAGTGTTGTAGCGACTGGTCGCCATACACAATACCGACAATCACGGCAAACAACCCGCAAGGCGCACTGACAATATTGTTCAAGTCAAATAACACTTGCACTGGCAATGGATTTGAAATATTTGTAGAATGTGTCACCGACCCGAATGTGAACATCAAGCCCGAACAATTTGAGGAGCAGCCCTCGTGCCTCGAATTCACAGACCTCAACTCGCCAAGCGTAACCTGCACTTGGGGAAAGCACAATAGCGGTGGGCCATTCAACACATACGCCAACACAGGCGTGGTAACAGGCAGGCACACAGTGATAAGGGACACCACCTTATATGACAGCGGCAACTCATGGGGAGGAAAAATCAGTGCCTTGAGATGCGTTTGTCCTGGGGACACCGCCTCAATCTGTCTTGGCAACAGCTTGGGTGCCAGCAATGCGTTAGGCGGTTCAGAATCAGTATCATACGAATATACTGTTGACACTTCAAACGGAGGCTACGACCTGTTAATTCTAAAATACGCCGCAGTATTGGAAGACCCGAACCACACAGCAGTCGAGCAGCCGCAATTCATCTTCCAGATATTGGATGAGAACAACAATCTTATTGACCCGACTTGTGGAGAAGCGGCATTCTATGCGGGCAAAAACACCAACACCGGCTGGAAACAACAGGGTGACATATATTGGAAAGACTGGACACACGTTGGCATTGACGTATCGAAATACCACGGGCAAACAATCAAAATACGTCTTTCCACTTTCGACTGCATATACACAGCACATTTCGGATACGCATATTTCTCATTCGGATGTGCCAAGAGGAAAATCACCGTTGAGACGTGCGGCAATGTACAGTCCAATGACTATGGCGCTCCGCAGGGGTTCACCTACAACTGGTATTACGACAGCGCGCCAAATGTGACACTCTCCACTGACAGGGTTTACACTGCGCCTGTATATCAGCAGAACGGGAATCTGCTTTGCGATGTGGCTTTCATCGACAATCCCGACTGTAAATTCACGCTGAGGGCCGTAACCCGCCCACGCTATCCGTTAGCAGACTTCGGGATAGACAAGGCCGGCTGCAACTACACCGTATTCCTCCACGACAGTTCAAAAACCTCTGCAGACCAGCTGACGCCCGACGGCAGCGGCGACCACTGCGATGAACTGTATTGGGATTTCGGAGACGGGCACGTCTCACAAATGACAAACCCCACCGCATACTACAGCAGCGCAGGAACTTACAACATCACCTTGATAGCGAGCATCGCAAACGGGCAATGCAAAGACACAATCACAAAATCAATTACCCTATACCCAACTCACATCAACATCACAGGTGACGCTTCAATCTGTCTGACAAAAAGCACAACCCTTACCATAAACGACTGGGGAGATTATATATGGAACACTGGTGACACGAGCCACAGCATAACCGTCTCACCTTCGCAGACACAAACCTACACAGTAGAACGACAAGACCCCGACTCAATCTGTCCGTCAAACGGCAGCTTCACTGTAACAGTGCAGCAGCCTCAAACCACATACATAAAAGACACAATATTCGGCAACACACCTTATTACCACAACGGGCTGCCTTATTACTCGGCAAGTTACAACATATTCTATGAACATAGCGGACAGAATTGCGACAGCACCATATTCCTAACGCTAAGCCACCAAGTAACCATAGACACCTTCATCTGCAAAGGCAATGAATATTTCTTTGACGGCCAATACCTGCACACACCGGGCACATACGAGCAAACGATACATTTCCCACAAGGTTATGACAGTATCACAATTCTGAATTTAAGTCTGTGTGACACATTTTTCTTCACCGAGACCGCCAAAATATGCGACAACAAATCATTACAATGGCGCGACACTCTGATTCAAAACATGACTCCTGGCACATACGTCTTTTACGACAGTCTCCAAACGCAAAACGGATGTGACAGTATCTATCAGCTAATTTTAACGGTAAAAGGACATAATGTACAAGAGTTAAGGCCATCCATCTGCTCTGGAAACTCGTACTATTTCGCAATTGACGGCAACACATACAATCATGCAGGAGAGTATTCTGTGTTCAAAGACTTGCATGGGGAATGCGAGCAAGAATTCAGGCTTATTTTAACAGTAAATCCGACCTATAATTTCTATGACACTGTAACCCTATGTGACAACGAGTCATACACTTGGCGAGATGTGGAATTTTTCCCTGAAGACGCAGACGAAGATCCACGATTTCAAGTACTTTTTCCATAAGGCCTGCCTGTATCTGTGCAGCAAGGCGCTGGACAGAAAGTCCAGAAAGTACCATTTTCAGATCCCTTACGAGACGAAGATCGACAAGGGCTTCTATATCGCGCATTTCGGGCGTATCATCATTCACCCGAAGTCCGTCATCGGCCATAACGTGAATATTTCCACCGGTGTCGTTATCGGAACCCAGTTCCGTGGCTCCAGAAGAGGTTCGCCGACTATCGGTAACTACGTCTGGGTCGGCGCCAATGCCGTCATCGTCGGTAAGATCAAGATTGGAAATAACGTACTGATCGCCCCCGGCGCCTACGTGAACTTCGATGTGCCGGACAACTCCATCGTTATCGGTAACCCTGGTCTGATCCGTCAGTCCCCTGGCGCAACACTGGGCTATATCAACAACACGATCCTGTTCGACGAATACAACGTAAGGTCGGGAGATGCCTGATGTTTACTTTAGTTTCCGATTTCAAGCTCCCCTCT
>CACYHL010000151.1 GCA_902774205.1 uncultured Bacteroidota bacterium | reverse complement strand
AAATCATAAAGAGGTTCTTTTTCCAAATTTGGGTTTATAATCTGGATTATTTCGCCAGTTTCCTCATCAACAAAATTACTATCAATTGACTCGAGTTTGAATTGCAATAGATTATCTGCATTCTCAAAATCGCCAAGTGCATTTTTCAAGGCAATTTTTGTTGTGTTTCCCTGCAACCCTTTTCCAATAGCTTTTCCACCCCACCAACCGTCATTTTTGCTGATACCAAGAATGGAATATAAATCACTCAATGTCATTTTTTCGTGTGTGTCTAGAAAATCGAACATTGCTTGACGTTGATCCATGCTTATATATAGTTCATCATTTCTGCGGTTTCTCAATGTTATATTGTTTATTTCTTCCCAAATTTTGCAAACTTGGAACAATGGTGAACTTTTTGGTGCAACCTTTGGTCCATCAATAACTATTTTTCCGTCTTTGTTCTTGTATTCTCGTTTTTCGAATTCGCAAAGGGAAACCAAATGTTTGCAGGACTTTAATTTACGCTGATAGAAAATAATCTCATTACGTAATCTGTTGATTTCTTCGTTAGTCAACACATCGGGATAAAACACCCTTTGGCATTCCATAATTTGGTCGAATTCCGCTTCGTATGCTCTCCTCGGAAAAACCTGTTCTTTAATTCTATATGTATATAGTTTTCCCTTGCTTGTTTCTATTTCATTTTCTTTTAGTTTTTCAGCAAAAAATTGTCCAATGGTTTGCTTACGTTCTTTTATCATTGCATAACGGGCATTTACCTCGGCTACATATGCTTTTTGTTTTGTGTCGGCACTTTCATCAGATTTTGCATGTTTATACCCTCTTTTTTGATTTATATGATATAACACGCGACCTATTTCCGGTAGTGTTAATTTGTGTCCTTCAGTAGCTGCAGTTGCCCTTAGTTGCCATAATTCTAAAGGTTGCAACTTTATAAGTTGTTCGTCTGGCAGCATATTTAGTTTGCGTAATTCCAGAGTCAATTTGTTTCGTCGTAATTGATATCTGTCATATCCTTTACGTGCGGTTCGTTTTTCTGTGCGTGATTGATTTTTTGAGATGGCGTTGCCTTTTGTAAATTCATTTGTATCATCCGCCGTTAGAGGAACTATACGACTTCCCATGCCTTCTATTGATACGGGGTTTCCATTTTCATCCGCATTTACCACTGCCCAGCCGATGCTGTTGGTACCAAGGTCTAAACCAAGTATTTTCTTCATAATATGTAATTTAAATTAAAAAAGGGCGAGAAAAATTTCCCGCCCTGAATGTTTTCACAACGGAATAATCCTTATTGTGATTTGCTAAAAAATTGTTCTGCAAAATTACGAAAAAAAATTGAAAAATCCGAATAAAAGTGATATTTCCGTCAAAAAACCGTATTTTTGCAGTGCCAAAGCAATTAGTAAATGCCTAAACCCAAACATCAAAAAGTATGCAATAAAAATGCAACATCAACGTTTAATACAAATAAGCAACAATTACTATGGAATCTCAAAAGATAGAGTACAAGCAAACATGGAAAGATGAATACTTTAAATGGATATGCGGTTTTGCCAATGCTCAGGGTGGTACACTTTATATAGGAGTTGATGACAATGGTGCGGTTTGTGGGGTGAAAAACGCTGAGTATTTATTACAAAACCTTCCAAATAAATGTGTCCAAGCAACTGGAATAGTGCCGAGCATAGAGCTGTTGTCGGAAAGTGATAAACATTTTTTGGCAATTCACATTAATCCTTCCGAACAACCAATTGCTTGCAATGGAAAATATTATATGCGAAGCGGAAGTACTCTGCAAGAATTGAGCGGTATGTCTTTAACGGATTTTTTGTTGAAAAAAGCCAACATTTCATGGGATAAGCATACCGAACCGGAGGCAACAATGGAAGATATAAACCGAGATGCAATACGTTATTTCATAGACGCTGCCGTTAGAGCCAAGCGTTTGGATAATAAAGCAAAAGATGAAGATGTAGGGGTTATTTTAAAAAAATTGGGACTTGTAAACAAAAAAGACGAACTTACTTTTGCAGCATTGGTGCTATTTGGAAAAGATGTGGAATATTATTGTCCTACAGTATCTTTTCGTATAGGTCGGTTTGGTGCATCTCAGGCTGATTTAATAATTGATGATAATATTGCTTGTCCACTCATTTATATGCCCGACAGGATTATTAAAACATTGCGTACTCGATACTTAATTTCTCCAATAAGCTATGAGGGTTTGCATCGCATTGAGTCATTGGAAATTCCCGAAGATGCCTTGCGTGAGATTATTTGCAATGCCATTGTTCATCGTGATTACCGAGGCTCTTTCACTCAAATGCGTGTTTGGAATGACCGCATGGAGATATGGAATAGCGGAGTGTTTCCGCCAGAGATAACGGAAGAAAACCTAATGACTATACACGAGTCCCATCCTCGCAACAGCTTGATAGCAAAGGTGTTCTATATGGCAGGATTTATTGAAAACTGGGGGCGTGGATACGAAAAAATTCGTGATGATTTTTCAAAAGAACACTTACAAATACCTACTTTTACACAAATTCGTGGAGGTGTTTTGGCTACAATACAAAGGGAACGTTTTATGGCTATTACATACCCAGAAAACAATGATAAAAAAGACAAATCATCTAATAAAGGTGCACAGAAAAGTGCACAGAAAAGTGCACAGAAAAGTGCACAGAAAATAATTGAATTAATAACTAAATATCCCAATATTACACTTTCTGAAATAGCAGATATACTTGGCATGACTACGAGTGGAATAAACAAAAATATAAAAAAATTAAAGGAACAAGGGAAAATTCGTCGTGTTGGACCTGACAGGGGAGGACATTGGGAAGTAGTATAAAAATAAAACAAATGCCCCCACTCAAGCACCGCACCATTCCCATCTTCGTACCCGAAGTATCGTGTCCCAACCAGTGCATATACTGCAATCAGCGGGTTATCTCCGGTCAGCAGAAAATGCCTACGGACGAGGAAATTACGGCCACCATCGAGCGTTACTCCTCCTCTTTCGAGGCGGGCACCCATGTGGAGCTGGCGTTTTTCGGGGGCAATTTCACCGGTATCCCCATGTCGGAGCAGCAACGCCTGTTCGACCTTGTGCGGCCCTACTGCCAACGGCTCGGAGTGCAGGGCATACGTCTCTCCACCCGTCCCGACTACATAAGCGACGAAAAAGTGGATTTCCTGAAAGCCAACGGCGTCACCACCGTGGAACTCGGCGTGCAGTCGTTGGACGACGAGGTGCTTGCCCGCATACGTCGCGGCTACACAGCCGAAACCGTGGAGCGGGCGGCGGCGATAATACAGAAACGCGACATCGAAGTGGGTATGCAGATGATGCTGGGTCTGCCCGGCGACACTGCCGAGAAATCCCTGCGCACCGCCCGCCGCATCATCGAGCTGGGCGCCACCAACACCCGCATCTATCCAACCCTTGTGGTGGCCCGCACCATGCTGGCACGATGGTACGAACAGGGACTTTACACTCCGCTTACCCTGCAAGAGGCTGTAAATCAGTGCAAAGATATACTCTACCTCTTCGAAACCAACAATATAACCGTGCTGCGCGTGGGCCTGCACCCCACCGAAGGTTTCATCAGCCACACCGACTATCTGGCCGGACCTTTCCATGTGGCTTTCAAGGAGTTGGTGCAGACCGAGATATGGCACGACATCTTCTGCAAAGCTACGTTGCCCGCAGGCGATTTGGTAATAACGGTGCCAGAAAGTCAGCTCAACGCCGCCGTGGGGCATGGTGGAAAAAACAGAAACGCCTTGCAGCAGCGGTGTCGAAGCGTAAAATTCCGCACTTCGCCCAACCTTAAGCCTTACACCTTTGAGGTAAATGCTTGACAATGTGTAGCAAAGGCGGTTGTGGCGCGCATTTGTTACTTTTTCAAACAGCAGCATAATAAAAAAAACAATTTAACGTTTTAGATAAAGTTGTTAATTAATAAAAAATCAAACCCATGAAAAAACACCTCATTCTTTTTGCAGCCGTTGTTTTGGCAATGAGCCTCGCTTTTGTGTCGTGCGACAAAACCGAAGATAATGACAAACCCAACACCCCTGAGCAGCCCGAACCCAATAATGAGCCCGATTACACTCATTTCAACATCGTGCCATACACATGGACCATTACCCAGATACAGAACGACGGACTGAACGAATACATCTCCAATATGATAAACCAAGCCCTTGCTTCGGGCAATTTGCACGTAAGTTTCGAAGGCGAAACTGGCGGGCTGGAAACCCAGTATGCAGGGTGGCAGATGCATGTTGCCTACAACACAACCAACGTGCTGAATTTCAATGTGGAAAGCTATAGTCCACAAACACAGCAGATTGTAATAACCAACACCACATCCAGCTATAGCGGTATAGTTTCAATTACCGCCGACACCGAAAAAGTGTATATGAACGTGGCCACCACAGCTGCCAACTCGGAGCAGGCTTTCACAATAATGGCCTGGATTCCAAATCCGCTAAATGAATGATAAAGGGATAAATACGAATAAACCAAGGTCGGAGCGGCAA
>CACYHL010000150.1 GCA_902774205.1 uncultured Bacteroidota bacterium | reverse complement strand
AACATTTTTCTGTGTACCTGAATCCAAAACACGATTTCCGCCAGATTGCCGGCCTTTCGGTTGTTGCGTGCATAATGCGACAATTTCGGATTCGCAGGGAGATTGTGGACAGGGCGGTCTTTGATTCCTATGTCGTGGATAATTGTCAATTTTTTCATGTTAAAGTATTCAGATTTTTTATATCACTACCCCGGCCTACGGCCACCCCTTCTTGAAAAGAAGGGGAATTTTCAGGTGCCCGCACTTCCGTGCGGACGTTGTTAAAGTGGTGGTTTTTGAATTTATTCGTATATTTGCACCGCCATACGTTTGAGAAGGCTTAGTGAACCTTTGAGTTCCCCTTACAGAGTTCAGACGTTTGGCTTTTTTGTTTGTCATCTTTTTCTGATTTTATGCACCGGTTGCATTCATCTGTTTTTTTTAACACTTTTTTTTTATACGAAAAATGCATATCTTTTCGACTACATTCCATAATTCTGCAACAATTAAATTTTTGTTGTCATAAATGTATCTATGCACACTGCAAAGATAATGTAAAATTTTAATATAAAATTAATAATTAGAAAATAACTACGACAGTATTTTACTTCCTGTTATCCGCCATTACCGTCAGGACAATTTCCGTGACCATTTTTTTCAATTCGTCAATAAATAGTTTTGCCTCGTATTTGTGGTGCTCAATCTCGCGCAGTTTTTTCTCCCAGATTCCTGTCAGTTCAGCGCTTTTCAGCAAATCCTCGTGAATTAGGCTGATGAGCTCAATGCCGAGTGGGGTGGGGGCTAATGATTTCCTTTCTTTTTTGATATACTGCCGTTTGAATAGTGTCTCAATTATTGCGGCGCGGGTTGAAGGGCGGCCTATCCCGTTCTCTTTCAGTGCTTCGCGGAGACTTTCATCGTCAACAAGTTTGCCGGCTGTTTCCATTGCCCGCAACAGTGTCGCTTCGGTGTACGGTTTCGGCGGCGTGGTCTGCTTTTCAGCTAACTGTGGCTCATGCGGACCGTGCTCGCCTTTCGTGAAAATCGGCAGCACTTTCTCCTCATCTTTCTCTTTGCCGTCCTCACTCTTATCCTCGTTCTTTGCTGTGGAGATGACCGTGTGCCATGCCGGTTCCAATATCTGCTTTCCCGTGACTTTGAACTCTACATCTTCCACTTTGCCCGTTACAGTCGTGGTTGAAAATATACAATCCGGATAAAACGCGGCGATGAAACGTCGGCTAACTTCGTCATACACAAGACTTTCGTCAGAGGATATGTTTCGCGGCAGCACGCCGGTCGGGATTATGGCGTGGTGGTCGGTGACTTTGCTGCTGTCGAACACCTTTTTGCTTTTCGGCAGCTTTTTGCCGCGCAGCTTTGCAATCAGCGGTGTGTACTCCGGCAGCGCGTTTATCTTGTTGAGTGTTTCGGCGCATTTGCTGTGCATTTCGTCTGGCAGATAGGTGGTGTCAACACGCGGATAGGTCGTGAGTTTTTTCTCGTATAAGGATTGTATCAGTTGGAGAGTCTGTTCGGCTGAAAAACCATACTTTTTGTTGCATTCAACCTGAAGCGATGTGAGGTCGAAGAGTCGCGGCGGGGCTTCCTTCCCTTTTTTGGTTGATATGTCGGTAACTGTAAATTCCTTTCCCTTAATGTTTTGCAAGTCTTTCTCTCCTTGTTCGGCATTCAGATATTTGCCTTTCGTTGCAGTGAAAACCGTGTCTCTGTAAACAGTTGATAGAATCCAATATGGTTTGGGTTGGAAGTTCTTGATTTCCAAGTGTCTGTTGACGATGAGCGCGAGGGTAGGGGTTTGCACCCGCCCGATTGAGAGCACCTGTCTGTTTTGCCCGTATTTAATAGTGTAGAGCCGTGTTGCATTCATCCCGAGCAGCCAGTCGCCGATGGCGCGCGCCAATCCGGCCTCGTACAGGGAGCGGTACTCCTCTTGGTCTTTGAGCGTCGCGAATCCGTTGCGGATAGCATCTTCTGTGAGTGATGAGATCCACAGCCGCTTCACGGGACATTTTGCTTTCGCAAGCTGCATCACCCATCTTTGTATCAGTTCGCCCTCTTGTCCGGCATCGCCGCAGTTGATTATGCTGTCGGCATTTTGCATCAGTTTTTCAATTATTCTGAACTGCTTCTCTATAGATTTTCCTTCGATGAGTTTAATTCCGAAACGGTCGGGGATCATCGGGAGCCGGCCTATTGCCCATGGTTTCCAAAGAGGTGTGTAGTCTTGCGGCTCTTTCAGCGTGCACAAATGCCCGAATGTCCATGTCACCTGATAGCCGTTGCCCTCCATGTACCCCTCGTGCGATTTGTCCGCACCGAGCACATGCGCAATGTCTCGTGCCACACTCGGCTTTTCAGCAATGCAAACTATCATAGTGCCAACGTTTTGTGTTTTATAGAACCGATTGCAAAAATACGAGTTTATTTGATATTAGTATTGTTCGTTTTGAAAAGTCCGAGGTAATATTTTTTTGATTATTTTTGCGGTTTGAAATTTAAATCTGATTATAATTCTGATAACATAAAACAGATAACGATGGCAAACAACGAAGAACTTTTCAAAAAGATTGTCGCACATGCGAAAGAATACGGTTTCATATTCCCTTCAAGTGAGATTTATGACGGGCTTGCGGCGGTTTACGACTATGCGCAGTACGGCGTTGAGCTGAAGAATAACATAAAACAGTACTGGTGGAAGGCAATGGTTCAGTATCACGAAAACATTGTCGGTATTGACAGCGCGATTTTCATGCACCCGAAAATCTGGGAGGCGTCAGGCCATGTCTCCGCTTTTAACGACCCGCTTATAGATAACAAAGACTCAAAAAAACGCTACCGCGCCGATGTCCTTGTGGAAGATTATATCCAAAAGATTGAAGATAAGATAAATAAAGAGGTTGAAAAGGCGAAAAAACGTTTCGAGAATTTTGATGAGACCCTCTATCGCCAGACAAACCAGCGCGTTGTCGATTATCAGAAAAAAATTGACGATGTGAGCAGTCGCTTGGCTAAATTGTTGAACGATAATGATTTGGTGGGGTTAAGAGATCTGATTATAGAGTTGGAGATTGCCTGCCCGATTTCCGGCACACGCAACTGGACAGATGTCCGCCAGTTCAATCTGATGTTTGCCACAAAAATCGGCTCGCTATCTGACGGCGCCGACACTATCTACCTCCGTCCCGAAACAGCTCAGGGCATTTTTGTGAATTTCCTCAATGTCTATAAGACCGGACGTATGAAAGTCCCGTTTGGTATCGCACAGATTGGCAAGGCGTTCCGCAACGAAATCGTGGCGCGTCAGTTCATCTTTCGTATGCGTGAATTCGAGCAGATGGAGATGCAGTTCTTTGTCCGCCCGGGCGAGGAGCTGAAATGGTTCAACTACTGGAAAGAGGAGCGTATGAAATGGCACCTCGCTCTCGGAATGGGCGAAAAGAGCTACCGTTTCCACGATCACGAGAAACTTGCCCACTACGCGAACGCCGCTACTGATATTGAGTTCGATTTCCCGTTCGGTTTCAAGGAGTTGGAAGGCATTCACTCGCGCACAGATTTCGATTTGTCACAACATGAAAAATTCTCAGGGAAGAAGCTCAGATACTTTGATCCTGAGACAAATGAGAGTTATGTCCCTTACGTCATCGAGACTTCAATCGGTGTTGACAGAATGTTCCTGTCGGTGCTGAGCCACTCTTACGAGGAGCAGACTTTGGAGGACGGCTCCGTCCGCACCGTGCTGCACCTGCCAGCAATGCTCGCACCTATAAAAGTCGCTGTGCTTCCGTTGGTTAAGAAAGACGGCATGGCGGAAAAGGCGACCGAAATTGCGAACATGCTGCGCAAGGAGATGATGTGCCAATACGATGAGAAGGACGCCATCGGACGCCGCTACCGCCGTCAGGATGCAATTGGCACGCCCTACTGCGTGACCGTTGACAGCCAGACCATGGAAGACAACACGGTGACTATCCGCGAACGCGATTCGATGAAACAGTACCGTGTCGCTATCGACCAGCTCGTGAACAGTTTGAAATTCTAATGGGGGCTTTCATGCAAGTGATTCAACTGCCTCTGTCTAAAAGCATTCTCATCAGAAAACTGTTCATAAATTACATTTACTTTAACGAAATTGTCCGTATAAAAACGAAAGTTCCTGAGGATATAAGGATTGTCTTCAGGAATCTTTTGTTAATAAAGAATGCGGTGCAAAGGAAAGATAATCAGACAGTTACCATTGACGTAAAAGATTGTGGCGCGGCGTTCCGGTTTTTCGCTGCATTGCTTGCCTGCACCGAAGGCAGATGGCTGCTCACAGGCACAGAACGCCTGCTACAGCGCCTTTGCCAGTAAGGTGAATCTTACTGCTATCAAAGAATCTTGGTGTTGCAATCTTTGATATATTGGTATCATCAACTTTATTTAGAATAATAGGCATAGGCGCCCTTTCTCTTGTTTGTTTTATTTTTTTGCAAGTTAATTACCGTAAATATCGGGATATACAAGTATATCCCGATATTTGCAGTTTTACAACCTTGCAGGTTAAGGTACTAAATTGAGAGCTTTCTGTTCAATT
>CACYHL010000149.1 GCA_902774205.1 uncultured Bacteroidota bacterium | reverse complement strand
ATCCAAAATTGAAATTGTAAAACGAATTGCTGATGAATTGCCGATTTTCGTGTATCAGGCTTAGACAAGAGAAAATTCTTGTTTGTCATGCTTTCGCGTTCCTCTCATTACTCCGATTTCTTTCGTCCGAATATGCGCTGCCAGAGTGTCGGCTTGTGCTGCTGATCCTCCAGAAGTGCAGGTGGCTGCATCTGTGCCAACTGGAGCCGTTGTGCTTGGTCTGCCAGCTGTGCCAGTTTTTCGGACTGATCTCTGTTGTGCTGCCGTTCCTCGGTCAGATCCTGCCGCAGCTTGTCCCGTTCCTCGGTCAGATTGTCGAGCTGCTCCCGATACAGCGCTTGTATCCGCTGGACTTCCTCCTTATGATCCTGCCGGAGTTGATTGAGCTGCTGCCAGTGTTCCGCTTTGGTGTCTATGAAGTCCTGCCGGTATTGGTTCATTTGCGTGATAAGTGTTTCCCGGTCTGCTGCTGCATCGTCGAGCTGATCCCGCAGCCGGTCACGCTCTGCGGTTAGAGTGTCAATCTCGGTTGTCAGTGTTTTTCGATCCGTTTCGTGCTTTTTACGTTCAGTGTCAACCTGTTGTGTCAACCTGTCAACTTCCTGCATTAACATGTAAACCTGTTGTGTCAACTCGCTTGCATCGGGTTTACACTCCGGTTTACAGTTTGTTGCCTGAATTGCCTGTTTTAGGACTTCTAGCGCGTCAACTGTGTAAACCTTTTTCCCGTCTTGATTTACAGTGTGAGTGTCAACCTCGGTACGGAGTTGCTCATCTGTCCGCAGACGCTTGTATACTGCTTGCCGGGATACTCCGCAAAACCTTGCAAGGTCTGTCAGCGTGTATGTCTCTGGACTGCTCACGGCTTGCCTCCTGTCGGTGTGGTTATGCGTTCAACCTCTGATCGAGCGATCCTGTATTGACGTCCAACACGGACAGCGCTGATCTCTCCCCGCTTTATCATGTCGCGGATTGCCTGTGAAGTCATTCGCAGCACCTTTGCAACCTCGGTCACGGTCATCAGATCGGGCAACTTGTTTTCTTCCATGACGTTCACCTCCCACATTCAGTATAGCATACCCTGAAATATAAGTCAATAACTTTGCATAACCTGTCTATTTTTGCATACCGTGAACGGACAAATATTGACAGACAGTCCTCGCCTTTCGCAGAAAGCACGTGATATTCTGACGGATGGAAAGAACAAGCTCTATTACAGTGTTGCTTCCCTTCTGGAGATTGGTGAGCTGCACACTTCCACGCCAGCGGTTCTGGAATTTTCCGCCGAAGAATTTCACAGCTGTTGTCAGGAATCCGGCGCATACGATCTGATAGGAAAGCTATTAAGGGAGGCATAAGCAATGAGCATATTGTTGAAAACAACGTTTGTGGAAAATAGGTGCGGTAAAAAGTGCAAAAAACGCCCTAGATAATTTTATATATATGTATGCCGCTTAAATGTATATAAGTCTAGGGGCTGTGTGTGTGTGTGCGCGATGGGCGGATTAATGTGTGGGGCGTCGGTGTTGCGTGGCGTGGTGATGTTTGGTATGGCGTGGGGGATGCAAAATGCTTCCATGTTGTTGGTTTGGTATGAAAGCGCTTGGTTGTTGGTGTCTCGTTCGTGCGGGCTTCATTAATAACAGTTCGTACTGTTTTATCGGATATGTTGAGTTCTTCGGCAATCTGCCTGGTAGATTTTCCGGATGCTGAGAGTTGCAGGATGTTGGTGTTTCTTTCAAGTTTGTCACTTTTGGCAGCGGGGGTACAAATGCTTTTTATTGTTCGAATAGACTTTCCGGTCTTTTCGGCAATTTCTTGATAGGTCATTCCTTTGTTGCGGTAGGCGATAATCAGTGCTTTGGTTGTTTGTTTGGCTTCTCGTGCTTGTTGCCGTTCTTGCTCGCGTGCAGACTTCCCTTCGAGAAAGTATTGCCGTTCTGCTGCTGTTGCTCCAACAGCAGCGAGGATAGTGGAGCTTTTATACTTGTAGCCCTGTCCGTTTGTTGTATGATGTATTGGACGGAAAATTTGGGCTTTTATGTCTTTGTGGCTCAGAGGCTCCCGAAAACAGTCATTGATGGCATATGTACGGGTTTCTGCCTCGTTGATACTCATGCAGAGGATAGCTGCGTTGTGGTGATGGTGTAGGATTACATCACGGTATCCTGAGCAATCGCCGTTGCGGTTATCGACCAGCCATTCTAGAAATAGCATACGTTTCTTGGCGGTGCTTTCAAAATTACATGATTGGGGGGTTGTTGTATCTGTGGGGATTGGTTGATCCTTACGCTGCTTGTCCTTTTCTTTTTGCTGTGCTTTTTTCTTTTGCAGTGTTTGATACTGGGTTATGTCAAAACCATAAAATTGGGCAAGCGATTGTAAGGAAATGGTCTGAAGTAGGGTCTTGTCATCGAGAATTAGCTTCACGAGATCTGTGACAAAGCCATTTCGCTTGCTGTTGTGGGTATACGGGAGCCGGACGGAACGGGTAGCATCGCAGGATGCCGTAAAGTCAACTTCTAGGTTGACACCGTTTACTTCGAGCAATACCTGCAATTCTGCGCAGATTTTGTTGCAAATATCGTGGTATAACTGCTGAAACATTGGGGCAGCGCAGGATTCCAGCCGGAGCCAGAGCTGTACCCCTCGACCGGTTTTGACAGCAAAGTTAAAGTTTGGGAGGGTCTTTGGTCTGTGATACAGCAGCCGGAACAGCTTGAGAATTTCCATGTCAATGGCTTCTGCGTCCTTATTGGTCAGTTGCAGTTCATGACCATTCTTGTCTTTCTTGTGAAGGTCAACGTCAATAACGATGTTATCAAGAGAAAACAGTTGGCTTTCGTTGACCTTGGTTCGGGTGTTCAGTTTGCATTTGTGTTTGTTTTTAAAGCTATTTTTGGTTATATAATAGTCTTTATCTCGATAAAATTTTATCGAATTTATAATATCTTCGTAGTCAGGGGTGCGTTCTACACCCTTTTGCGTGGTATAGTAACCCTGATAAACGGCATCTACATCTGCCCACTTCTGGTGCCAGCGTTTCTTGGGGCGTTTGTTTTGCATGGAAATGATGCGGAAAGACCTAGTGAAGTCAGTCGCTTCCGTGGCAATCGGTGCGATCATACGAGCAAACATGACGATTTGGCTATTGTCATACTGTGCTGGACGCTTTGGACGAAAGACAGACTGCGGTTTGTATGGGTCTGGCGGTGTCGGCAAATCACGCTCTAACGCCTTACATCTCACACCGTATTCGCGGTAATCGAGGTCAATTTCGGACATTACGGACATGGTTGCATCTCCCTTCTCAGGGCATAAAAATGCCCCATTGCTGATTCTTACGAAAAAAAGCAATAGGGTACATACAACTATGTGCGCATTGCGTACACAAAAAACACTTGACAAAATCTTAAAAGTGTGATATAATCATATGTGAAAAGGTTACTCGACTAAAGAAACCTTACCCGCCGCTGTAGTACGCCAATACTACAGTGGCATTGCTTTTTTCTAATATTATAACATATTAGGCTATTAAAGTCAAGGCTGAGGCAAAATTTTATTTTGGCGTGCGTTCAGCATGAATCTGGATACACATCATCAAGCCTTTCGGATACGTCCAGCGAGGTAACAAGTCTCAACTCATAGTCATACATTCTGGTCTTATCATTGTACGTTGCGATAATACCAAAGTCGATAATATCTTCTGGTTGCAAGCCAATTTGATTGCTGATGATGTTGCAAGCCGTCTCAAACGCTTCGATTCGTGATTCAAAGTGCCAATCTGTAGCATATGTGGTTGTTACGTCACCGGGTTCAAATGCAATACAGTATTCATCTGTGGTGATGTAGTCCGGGTTGACCTTTACTTTGCGATTTTTCTTTCGTTTGGGATTGATAACCATTCCTTCTTTGTAAAGTGCCATGATCTTCTCCTCTCCTCAATTCTCGCGCTTGTTTTTCATGTGCATTGTGTTGGTTACGGTGTGGCGCAAATGCTGCAAGAAATGTATCTCGGAGCTTGCCAAGTACTTTGTGAAGTGCTGCTCGTGTTGATGATAGCTCCGCTTTGGTGGCTGCATGAGCCGTTCGCTCTTCTTTGATGATAGCCTTTGCTTGTGCAAGGGGTTTGGCTGCCAATTTTTCGGCTCTAGATTGAGCAATTGCGTCAATGTTCTTTTCCTTCCATGCAATATTTTTCTCACGAGAATCCTGTTCTGCATCACGAGCATTCAGTTTGGTTTCTCGTTCGTCCAGTTCCTCGGTACGCTGGGCGATTGCAGCCGCTTGCTGTGCCGTGGCTATGCGGTCATGGTAGGCAGCTTGGGATTCTCCAAAATGTTTTTTTTCGGCTGTTTTGTACCCCAGAACCTTGTCCTGAATCTCTGCCAGCTCGGACTTTTGCTGTTCTGTCTGTGTGATGATGCCAGACAGTTCAGAACGTGCGGTTTTGGCTCTTTGCTCGGCTTCTGTAGCTTCGGCATACAAACTATCTGCTTTCTGTTGTAACCCCTCTACAGTGTCCGTGAGAGCCTCCTGCGAGGCTGTCAGGCTGGTGATCTTCTCCTCCAGATTGTCAATCGTTCGTCTGCAACCTTCTTCG
>CACYHL010000148.1 GCA_902774205.1 uncultured Bacteroidota bacterium | reverse complement strand
CATTTTGTTGATGTTGAGAATCTCCTCCCAAACGAACTTTTCTCTCTCCGACCGGAGCAGCTTTCAGTACAGCAATTTGAGAGCATTTGCAGGGCGGTGAAGGAAATGAAAATTTAGAGGACAGACAGCAAATATATAAAAAAAATCTCGTAAATTTGCAACCATATTCTATAAGAGACTCAATAACATCAAAAATAAACAAAAACATGAAAAAAATACTGATTTTAGGAGCAGGTCTCGTAGCACAACCGATAATCAGAGTCATGCTCGAGAAAGGCTATTATGTGACTGTTACTGACGTAACTGACGAACAGCCCTGCAAACTGACAAAAGGGCATCCGAACGCAAACCCGATTGCATGGTCGGTGGACGATGAAGCCACATTAGACAAATTGGTGGCAGAGCACGACCTGACGGTGAGCCTCATTCCGTGGGTATTCCACCCGATCGTCGCAAAAGCGTGCGTGCGTCAGAAACGCAACCTGCTGACATGCTCGTATGTTAAACCCGCAATGGCTGAACTTGACAAAGCGGCAAAAGAGGCGGACATAATCCTGCTGAACGAATGCGGCCTTGACCCCGGTATCGACCACATGGGCGCAATGCGTGTCATTGACCACATCCACGCGAAAGGCGGCAAGGTGAAACAGTTCTACTCTCTCTGCGGCGCACTTCCAGCTCCGGAAGACAACGACAACCTCTTCGGCTACAAATTCTCATGGAGCCCCAAAGGTGTTGTGTTGGCAAGCAGCAGCAGCGCACTTTACCTCAAACACGGCAAACGCATTGAAATCGACAATGAGAACCTTTTCAAAGACCGCTTCGTAGTCAACGACTTCCCGACAGTAGGACCGATGGAATGCTACCCCAACCGCGACTCCATCTCATATCTTGACATCTATGGCATTCAGGAGGCGGAGACAATCTACCGAGGCACGCTCCGTTACGCCCATTGGTGCGAAATCCTTGACGCGATAAAAGCCTGCAACCTCATCACTCAAGACAAGTTCGATTTCACGGGAATGAGTTACGCCGACATGGTTGCGTTCATGCTCGGAACAGACGCCAACGACATCAGAGCGAAAGTCGCGGCAAAGGCGAAAGTCGCTGTTGACTCACCGGCAATAAAAGGCATGGAATGGCTCGGCCTATTCTCAGAGGAGAAGATGAACCTCTCAACAGAATCTCCTTTTGAGGTTATCGCGAAGCTGATGATTGACAAAATGCCTCTTCACGAGAACGAAAAAGACATGAACGTGATGCTCCATGTCTTCCACGCCGTTTATCCTGACGGAAAAGAAGAGGTCATCAAGTCGAAACTTTTGGATTTCGGCTCACCTGCGACTGAGACATCTATTGCCCGCAACGTCACTCTTCCGGCGGCGGTTGCGGCGGAGCTGATTCTCGAAGGCAAGCTCGACCATCTGAAAGGCGTTCACCGCCCGACAATCCCTGACCTGTACAACCCGATTCTGAACGGGCTTGTGCCTTACGGAATCGAGATGAAGGAAGAGTACGGACTTCCTGTTAGCGAAATGGATAATTATCTAAAATAGAATTAGTTATATATTAAAAATCATAAACAAACCATAAAAAATATTTATATGAACAATTCAAATTTTGTATTCAGAGAACCTAAAAACGAACCAGTCTATTCTTATGCCCCTGGCACACCGGAACGCAAACTTCTGCAAGAAGAATTGGACAGACAATACAACCAAGTGATTGAAATACCGTTGATTATAGGCGGTAAAGAAGTCAAAACCGGCAACCTTGGCACTGTGGTAATGCCTACAGAACACAATCATGTCTTGGCGACATACCACAAAGTTGGGGAAAAAGAGGTGAAAATGGCCATAAAAGCCGCAATGGAAGCGAAAAAAGAATGGGAGAACACCCCATGGATTGAACGCGCCTCTGTGATGATGCGCGCCGCTGAACTTCTCGCGAAGAAATACCGTTACGTGCTCAACGCCAGCACAATGCTCGGCCAGGGGAAAAGCCCGAACCAAGCTGAAATCGACTGCCCGTGCGAAGCAATCGACTTCCTTCGTTTCAACTCATACTACGCATCAAAAATATATTGCGACCAGCCAATTTCTGACAACACGACAATCAACCGCATGGAATACCGTCCGTTGGAAGGCTTCGTTTACGCGATTTCTCCATTCAACTTCACATCAATTGCTCTCAACCTCAACATGTCACCGGTTCTGATGGGCAACGTCACCGTATGGAAACCAGCCACAACCGCTATTTTGTCAAACTACTACCTCATGAAAGTATTTGAGGAAGCGGGACTTCCTGGCGGTGTCATCAACTTCCTGCCGGGCAGCGGCTCAATCATCAGCAAGGTAGTGTTCAACTCACCAGATTTCGCTGGCGTACACTTCACTGGCAGTACCGGAACATTCAACGCATTCTGGAAAACTATCGGCGAGAACATCGCCAAATACAAGACATACCCAAAGATTGTCGGTGAGACCGGCGGAAAGAACTTCGTTTTCGCCCACAAGACCGCCAACACCCGCGAACTCGCTGTGGCCCTCGTGCGTGGCGCTTTCGAGTATCAGGGGCAAAAATGCTCTGCCGCCTCACGCGCATACATCCCGAAAACTCTCTGGAAAGAGACTCTCAAACATATCAAAGATATGATGAAGACCATAAAAATGGGTGACGGCCGCGACTTTTCAAACTTCATCAACTCTGTCATTGACGAGAACTCATTCGACAACATCGCCGGCTACATCGACCGCGCTAAAAAAGCCAAAGACGCAGAAATCGTTCTCGGCGGCAAATACGACAAATCTGTCGGCTACTTCGTGGAACCGACCATCATATTGACAACCAACGCAAAATATGAGTCAATGGTTGAAGAGATATTCGGACCTGTACTCACTGTATATCTCTATGATGAAAAGAAATATGCCGAGACATTGCGTCTTTGCGACGAGACCTCCCCGTATGCTCTCACAGGCTCAATCTTCGCCACAGAGCGTTACGCCATCAACGAGGCATTTGACGCGCTGCGCTTCTCAGCCGGCAACTTCTACATCAACGACAAACCGACAGGTGCAGTTGTTGGCAACCAGCCATTCGGCGGCGCGCGCGCTTCAGGCACTAACGACAAAGCTGGCAGCGCACTCAACCTTTACCGCTGGCTCAGCCCGCGTGCTATCAAAGAGACTTTGCTGCCACCAACTGACTACGGTTATCCTTTCCTCAACAAAAAATAAAAATCATTATGAAAACTTTTCTGCAAAAGAGCTTGGCAATATTGACATTATTAGTCTGTGCGTTAACAATTAACGCACAGACTAAAGTATATTTTTTTGAAATAGACGACAATATTGCCAAGCCCGCCTTGCGGAAAACAGAAAAGGCAGTCGCCGCGGCTGCCGAAATAAACGCGGACATACTATTCCTGCGGCTAAACACCTTCGGTGGCGAATTGGACGCTGCCGACAAGATACGCACGCTGCTGCTTGAAGCGCCAATGACGACAATAGTGCTCATCGACAACAACGCAGCATCGGCGGGCGCGCTCATCTCAATTGCCTGCGACAGCATTTACATGGCAGCGGGCGCGTCAATCGGAGCCGCCTCAGTAGTGAACGGAGAAGGTGAGATTCTGCCAGACAAATACCAGTCATACATGCGCTCACTAATGCGCACCACCGCCGAAAAACAGGGGCGCTCACCCTCTATCGCCGAAGCGATGGTTGATCCCGACATTGTTGTGAAAGACGTCAGTGCCGCAGGTAAAGTGCTCACGCTCACTACCAACGAAGCCATTACAAACGGCTTCTGCGAAGGTGAGGCTAACTCAATGGAAGAGGCGTTGTCGGCTGCTGGCGTGGATAATTATTCTGTTGAAAAACAAGAGTTATCCGCCATTGACAAAATAATAGCGTTCCTGATAAATCCCGTAATCAGCAGCATATTAATAATGATAATTGTCGGCGGGATATATTTCGAGCTGCAGACTCCCGGTATCGGGTTCGCGCTTGCGGCAGCGGTCACCGCAGCATTGCTGTACTTTGCGCCTCACTATTTGGAAGGGCTCGCCGCGCACTGGGAAATCATAATCTTTGTGGTCGGGCTTGTGCTGCTTGCCTTGGAGATATTTGTCATTCCGGGGTTCGGAGTGGCAGGCGTTTCCGGCATCATACTGATTATCGGCTCGTTAGTCTTGAGCATGATTTTCAACATCGGCTTCGATTTCGGCTATGCGCCGGCCGGTGCGGTTGGCTACAGCATGTTATGGGTGTTTTCAGCGCTAATAATAGGATTCTTTCTCTCTATCTGGCTCGGCAAAAAGATTCTGACGACACAAACACGCTTCGGGACACTCGCGTTCACAAAAACCCTTGACACAGAGGCAGGTTATGTGTCGCAGGACATGCACATCGCCGAAAAGGTTGGAAAAACGGGCACCGCCGCTACAATTCTGCGCCCATCGGGGAAAGTTTCCATTGACGGTGAAATCAATCCGTCCCCTGAAACAATCCGGAACCGGATAAAGGAAACCGGCGTCTCCGTCCGGATCGGAGACGCCATGATTGTTTCTGAAAAGGACGATACCTATATGACCCTGTTCAATCC
>CACYHL010000147.1 GCA_902774205.1 uncultured Bacteroidota bacterium | reverse complement strand
GACTTGAAGGTACGTGCCAGTGTGGGTTACACGGGTAACCAGGAGGGCATAGGAAACTATGAGTACCACCAGACCTATTCGGCCAGCAACATCATCTACAACGGACGTTCCGGCTACGCCTTCCCCACCTATATGCCCAACCCCGACCTGACGTGGGAGAAGACGCTGCAGTATGACTTCGGCTTCGATGCAACGCTGCATTATAAAATCCCTTGCCTCAAAACTCGAAAAGGCCATTAATGCCCACCGCTGTAAGGATTTGGTACTGGCAGGCGGCGTGTCGGCAAACTCAGGGTTAAGAAATGCAATGACGGCACTCGCAGCAAAAAAGAGAGTGAACCTCTTTCTGCCCGATTTTGACCTGACAACCGACAATGCCGCGATGATTGCACTTTGCGGTTATTTCAAATATGTCAAAGGTGAGTTCTCTTCGCTGAATGCGATTCCATACTCAAATATCAAATTGTCAAACCATTAAAACCAAAATATGAAATACGCACTTGTAACCGGAGGTTCCCGCGGCATAGGTCGCGCAATCAGCTTAAAATTAGCCGAAGCGGGTTATCCAATAATCATTAACTATCTTTCCAATGAAAGTAAAGCATTGGAAGTCAAAGAGTTGATAGAGAAAGATGGCGGCACTGCCGAACTTCTGCCTTTTGATGTGGCAGATGAAGCCGCAGTTGACAACGCCATTTCACAATGGGAGCAGGCGCACCCCGAAGACACTATCGAGGTGCTTGTCAACAACGCAGGAATACGGAGCGACAACCTTATGATTTTCATGGAAACCGCCGACTGGAGCAAAATCATAAACATTCATCTCAACGGCTTTTTCTATGTCACGCACCGGCTTCTGAAAAAAATGCTCACAAGCAAATACGGTCGCATAGTAAATGTTGTTTCACTGTCGGGGTTGAAAGGTTTGCCCGGACAAACTAACTACTCGGCGGCGAAAGCTGGAATCATAGGCGCATCTAAGGCTCTGGCACAGGAGATTGCAAGAAAGAACGTAACAGTGAACTGTGTCGCCCCTGGCTTCATCGCAACCGACATGACCGCCGACCTTGACGAGAAAGCGTTAAAAGCAACCATTCCGATGAACAGGTTCGGCACGGCTGAAGAAGTTGCTGACACAGTTGTTTTCCTCGCCTCACGCAAAGCCAGCTACATCACGGGCGAAGTCATTTCAATCAACGGCGGGCTATACACATAGCAGAAACACAATTTTAGTGTTACCAGTATAAATCGAAGAAATGCCTTGCAAAAAGGTTCAGTCCCTCCGTGATTTTGCACAAAATCTCTTTTTTTTCTGCCTCGTGCAGTTCAAGCCAGCTTTTGCCATCATAATCCAAATCCTCGTATTCGCTGTGCTCAAAGGCATAAATCATCTTCTCTATGACTTGGTCCCAACCCTCTGGCGTTAGTTCACAAGGGTATCCGTTATTCACTTCCTTGAAACGCTTTAGTCTTGGCAGTATAAACTTCGCCACTGTTACGTCAAGATTCCATGTTTCCGTGTCATCAAACCCCCTCTCCAGCCTTTCCCGTAAACATTTGATTTTCGCTGACAGTGCCTCCTCATTTAATGAGAAATTCAGATTTTCCCCATTAGGTGCCCCCATAGCGTCAACTGCCCCACTTGAGCGCAAATCCTCTATTGCATGCATGTTTTCGTACAGCTGTTTCACTTCAGCATCTAAATCCCGCCCGATTGAATAGCCCATCTCATCACAAAGCAATATGTAGCCGTTGTCCTTAAAACGCTCATCGTCTTTTTCGATTATGATTGTCTCGTGATAGAGGGTACCATGTTGGCATACATACTTTTGCAATTTGTTGTACCATTCAACCTCATCTGGGGTATCAAGCATGAATGTCGTGGTTGCCGTTAGCATCTCCTCGTTTGTGTTCCGGAAATCGGCTTTATAGATATGGTTCGCATGAGCCACAAAAATCACTTCCCCATCGCCTATGTAGGCACATTCTTCTCGCTTTGAAAAAACGATTTCGCCTTTCAGACCTTCGATGTCATTTCTGCTGACATATATTCCTTTGTTTTCCGTCTGCATGGTTCTTGTCAATTTGCATTACATTCTTCAAACGTTCACAGTAATTTTCCTGTAAAAAACTTTTTCGTTCTTGTACTGTTTTCTCATCTCCTCTTTATGGCACTCAAGTACAAGTTCAATGGCTTCCTTCATGTTGTCCATAAGTTCCTCCAGCGTTTCCCCTTGGCTTATGGCTTCTGGCAGTTCCGCACATTGTCCGACATACCATCTGCTTTCAGGTTCTTTTTGAATGATTATAGTGTATTCCATGTCGTTTTCTCCTTTCCTTGATTTTATAGATGCAAAGATATATTTTTTTTAGTTGAGATGTAAAATGAAAAAAGACACCTTTAGTGGTGTCTTTTCCGTTGTGCCCGGAACAGGACTTGAACCTGCACTCCTTGCGAAATACGCACCTGAAACGTACGCGTCTACCAATTCCGCCATCCGGGCTAAAAGCGGTGCAAAAATACACTATTTTTTGTTACGAACAACAACTATTCCGAAAAAAACAAAAAATTATTTTCCGAAAGCTGCGAGCTGTTCCTTCAAAATCCGTATTTTTCCCTCAGCATCAGCCTGTTTCTTGCGCTCAATGGCAACAATGTTCTCTGGCGCTCCGTTGACAAACTTCTCGTTTGAGAGCTTCTTCATCACAGACTGAAGGAATTTCTCCGCATATTCCAAATCTTTCTTCAGTTTTCCAACCTCTTCCTCCGTATTCACATTCTGTCCGAACGGGATAAAATATTCTGTATTCTGCTCAATGAATGAGAATGCCTGCGGAAGTTTTTCGCTAACGTATTTAATATCAGAAAGATTGCAAAGTTTGTAAATGATTGAATCCAACTGTGTGTCACCTTGCGGTTTCAAAACAGCCAACTCAATCTGGTTTTTCTGCGGAATGTTCTTTTCTGAGCGGATACGGCGAACCTGCTCAACCACACGCTGCATTTCACCAAAACGGTTCAGAAAATCAGAATCAGCCAACTCAGATTTGTAAGAAGGCATAGTTTCTGTCATAATGGACTCATTCTCACCGCGTTCGCACAATCCGTGCCACAACTCTTCTGTGATGAAGGGCATGAACGGGTGCAGAAGTTTCATCAGATTTTCAAAAATGTCAATGATGTCGTTATAAGTTTTCTCATCAATAGGCTGCTGATAAGCCGGTTTCACCATCTCGAGGAACCAAGAGCAGAAATCGTCCCACATCAACTTATAGACAGACATCAGAGCATCTGACAGACGATACTTAACAAAGTGGTCTTCAATCTCTTTCAGAGCTTCGTTAAAGCGAACCTTGAACCATTTTACAGCCATTTTGGTATGCAGCGGCTGTTCAATATTAGCGTCAACCTGCCAACCTTTCACCAAGCGGAACGCGTTCCAAATCTTGTTGCTGAAGTTGCGTCCCTGCTCACACAATGCCTCGTCAAAAAGAAGGTCGTTGCCTGCCGGGGAGCTGAGCAACATGCCAAGACGCACGCCATCCGCACCGAATTTCTCAATGAGCACGAGCGGGTCAGGCGAGTTTCCGAGCTGCTTCGACATCTTGCGGTGGAGTTTGTCGCGCACCGTGCCTGTGAAATAAACGTGTCTGAATGGCACTTCGCCGCGATACTCTAATCCCGCCATAATCATTCGAGCGACCCAGAAAAAGATAATGTCCGGAGCAGTTATCAAAGTGGCTGTCGGATAATAATATTGTATCTCAGGATTATTTGGATTTCTTACCCCATCGAAAACAGACATCGGCCAAAGCCATGACGAGAACCAAGTGTCCAAAACATCTTCATCTTGCTTTAAATCAGACTTTTGCAGATTCAAATCAGGATATTTCTTTTTCGCAAGTTCGAAAGCTTCGTCAATATTTTTAGCAACAACAAACTCATTATTAGGCAGATAATACGCAGGGATTCTGTGCCCCCACCAAAGCTGGCGGCTAATGCACCAGTCTTTGACATTCTCCATCCAATGAGCGTATGTGTTTTTGAATTTGTCGGGATAGAACTTGATTGTGTCGTTCATCACAACTTCGAGAGCCGGTTTCGCCAGCGCCTCCATGTTGCAAAACCACTGCATTGAAAGTTTCGGTTCTATGACCTCGTGGGTTCTTTCAGAATAGCCGACCTTATTGACATAATCCTCAATTTTGACGAGCGCGCCAGCCTCTTCCAAAAGAGGGATAATGGCTTTCCGCGCCTCGAAACGGTCAACGCCGACAAGGAACTGCGCCGCCTCATTCAATGTTCCGTTATCATTGAAAATGTTGATAGTCTCCAACTTATATTTCTGACCGAGGTTATAGTCGTTGATGTCGTGCGCCGGAGTAACCTTCAGCGCGCCAGTACCAAACTCGCGTTCCACATACTCATCGAAAATAAGTGGCACAGAGCGGTTTACGATAGGAACAATGGCACGTTTTCCTTTGAGGTGCTGGTATCTTTCATCTTCCGGATGCATACAGATGGCAGTATCGCCAAGAATCGTTTCAGGACGTGTTGTCGCTATCGTAACATATTCAATCTGACATAATATAATTTGGATTGAACCTCCTGATATACCACCTCCTCGTCCGAAACAGCGGTAAGTGCTTTCGGGTCCCAGTTCACCATGCGAACACCGCGGTAAATCTTGCCTTTATTATAAAGGTCAACAAAAACATCTATCACGCCCTCCGACATTTCGGGATCCATTGTAAAGCGGGTACGCTTCCAATCGCATGACGCTCCAAGTTTCCTGAGCTGTTTAAGGATAATTCCGCCGTATTTCTCTTTCCACTCCCAAGCGTACTTCAGGAACTCCTCACGTGTGAGGTCGCGCTTGTCGATGCCCTGTTCCTTCAGGAAGTTGACGACTTTTGCCTCAGTTGCAATTGAGGCATGGTCGGTGCCGGGAACCCACACCGCATTAAACCCCATCATGCGGGCGCGGCGCACTAAAATATCCTGTATTGTGTTGTTGAGCATGTGCCCCATGTGAAGCACTCCCGTGACATTTGGCGGAGGGATAACTATGCTGAAAGGCTTTCTTCCGTCAGGTTGCGATGAGAACAGATTGTGTTCCAACCAAAACGCATACCATTTATTTTCAATGTTTTGCGGCTGGTACTGGGTAGCAATTTCCATAATATTTTCTTTTTTTAAACAAGTTGCAAATATACATCAAAAAATCAAATTATGCCCTTTTACATCGTAACTTCAGATATTCGTCTTTTATTGAGGATTTTGACTGTCAATGAGAGTGTCATTTATAAGACTTTCCCAACAGATAAAAGAGTTTTTCTTTTCAATTTAACAATCTCCCAAATTTTTAAAATGGCTTCCCAATAGTATCAAAAACAAAAAAGAAAGCCGTCCCTTTACAGGAACGGCTTTCTTCGCATTTGCTGAAGATTTTATCCGATGTTTATTGTGCGGGAGAGTTTATGCGGCTGTTGCTGCACCCTCGGCAGGGTGACAGTGAGAATGCCGTTCTCCACTTTAGCAGCAATATTCTCTTTGTCAACATCTTCGGGCAGTGTATAGGTCTGCTCGTAGTTTGTGTAAGAAAACTCGCGACGCAGGTAGTGATGTTTCTTCTCCTCTTCCTTGTGTTCCACTTTGTTTTCAATGGCGACACTCAGATTACCTTCGTCGTTGATGCTCACACGGCAGAATTCCTTCTTGATGCCCGGAGCGGCGACCTCCATCGTGTAGGACTTTTCGTCCATCCTCACATTGACTGCCGGTGCTGTTGTATTGGCACGAGGCATAAAATCATTGTTCAAGAAATCTTCAAATACTGTTGGAAACCAACTGTTTTTAAACATTACTGGTAGCATAATACACCTCCATTTTTAATTGTTAAACATTTATTTTCCGTCTGCCGTCACTTTCGTTTCGACAGACATTAGTGCCCTTGCAAAAGGCGTGCCAAAAAATTCCGCTGACTTTTTGGCATAAAAAAAGAAAAATTGTCCGATTTTTGGACAATATGGCAGAATATAGAAGTGAGGAATGAGAAGTGAGGAGTGAGTGGGGGTTATCGTTTGAGGGTGTATATCTTTTCCTGCAAGTCAACGGTTCCGGCTATTGCAAAATATGAGGAGACCCTGAATCCGTCATTTTGCTTTTCAAGCAGCCAACAAGAAACTTTATCAGATTGATTTTCAGAGTATTGCATAACTAAAAGTTCGCCGTACAAAAAATATTTCCCATTCAGTTCACTATTTCCATCATTGCATGTGAAATTCGGACGATGGAATGACACTTCAAAATTCTGTTCTCCGTTATTGGAGCTGCCATGCCAACTTCCGGCAAGATCGCTCTCAAAGTCCCTTGTCACCTTATACAACGTATATTTGACATCATTTTTTTCAAGGCGAAGTTTAGTTTCAGAAAGTGAAAGAATGTCGTATTCGCCGCCGTGTGCTCCACCGGCAACGTTGAACTCGTCATCATCGTCAAACATGTAAGGAAATGCCTCCACTGCCCACACCGTGTCCGCATTATACGCCATCGTAACACTATTCACCCCTACCGACATCACAAACGCCTGATTTGTAGGCACAATCAGATTATTCACCTCCTGACACAGCCAAGTGCCCTGAATCAGCGTATCGTAATCCTTATGCTTGTTGCAGGCTGCGAAGAGAAGTGCAACACTGAATATCGCAAAGATTTTTCTCATATTATTGATTTTTGTCTCTAATTCATTTCTCAGGTTTTCCAAGCAGTTTGAACATGTTCTTCTTGTAAGCCTCGACACCGGGCTGGTTGAACGGGTTCACATCAAGAAGGTAGCCACCAAGCGCGCAGCTGAACTCGAAAAAGTAAATCAGCTCGCCAAGTGACGACTCATTTATTGCAGGTATCGAAATCTGGAAGTTTGGCACGCCACCATCCAAATGAGCGAGACGTGTTCCCTTTTCAGCGGTCAGATTAATTTCAGTCAAACTCTTCTTCTGCAAATAGTTAAGTCCGTCGGCATCTTTCTCATCGTAAGGTATCGCGACCTTATTTTTAGAGTTTTTAACCGAAATGACAGTCTCCATCAGGTGGCGCTCCCCCTCTTGGATATACTGTCCCAAAGAGTGAAGGTCTGTTGAGAATATCGCACCTGCGGGGAATATCGCCTTGTTTTCCTTTCCCTCGCTCTCTCCAAAAAGCTGCTTGTACCACTCAACAAAATAAGAGAGGCAGGGCTCGTATGCGACAAGAAGCTCAATTTTCTTGTTTTTCTCAGAATAGAGAAGATAACGCAGAAGTGCATACTGCATCGCGATATTCGATTCAAAAGAATCGTTCTGCAAAAGGTACTCGCGCATTTCAACCGCGCCACGCACCAATTTGTCGATATCGAAACCGGCGACAGCAATCGGCAACAGTCCAACAGGAGTGAGCACAGAATAGCGGCCTCCCACTGAATCCGGAATGACAAAAGTATCGTAACCTTCATCGGTGGCGAGTTTTTTCAGCGCACCACGTGCGGCATCGGTAATCGCCACAATCCTCTCTTTCGCAGAATCTTTTCCATATTTTTTCTCACAATGTTCCTTCAAAATTCTGAAAGCGATTGCCGGCTCTGTAGTCGTCCCCGATTTCGAAATCACTATAATCGAATAGTCCTTCTTTTCAAGAACATCAAGCAAAGCATGCATGTAATCCTCTGATATGCTGTTGCCTGCGAACAGCACTGACGGTCTGCCGCTTCCACCGACAAGGGAGTTGAACGGATGCTGCAACGCCTCGATGACCGCGCGCGCACCAAGATACGAACCTCCTATGCCGATGACAACGACGACTTCGGACTGCGCCGCCAACTTGTCAGCACAGTTCTTTATTCGCTGCGAAAAATTAGTGTCAAACTCCGCTGGAAGATCAAGCCATCCTAAAAAATCATTCCCTTTTCCGTTACGGCTGCACAATGTCTTATATGCGCTTTTCAACTTCTCATTTTGCGCCTTGACATTCTTTTCATCTATAAAAGAAAAAACTTCAGGATACGAAAACTTTGTATTAATCATAATTTTAAGTATTTATCACTGTGTAAGCATCAACCGGACCTTAATTCCGGTATCAATATTCATATTATTATATTGGTTAGAAATATAAGGACGGTTAATTGTATGATCATAATAGAATGTCAAACCTATCATTTTGCTTATCTGATAGTCGATTGCAAAATTTATTGTCATTGAGAGCATACCTGACGAAATCTGATTTATCTCTTCCTCAATCTTTCTCAAAATCGTCTTGTTGTCTCTCAAAGAAAAGCCCAAAGTCATGTTAAGATCGCTCACAATCTGACGTTTCATTCCTGAGAACACGTAAGTGATAGTAAGATCTTTGAAACGGTAACCGCCTGAAAATGAGAACTCATTGGTTGTAACCTCTGTAATCTGGTTGTTCGCGAAACTGAGCGACACATTACGTCCCCGTTTGTACTCAACCTTGAAGAGGAGACTGTTCACGAATGTCATATCAATACCGATGAGAGGGCTAAACTGCTGTGTAAGAGTAATCTGACCGATTTCGTAAAGTGGGATGTAGTTCTGGTTAGCATCCAAATAATTCGGTGATCCAGTGGCGTCTGAAGTGTAGTTAAGGTTCGTGGCGAAGTTGCCAACAGAATACATGCATGTATAAGCGTGAGTAATAGAGAAATTCTGGAACACTTTATTCATGCCCTTGACCTTGGTAAGGCCACTGTAGTTGAGACGCCAATTCGGAAGCGGGATTTGTGTGAATGGTGAAAGACCGACCTTGTCAGCCTTACGGCCACCGTATGAGGACAAAAACGCAGAAGTGAGGACATCTTGCGAAGTTCCAGTGTAGCCGCGAGCGTAACCGACCGGGTCAGTAATCACGTTACCATCGGCATCTTGCGAATTGACATTGCCTGCACCGTAACGCTGTGAAATTAGCTGACGCTGAGCCTTGAATAGTTCAAATATGTCATCTCCTTTTTTGAAAAATGTTCCTAACGCAAAATAAGTCG
>CACYHL010000146.1 GCA_902774205.1 uncultured Bacteroidota bacterium | reverse complement strand
TCCCCTATCGGCTGTTATTAGTGTATCATTGTTGTAATCATAATAAAATTTATTAGAACTGATAGGATATGTAGAGGCTCCATTTCCTGAAGAAGGTATCATTTTTGTCATCGCTGCCCCATTGCTGTAATGTGTGGTTTTGAGGTTCTCTTTCATCCAACATTGAGCCCCTATATATATGGTTTGGTAAGTATTACCGTCCCAATCGGTTACGGTGCCGCAGTGTTCTGGCGTGGTGAACTTAATTGGATTACCGTAACTTGTCCCTATTGAGTTAGTTGCGTATGCGCGCACATAATAGGTCGTGCCAGAAACAAGTCCTGTAACCTTGCTAATGAAAGTGTCAATACTTGTTCCGTCTGAGGTGTAGCTGTTTCCTAATGACGGATAAGGGTTCGTGCTCCAACAAACACCGCTGGCAATTACACCGGTACTACCCGGATTCACAATATGGCATTGGACCAGCGAAGTGCGGCCTGTGATGTCAAACACCGTGTCGGTCTCAACTACTGGCGGATTGCCAAGTGTACCGTTCACATTAGCCCATGAAGGTATGTTGTTGTTACCCATCACAAGTGTCTGCCCCGGAAGACCGGCAGAGACAATACTCCAGCCGTTGCCGTCCCAATATAACAAATCGCCGGGATTGCTGCCCACAGGTTTGTTGTCGAGGTCGTTGTAGTCGAAATACCCTGTCGTGCCGCTGTAAAAAGCGTAAGGCACTGTCAAAAGCTGCTGTGTGCCGGCAACCGAATACTGATTGCCACCGGCAGGGTCAATCTCCGATTTAAGGTAGTAATCGTGGTTACCCCAGTCAATGTCAGCCAAATGTGTCCCTACCAAAAGCGTCCCTGTGCCAATCTCTACCGTGGCCAAAGCCTGTGCGTTGGTTGTCGCCGTGTGGGTCTCTTCAAAAACCTTGACACCGTTCAGATTGTCCTCCAAAATGGAGATTTTAATTCCAACAGTCTGATTTACAACAAGTTCATTATTTGCATCGCGCACCACAATCTGGTAACTCATCTTCCTTGGAGGCGCTTGAGCTGACAATAACGAAAGACTCAAAATCAGAATTCCAATAATTGATAATGTTTTCTTCATATTTTTTTGTTTTTTCCCGCAGATTGCGCGGATTTTCGCAGACTATATTCTCATTCCTCACTCCTATTTCCTATCTCCTAATTTTTCACACAACGGACACTGAAAGCATAATAATAAGTTGATGTGCCACCATAAAAACTTGTGACTTTTTGTTCTAATTGTATTCCCGAATACGAATAATTGAAAGCCCTATAATACACAGGATTGTAATTGCCAGAAGAATTAACAGTGCAACTCCAAAAATATGCGTACGTGTCAATACCAGAAAATGAAGGTGTATTGCCACTCGTACAATCCCCATTATAATATGGATAGTAGTGAGACAAACAACCTGAGCTGTATCAGTTTGGCAATATCCAGGTGCAAAAGAATTACTTGGATAAGAAGCCCAATATTGCGGAGCTGCAAGCCTTTTCGCCATTGAACCACGATAACCTGTGGAGTTACAATTCACATCAATTCCCGGTTCAACAAAATTTTCCAATTCACACCATTCAGCATTGCTCGGGACATGCCAGCCTGAAGGACATATTCCCTGAATACCGCTCGGATTGTTACTTGACGAACCTGCTCCGTTCATCACCGCCCCCCAAGAATAAAGCAATCCTCGTGTGGCAATATATGAAGTGTCATTGGCATATATGTAATAATTTTTATTTGTACCCAATGGAAATGTCGAAGTACAAGTTGTTGGAGTTTTCAGTGTTATCGCTGCACCATTGCTGTAGTGTGTGGTTTTAAGATTCTCCTTCATCCAGCATTGTGCTCCGATATAGATGGTCTGGTAAACGTTGCCGTCATAGTCTTGTACAGTTCCGCAATGCACTGGAGTGGTGAACTTTATCGGGTTGCCGTAACTTGTTCCAACTGAGTTGGTTGCGTAAGCGCGCACATAGTATGTCGTGCCCGATACCAAGCCGGTGCCCTTGCTTATGAACGTGTCGATGCTTGTGCCGTCTGTGGTGTAATTGTTTCCGAGAGAAGGATTGGGATTCGTGCTCCAGCACACACCGCTTGCGATAACACCTGTGCTGCCAGCGTTTGTGATGTGACACTGCACAAGCATTGTGCGCCCTGTGATATCAAAAACGGTGTCTGTCACAACTGTCGGAGCTATGTTGTTGAGCATACTTGGATTGGTTGTCCAGCACAGGCCATTGTTTTGAGATGTGAGCACCTGCCCCGGCTGTCCGTTTGGCAGAATGTGCCATGAGGAGTCTGAAGAGTCCCAATAAAGGATGTCTCCAGTGGAATTGCCGTCAGGAGGTCTGTTGACAAGATTTTTATAATCAGAAGTGTCAGAATATGAGGCCTTTCCTGAATAAAAAGCGTACGGAACAGTAACAAGCTGCTGGGTTCCGGCAATGGTGTAATTGTTATCGTTTGCCGGCGCAATCTCCGCTTTAAGGAAGAAATCGTGATGTCCCCAGTCTAACTCCGAAAGTGTTATAGGAAAAACCGACTGTCCTGTTCCTATCACCACAGTCGCAAGCGCGTTTGCATTGGTTGTCGGGGAGTGTGTCTCCATAAACAGTGTCGGGCCGTTCGCATTGTCGCGCAAAATGCTGATACGGAGCCCAATCTGTTGATTTGTAACAAGCTCATTATTGTTATCGCGCACCACTGTCTGATATGTCATTTTTGACGGCGGCTGTTGCGCGCACAAATGGAAGGCAAAAAGACAAAGGCTAAAAAAAACGGGTAGAATTCTCTTCATAAAATCTCTGTTTTCTATTTTAATATTACTTTTATATCATCATATATATAAACTTGCAAATTTACAAAAAAAATCTGAAGCACATTACAATAATTTGAAATTGAATTCAATTTTCAGAAAACAGAGTGCAGACAACAATTCTACACTTATTATCCCCTATTTTGAACAATGAAACCGCACAAATGGAATAATTACAGAAATATCATAAAAAAGTGAAAAAATCGATTTTTTATTAGTTCTGTATTGATATTTAACCTTTTAAAACAAATTTCCTTGAGAAAGTGGATTCTTCTATATACAAAAAAAAATAATTTTCAAGACAGCGACACCAATTTTTTAAACTTTTTTTTGTTCATTTTTGCAACGTGAAAGTTAGTAAAGATAATATTTATGCAACATACTAACAATTAGCATTTTTCAATAAAAATTGTAATTTAAAAATGATGGCAGGAGAAAATATGGAAGTTTCCACGGACTATAAACAAATATGGAACAACTGTTTGAATTTCATCGAGGATAATATAGACCCGGAGGCTTTCAAAAACTGGTTTGTACCTATTGTTCCCGTTGCCCTCAACAAAGGCACTCTCACCATACAAGTGCCAAGTCCGACATATTACGAATGTCTGGAGAACAACTACTTCCGTCTTCTTAAGTCTGTGATTAAAAAAGAATTAGGTGTGACTGGGAAACTTAAATATCAGGTTCTGATTCAAAAGACGGGCAAGCAAGAGACCGATATGAGCATTAACCTGCCAAGCAGCCAAAAACAGACTGTCGGCAACCCTGGCACGCTGAAACCTATCAACGTTTATACGGCAAGCAACAAGGAACTTCCCGACCCGTTTGTTTTGCCGGGACTACAAAAGCGCAGAATACCGACCAACCTGAACAGCTCGATGACTTTCGACAACTTCATCGAGGGCGACTGCAACAGGCTCGTCCGCTCAGCGGGCTGGGCAATAGCAAAGCAGCCGGGCGAAACAGCCTTTAACCCACTGTTCATCTATTCAGAAGCCGGACTCGGCAAAACCCACATAGCCAATGCAATAGGCAACCAGACGAAAGAGAATTTCCCGGATAAGGTTGTGGTTTATGTCAGCGCAGACCTCTTCTACCAGCAGTTCATGGAGGCGATAAAGAACAACAACCGCGATGACTTCCTCTATTTCTACCAGTCTGTTGACATGCTCATAATTGATGACATACAGTTTTTGGGCACTGGCAACAAAGAGAAGACACAAGAGGCGCTTTTCTACATTTTCAACCATCTACAGCAAAAGCGCAAACAGCTTATAATCTGTTCAGACAAATCCCCCGTTGAGATTTCCGGGTTTGACCAAAGGCTGCTGTCACGTTTCAAATGGGGCTTGGCGGCAGACCTGCAAGTGCCTGATTTGGAGACTCGAATAGCTATTCTGAAAAACAAACTCGCCAATAACGGTGTGGAATTCCCTGAAGAGATAGTCAATTACCTCGCACTGCGTGTCACCTCAAACACCCGTGAGCTTGAGGGCGCTATGATTGCCATTCTCGCACAAGCCTCACTCAACCGCAGAAAAATCACAGAAGAGCTCGCGAAAGAGATGATTGACAAATACGTGAAGAGCACAGCCAAGGAAATCTCAATAGAATATATACAAAAGGTTGTATGTGACTACTTCGGCATAACAATTGACAAAATTAACGCAAACACACGCAAGCGTGAGATTGTGCAGGCACGACAGTTCTGCATGTATTTTGCGAAGAAATACACAAAAATGCCGCTTTCCACAATAGGGAAATTTTGCGGTGACAAGGACCACGCCACAGTACTCCACTCATGCCGCGTCATCGAGAACCTTTTGGAGACCGACAAGAAAATACGCTCATACAGCGAAGACATAGAGAAGAAAATGAAAATTTAAAAATATCACGATGAACGAAGACTTCTTTCAGGGTTACAAAGGCGATGCGCTCGCCTTACTAAAAAAACACAACGTAAGAGTATGGGGCACGGCCGAGATAGAGACCACCCGCGGGCACTTCTCAGGGACAATCCTGCCGAGAGCTGAAAATGACGACTCGAAGCACATTGTGATGAAAATCCCGACCGGCTATAACATAGGAATAGACACTGACACTATAGTCTCAATGAAAGAGACCGGCTACAAAAAAGCCAACTACCAGATTCCAGAGAAGCAGTTTCCTTACACTGAAGGGCTACCACATGTGAAGCTGTTGGGCACCGGAGGAACCATAGCCTCGCGCTTGGATTACCGCACCGGGGCCGTCATTCCGGCGTTCTCACCTGGCGAACTCTACGGCGCGGTCCCCGAACTCGCCGACATCTGCAATCTCGACACAGAAAAGATATTCGCAGTCTTTTCAGAGAATATGGGGCCAAAACAGTACATAGCCCTCGCAAAGAAAATAGGAGAAGAAATTGAGAAAGGCATCGACGGCATCGTCATCGGGCACGGCACCGACACGCTGCACCACACCGGCGCGGCACTCACCTTCATGTGTCAGAACCTGCCTGTGCCAGTCGTGCTTGTGGGCTCGCAACGCTCAAGCGACCGCCCGAGCTCTGACGCCGCCCTCAACCTGATGCACGCCATGACAGCCGCCGCACATGGCAATATCGCTGAAGTTCTGGTCTGCATGTTCGGTCCGACTTCCGACGACTACGGCTTCCTGCACAAGGGAACGCGCGTGCGCAAGATGCACTCATCATACCGTTCCACGTTCCGCACAATCGGCGACACGCCAGTCGCAACAGTGACACGCAAAGGCGTTGTTCCAATCAAAACCGACTACAATCCTCGCAGAAAAGACCGCACCGTTAAAATTGTCCCGACATTTGACGACCGTGTGGCAATGCTGTATTATTACCCGGGAATGAAACCCGACATGCTCAACTCAATCATCGACAACGGCTACAAGGGAATTGTATGGGTCGGCACCGGGCTCGGCCACATCAACAAGGAGATGTACCCCGCTGTAGAGCGCGCCGCCGCCGAAGGAGTACACCAGTACATGACACTCCAAACACTTTGGGGCTACGTTGACATGTTCGTTTACGACACAGGGCGCGACATGATGGCACGCGGTATAATCCCCGCCGGCAACATGCTGCCCGAAGTCGAGAACTTCATAAAATCGGTACACAAATAATTATTGTAAAGCGGAGTTTTCCTTTCTAAAAAATCGGAATCTCTTCTTCACTAAACTTTTATCTTCTCGAAATTTTTACCGAAAACACTGTTAGCATTAGAAATGCT
>CACYHL010000145.1 GCA_902774205.1 uncultured Bacteroidota bacterium | reverse complement strand
GGCTCCCCTTTATTCATTCTGGAGTTTACAGCGCGGCTCAAGTAGAAAACAGACCTTTCTGCGAACTCCGGCTGTCGTGCCCGTTGCATCTCAATGATGAACTGCTTGTCATCTTGGTCTGTGCAGAGAATGTCAAAAACCACTCTGCGCTGTTTATCTGTTGCACCGTAATACTCTGTAGGCAAATAGGTTATGTCTGAGATTTTGCCTGTATATTTTGCCACGAAGCAGTTTAGGAAATGGATGAGAAATCGTTTGTTTTTCTCTGTCCCGAAAATCTTTTTGAAAGAGAAATCCGTTGTTGGAATTTGGAAAATGTGTTTGTTTTCTAACATGTCAGATATTTTTTAGTCATTAGAGATTTGATTAACGCGACAAAGATAATATAATTTTTTAATACAAAATCAATAATTATATAAATATTTTTAAAATAAATTTATTTTGCATGAATTTCGCATGACGCAATTCCAAAATCAAAACAATTTTCATGATGTTCCCCAAAAGGCAAATGTGCAATCGCGAGAAATGAAAATGGAGTTGTTAGTTCTGAAGATAAAGAGGAGTTAGATAAAGAAGAGCCCCACTGTTCTGACTTCGGTTATTGGAGGGGAAATGGTGAAGGACGCATAGTAAAATTTACCCGCAAATAAATACGTTGATTTACGTAGAAAAAGTCCATGGGGCAAAAAAATGCATTGATATTCGAAATCTGCGGAAAATTTATATTTTTGGCAGCATCTCGTAAATCAGCTTTGAGACTTTGGGGCCGGCTTTTGCCGCTGCGCCCAAGACCTCCTCGTGCGAGACGTTCTCCTGCTCGCCTACAATGGCAAGGTCTGTTATCACCGATAGAGCGAACACTTCAATGCCGCAGTGTACGGCGGCAATGGTTTCCGGAATAGTTGACATTCCAATCGCGTCACAGCCCAAGATGTAGTAAGCGCGGCACTCCGCCGCCGAACCGAAGTACGGTCCTTCCATCGCCAAATAGACGCCGCACTGTACGTGAATGTCGTTTTTGCGGGCTGTCTCCATAGCAATTTCTAACATCTCAGAAGAATAGGCCTTGTTCATTGAGGGAAAGCGCGGGCCCAAAGTGTCGTCGTTAGGTCCCAAGAGCGGGTTGCTGCCCAACCGGTTGATGTGGTCGCGGATTAGCATTATGTCCCCGATTTTGAATGAGGGGTTCGCCCCGCCAGCCGCATTCGACAGAATAAGTCTGCGTATGCCAAGCTGCTTCAGCACCGGTATGGGAAAGGTGATGTGCTGTTGCGTGTGTCCCTCGTAGTAATGACACCGCCCATTCATGACAATAACTTCCACGCCGTTCAGCCGCCCGTGTATGAGCGTGCCTTTATGCCCCTGCACCTGTGACACGGGAAAATGCGGTATCGCTTCGTATGGAATCTCTGATATGACTTCAACCTTTTCAGCCAACTCTCCCAAGCCAGTCCCCAACACAATGGCAATTTCAGGTTTCCCGTTGATATGCTCTTTCAAATAATTGAAACTCTCTAAAATGTCTTGTCTCATAAGAATATTTTTTGCTTTGCAAAGGTAAACTTTTTTCAGAATATATATTTATTGTAAGAATTATACTTTATGAGTTTTGTCAGGATAGGATATGAAACACTATGAATATAGTCTTTATAAAAAATCTGCGAACATCTGCGATATTATCGGGTTTTGTTTTTCACGCCGATTACGCGGATGTTCGCAAATCATTGGAGATTTTAAATGCCAAAATTATACCTTACAAATCAAAATCTTAAAAATAGAGGTCGCGCTGCCCTTCACCGACTTTGGCAAGGTTTTCGCGGACTTTTTCCTTGTGGTTGCCTGCAGGAATGTCGTTTTCCAACATCTTGTCAATGAGTGCCAACCCTTTTTTGCGGGTCTCCTCCGAGGCAAAGTCCATGAGGTATTCCTTGAAGGTGAACATGGCATTTGGCAGGCAATATTGTTTGATGAGCCCTGGTTTTGCCAAGTCCATGAAATCTGCGCCGACACGTCCTTTGCGGTAGCAGCCCGTGCAGAACGATGGAATATAGCCGCTGTCGATCATGCTGGAAATGACCTCATCGAGTGAGCGGTGGTCGCCAAGAGAGAATTGGCTGCCCGATTTCTCGGCCTCATCGCTGTATGCGCCGGGGTTTGTGCGCGAGCCCGCTGAAATCTGGCTGATTCCATAGTTGAAAAGCTCTGTACGCATGTCATCGTTTTCGCGCGTGCTCAGTATTATGCCGGTGTATGGCAGGGCTATGCGGATGATGGCGATTATTTTCTTGAAATCTTCATCGGAGACTTTGTGCGGGATGTGTTCCGGCAGCGGTGCACCTTCGGCGGGCTCGATACGCGGGAAGCTGATTGTGTGTGGCCCGCAGCCAAAAGCTCTCTCAAGATGGTTCGCGTGCTCCATAAGTGCCAATATCTCAAAACGGTAATCAGCGAGACCGAACAGCACGCCAAGACCCACATCGTTGATTCCGCCTTCCATTGCGCGGTCCATCACCAACAGACGATTCTCGTAGTCGGCTTTGGGGCTGCCCGCCGGATGGTATTCTTTGTAGAGAATCGGATCGTAAGTCTCTTGGAAGCAGACGTATGTGCCGATATGCTCGTCTTTCAGGCGGCGGAAATCCTCAACGGACATCGGTGCCAGCTCAACATTGATACGGCGGACGTTGCTGTTGCCCTCTCGCACCGAATAGGTGCGGCGGATTGCTTCGCAGATGTAGTTTATGTCGTTGCGTGGACTCTCACCGCAGATGAGCAGAATGCGCTTGTGCCCGTCACGCAGCAGAATACGTGTCTCCTGTTCTATCTCGTCCATATTCAGCACTTTACGGACAATTTTCTTGTTGTCACGGCGGAACGCGCAATATACGCAGTTGTTCACACAGACGTTGCCCGTGTAAACCGGAGCGAAGAGCACAAGCCGTTTCCCGTAAATGCTCTCTTTCACGAAATGCGCCGTATCCATTATCTTTTTGATTTCAGAATAATTCTCAACGCGAAGCAGTTGCGCCACGTCCTCCAATGAAAGGCCCTTCAGCTTTTTCGCCTTGTCCAAAATCTTTTGCAGCTCCTCTGAAGTCGGCGCCGCGCCTTCAAGCATTGAATAGAGTTTTTCTCTGTCAATGAAATTTTTGTTTCTTTCCTCGATGTTCATTTTTAAACGTATTATATTGTTATTTAATTAATTATGATTATCACTCTTTGTAAAAATAGTTTTGACTTCCACACCAGAAATTCTTCCCATATTGCCTGTGAAATTGTTAATGCGGTTCATCTCAGCGTCAACGACTAACGAAATGAACGACAAACCGCGCTCGTGCATCGGGATGCCCTGCCTTGCAATGAAAATATCGGAAAATTTTGAGATTAACTCGTTTACACGGTTAACACTCTCCCTGTCTGAAATGACTATGGCTATCAGCCCTAAACGCTTCTCCATCAGTTTGTTATCTTTTGGATTAGAATAATATCATAAAGACTTTGAAAAAGATAAAATCCGTTTCTTAGTTGCTGCAAATATACATTAAATTTTGAATTATTCATTTATAGTTTATTAGTCTCTCTTAATAAATGTTAACATCTGATTGTCTGCCGTTAGCAAAATAAAACTTGCAATTTGCAAAAAAACTGCTTTTTTATGGAGCTTTTGGATTCGGTTGCAAAGATTTTCATTTTAAATTATAGACAATGATATTTGATTTTGAAATATAAATATGATTGTTTTGACTTGTAAGACACTAAAATATAGGTAATTATTTTTTTTGGGGGTAAAAATTGTGCCATATTATACTATGTATTAGAAAAAAGTGTATTTTTGCAACCGAATTTAAAAATTGATGTTGAACTAAAAAGGAAAATTATTATAAAAACATAAATAAAAGCTTTTAGCTTTTCTTAATGCTCGGAATCCGGAAAATTTTGAAACATTACATAAGAAAAGAGAAAAGTTTGTGGGTGATACCACGAGCTTTCTTGTTAATAATGTGGGTCAATTTCCAGAACCTCGAGCTAAACACCAAAGTTCGTGGTTTTTTTATTCATAGAAAATCTGGAATATGCAGTTGGAAATTGACAAAAAATGGTATTTGATATTTTTTCTTGCTTTATTTGTATACTCATTGCGTGCACAGGTAAATACTGCAAGTGGTGTTGCTGTGGCAAGCGGAATGGCAGGTAATGTATATTATGCTGTTGGACAGACTTTCGCTTTGCAGTGGGGCGATAGTAATATTGAAGTCAGCGAGGGGGTAGCGCAGGCTCAGATATACAATGCGGTGTATTCAGCTGACACGTGTGAGGGGGAAGGTTATGATGGATACGGGTTTCATTACCCGGCGGATTCCCCTCATGGAATTTATAGTGCAGAGAAATACGTGCATTCTACGACAATAGGTTATGACACTATTTTGATATTGAATCTGACAATACACCCTGTATATAATATATATGATACGTTGGAATTTTACCACTATTATCAAGATGTGGTTCCATGGCAGCACTGTTGAAGTTGGCGGACTTTGTTGGACACGGGAGAATATCCGTTCGCAATATTACAGTGATGGGGTAGAGGTTGCAACAGGGCTTATATATAATTCGCCTAACGCATCCGATACAGCGAAAAATCTGATTCTATACGGAAGACTTTATACTTGGCAGTCGGCGGTCAGAGTGCCTGAAAACAGCACTGTCGCTCCAATTAAAGACACGAACAATAACGTTGCGGGTGTATGTCCTTATGGCTGGCATCTGCCAACTTTAGCTGAAAGTAACATATTAACAGCATATTCCGCTGATTCATTGAAAAGTGCAACGCTTTGGCTGATTCCGGGAACAGATGCCTTGGGCCTCTCAATACTTCCTGCAGGTCATTACAATCCGTTAGAGAGCCGTTTTGAAGAACTGCTTGGTAAAACGCATTTTTGGACTTCAGATTATGACGATAGTTATTTGTCAACAGCTATTCAAATAAGATATTCTTGTGAATACGCATTTACGGAGGTAGTGCCTAAGAACGTTGCTTATAGCGTCCGTTGTGTGAAAGATGATTATC
>CACYHL010000144.1 GCA_902774205.1 uncultured Bacteroidota bacterium | reverse complement strand
GATTAATGTTGTATTTCCGTTTTTGTTTTAACGCACTCGAAATATCAGGTCATAAAAACTTAAAAGATTACTTTATTTAGTGTATCCGTCCCGATATGCTTTCCACTCTTCGTACCATTCAGAATTGGCCATCAGCTGCCGGAACTTCTCCGGATGCCGTCGTTCAATTTCTACCGCGTCACCCCATACCAATTCTCCAACCCAGCCATCACACCATTCAAACCATTTCAAATAGCACCTCATCATATCCAGGCTGTCGGCTTTTGCCAAGTTTCCGACAATGGTGTAGATGGCCTTTTCGTCTTCAACACGAATAATATTATTATCTATTTCGACGACAGCGTAATACTCCATTGTAATGAATACTCGGAACTCCTCGTATGTTTTTGGCATCAGTTCCTGAAGGTGTTGCACGGAGACAATCTGCCCCGCCAGAAGAGTGTCTTGCACGGCGAGGACGGCTTTGAAATATTCTGGATTGCTGTTAATTCTCTCCCAATCCTCATCGCTTACCCCTTTGGCTCTGCGGAGATCGGTCTGCGCCCCCGCGATGATTGAGAAAAGCGCCATCACACAGAATATTATTGTCTTCTTCATCGTATTCGAATTTGATTGTTTCTATTCAGATTAATGTTGTATTTCCGTTTTTGTTTTAACGCACTCGAAATATCAGGTCATAAAAACCTGTAGAATGGTACGTTTTGTGAATCATATTATTACAACGATTTTTGTCTAAAAAATTGTGCGACTTCGCATTTTTTGAACTTCTCAATTAACGGTGCAAAAATAAAAAAAAAAGCCGTTACAAATTGCAACGGCTTTTCACAACTAATTCAGACTTATGCGAAATGGTAATGCTATGGGGTGACTTCTTCAACTTCATCAAGGTTGGTGGACTGGCCGATGAGGGAGTCCATCTCGCCTGTGTAGATTTGGGCTGTTGGGGTGTCATAGACAAAGGCGATGGTTGCGCCGTTGTTGTCGGTGACAGCTTTGCCGGAGGTGGCCTCCACGGAATCTCCGATTTCGGCTCCTCGGTCAGCGTCGCCGAGCATGTGGACATCACCGTTGTTGAGGCGTGCGAGGATGATGGTTTCGGAGTTCATCACGGAGGCGATGAAGCCGAGCAGTTTCGGCTTGAATCCGGGGTGGAAGATTTCAAGGTTGGCTTTCATGGACTTGCCGCCGAAAGTGCCTTGAGTGGTGTATTTCAGTTCGCCCATGTCGCGGGAGCAGTAGATTTTCGGTGGTTCTGAAACGCTCGATGTCGCCCATGTACTCGGCGTTGCGGTAGTGAACGATGGCACGGTAGAACGGGGCGGGAAATAGAGAAGTGTAAGATTGCGAAAAATGTGCTATTTTTGTAGTTCCAATCCTTAAAAATCATGCGATGAAAAAAACGCTGCTCTTTCCCGTTGTTATTCTGTTTGCACTTGCGCTTTTTGCGGCTTGCCATAAAGAAGAGGATTTTCCGCCAGCCCTCACGCTCGACAAGGAGGCGAACATGACGATAGCGGAACTGCTGTCGTTCTACACGGTGAACAACGCCTACAGCTATGTTGAAATACCCGACAGTACGGTGATCTGCGGCATCGTAACCTCCTCCGACAAAGAGCAGAACTGCTACAAGTACCTCACCCTTCAAGACGAAACCGGCGGCATTATGATCGTGATGAAGAACACGGAACTCTACAGCAAATATCCTGTCGGCTCCAAACTCTTTGTGGAGTGCGGGAATATGGTCATCGGGCACAAGTACCGCAACAAGCAGTTGGCGCTGTTGGACAATGGTGCGATGGCCGGCATCCCGAAAGCCGATGAGGGGCTCTATCTTTTTACGGATGGCAAGGCGGGGCCGGAGCCGACGCCGTGGGTCATCACCTCGCGCGACCAGATCGACAGCACCTATTTCAACCGTCTGGTGCGGGTGGAGGGCGTTCGGATGCAGAACGGCGGTGTGGACACCTACTGTCCCGACACCGTAACCACCTATTGTTCACGCTATATGATGCTGGAAGACAGCACCTATCTCACGCTCCGCACCAGTGCGCGGGCCTCCTTTGCGGGCGAGCTGCTCCCGGCGGGGCGGTGCAACCTGAAAGGCATTCTCATCAACTCCAGCAGCGGCCCGCTATTGTACCTCCGCTCGTTGGAGGATGTGGAACAATGACTTTTTCTATCAATCTCATAGATGTTGTGGACAGATAGAAATGACATGCTCTTTTTTTTATTTTTGCAGAATAATTCATTACCTAAAATAAAAGTGTTATAGTGAAAAAGAATTATTCTAAAGCTTGTAGCGTGGCGTTGATAGCTGCCATTTACGTGCTTGCCGGTGTGGCAGGCGTACTGTTTTTCAACAAACTAACCTCCATGGCCGTGAATCCCATTTGGGCACTTCTGTGGGCAGATGTGTTGGCGACGGGTATAGTTTGGCTATTCGGATTGCTATTTGAAAATGTCTCGGTATATGATCCCTATTGGAGCGTGTTTCCGCCCGTTGTTTTTCTTCTATGGGCCTTCTATACGCACACTTGGTCAGTACCCGTAATCCTGTTGCTGGTGGCTTCGTGGTACTGGGGCTGGAGGCTCACTCGCAACTGGTTCATCACATTCAAAGGAATAGGCAACGAAGACGGGCGTTATACCCAATACCGCAGCAAACACCCCCTGCTGTTCCACCTCATCAACTTTTTCGGACTGAACATGATGCCGACATTTGTGGTGTTCGCGGCCATGCTGCCTGGACTAAAAATGTTTGAATGGGGATTTTCTTTCCTTGGTGTCTATCATCTATGTCAAGAAGGAATCTACACCTTGCTTACTACCACCATCCATCTTTGCATCGGTTTCCTTGTGTGCATTGCGGCGGCTACCATCCAACTTATCGCTGACAAGCAGATTCATGTTTTTCGTGCTGCTAATCCGGGGCAATACTGCAATGTGGGATTATGGAAACATGGGCGACATCCCAATTATTTTGGCGAAATTATGTTTTGGTGGGGTATTTGGATGATGTACTGCGTATTAGGAGGTATTGACTGGTTCATCTGCGGTCCTATCGCCATGACGGCACTGTTTGTCGGTATTAGTATTCCACTTATGGAAAAACGCCAGCTGCAGAACAAGCCCGGCTATGCAGAGTACCGCAAGCAGACACGAATGTTTATTTGAGGCAGTTGCCTTTTGTCAATATGAAGAAACTGTTTTTAATATGTCTTGCTCTCCTTGTCCTTGTTACTACTGCATCTGCACGGAGCGTAGCAAAAGACAAGTCTGCTAAGAACGACACGTTGTTCATGATGATATATGACAACGACACGGTCTATGTTACGGACAATGACATAACCACAAGGCACAATGGAGCTTATTATCTGACTGAGGAAAAATATAGACAATTGGACAAGATTTACGTTGTGATGGGGCATTTTGTCCGTTTTTTTGAGAAATCACCATCGGGATTGTGGACAAGTATTCGTGTTCAACATACATGGGATAACTATTTGCCGTCAGGTGTTAGAATGCTTTGGTTACATTTATGTGACGAGAGTTCGACTACGGCCGATGCGGAACCTTGTGCCAAAATCGTTGCGAAAGAAGGAGTATCAGGATATTTTGTGATAATGAATGAATCGTAAGAATTCTAAACATAGCAGCATTAGTTCCTCGGAATAAATGATGATTTGGTCAGAAATATTTTGAATTACAAACCTTGATTACTTTGAATGCGGACTTCGATTCGTTGCAGTTTTTTTGTACTTTTGCCAACATGAAAAACAAAGAAACTCAAATATCATCCTCATTCCATGCCCCATCGATGCAGGGTTATATGCGAATGAATATGATGTTTTCTGATATTATCGCCGTTTTATGACATTCAACACCTACGGAAATAAAGAAAACCAAAGCTTGCTACTGATCCCAGGGCTGGGAGTATCCCACGAGATATTCCTGCCGCTGATAGGATTGCTGAAAGACAAATACTACATCATTGCCGTTGGCATCGACGGATTCCTGCTTGGCCAAGCGTCGCAGTTTACCTCTGTCGATGACCAAGCCGTTCAGGTGATTCAATACATCCAGCAAAATTTGAACGGCCATTTGGATGTTGCCTACGGACTTTCCTTAGGCGGGAAGATTCTGTCAAGAATGATGGAACGGAATGAGATTGTCATTGACCATGCCATCATGGACGCCGCACCGTTGCTGCCGCTGCCCAAATGGATGGTGAATCCTCTGCGATACTACCAGAGTTTCAATGTTTGGACATGCTATCACTGGACAGGATTCTGGAAGTTTGTGTTCCGTTCGCACTATTTTGACGTGCTCTTGGACGAGTGCAAGAAGGTGTGGCCGTCCGGAAAAGGGAAAGCGGTTCGTGATGGCTATAAAGACGTCTATACTAACAAGTTGGAATTCATTCAAGGTGCAGATATACACTATTGGTATGGCACTAAGGAGGCATTTGTGGCCAGACCGCAGGCCGAACATCTATGCAAAATCCATCCAGATACTCATGTGAATGTCTTTCCCAAAATGAATCATGGACAGCAGCTGGTGGACCATCCGGAAGAGATAGCCAACAGGATTATTGATTTATAAACCAACAGAATATGCAAGCACAAAACGATCATTCCGCCCCGTCGGTGAAGACCACCGAGCTGATACGCACCACCAAGAGTTGGGA
>CACYHL010000143.1 GCA_902774205.1 uncultured Bacteroidota bacterium | reverse complement strand
AAGTCGCGCCGCGCTTCAGCTCCTCATTGATTTTTTTCGCAATCTCACGATTTTTTGAAGAAAAAACAAGGAACTGATAAGTCTGCTTGTAGCCGTCAATGACCGTATCGGCGAAGAAAGTGTAAGCAAACATCACCACGAAACTGTAAACAAGCTTCTCCACATCCCAGACCGTGAAATATGAGGAGACAACAACTATAATATTAAAATATAGTGTGATCATTCCGTAAGAAATGTTCCTGTATTTGCGAATCATAAGAGCCACAATGTCAGAGCCACCTGTATTGCCGCCGTAGTTAATCGCGATGCCTCCACCAAGGCCAGCCAACGCCGCACCGATGATAGAGCACATGAACATATCGGGAACAAGCGGTTCTGTAAAAATCATCTGTCCCAAATGCATGAAAAATGACATTATAGCCGAACAGACTATCGTGTTGACACAGAACTTCTTACCGAGAACACGCCATGCCACAGCCACAAGCAGCAGGTTAATAAGCAGGGTTGACACACCAACTGGCAGTCCTGTCGCGAAATATATGACAGCCGCAATACCGCTCACGCCGCCACCGGTAATCTGATGTGGCAGCAGAAACGCCGTCCAGCCGAAAGAAAGCAGCGCAATGCCAACACAAATCATCACATAGTTTCGTATCTCCTTGATAATCTTAGTTTTATCCATAGCCATTTATTTCAAAAAAATCCAAATTAGCTTTTGTTTTGCGCAAAAATACACAAATTAATGTAAAGCCGCGCCTCTTTTTCATCAAAACACTATTTTTCAAAGGGTCTGCAGAGAGATAATCCGCAAAAAGTTATACTATAATTAATATTTTGCCTTCAACACATTATATCAAAAAAATTTGTATCTTTGCACCCGATTTTATAAAAACCATTTATAAACCTTAAAAACAACAAATTATGTTAAACCAGTATGAAACCGTTTTCATTATGACTCCCGTTTTGTCTGATGAACAGATGAAGGAAACGGTTAAGAAATTCGAGAATTATCTCGTGGAAAAAGGCGCTGAGATAATTCATCAGGAGAATTGGGGACTTCGCAAGTTCTCGTACCCCATCGCTAAAAAAACGTCAGGCTTCTATCACCTGTTCGAGTTCAAGGCTGACAGCAGCATCATCAAGGAGTTCGAGCTCCAGTACCGCCGTGACGAGCGCGTAATGCGCTATCTGACAGTCCTTATGGACAAGAACCACATCGCATATAGCGAGAAAAGGCGTAATTTGAAAAAAGGAAACAATAACGAAGAAGCAAAGGAGGACTAAGCAATGGCACAACAAAGCGATATCAAATATTTGACCCCGATTGCGGTGGACATCAAAAAGAAGAAATACTGCCGTTTCAAGAAATCCGGCATCAAATTCATTGACTACAAGGACGGCGAGTTCCTGAAGAGATTTGTCAACGAGCAGGGCAGAATCCTGCCGAGACGCCTCACCGGAACCTCACTGAAATACCAGAAGAAAGTGGCCCAGGCCGTTAAGAGAGCCCGCCACCTCGCTCTGCTGCCGTTCGTAACCGATAACCTTAAAAGCAACCAATAGTAGGAGGATAGTATAATGGAAATAATTTTAAAACAAGACGTTCAGAATCTGGGGTTCGCAGATGACCTCGTTAAAGTTAAAGATGGGTACGCCCGTAACTATCTTATCCCTAATGGTTTGGCTATCGTCGCCACTCCGTCGAACAAGAAACAGCTCGCTGAGACACTCAAACAGCGCGCCTTCAAATTGGAGAAAATCAGAAAAGAGGCTGAATTCCTCGCCGGCAAAATTGACGGCCTGACATTGAAAATCGTCACCAAGGCTTCTGACAAAGGCACTATCTTCGGCTCTGTCAACACTATCGCTGTTGCCAACGCAATGAAAGAGCAGCACGACATCGAGATAGACCGCAAAAAAGTCATCTTGAAAGAAGATCACATCAAGGAATTAGGCAACTACACCGCTCAAATCCAGCTTCACAAGGACATTAAGGTCTCTGTAAACCTTGAGGTCGTTGCAGAAGAAGAAGAAAAAGCTGAATAAGTTATGCTCAAGCATATTTTCAGATATGTGATTTTAATGGGGATATTGATTATCCCCATTTATTTTTTCTTTGATTTCCAACCGAAGTTCCCCATCCTTATCGGACTCTTCGCCGGCGGCACTATCGCATTCTGGACAGGCTTCCTCATTCTCAAGAAAAAAGGGAAGATATAGAAACATTCTCAGGGCACGATGAGGATAACAATTGGAATTATTCCTTTTAGCCTTGTTCAAACCGCAAATCTCGCAAAAAAACAAGTTTTCAACAAAACTATTTCATTCTTTATTTGTTGAAGTAAGTGTAATGTGGAAAAGTTGGTGTATTTTTGCACTGTAAAAACTATAACAGCATGACACTTATAAAATCTATTTCGGGAATTAGAGGAACTATCGGGGGCAGGCGCGGCAACAACCTCACCCCAGCTGACATTGTGGATTTCACTTCGGCGTTTGTCAGTTTCATTCGTAAAAAAGAGAACAAGGAGCAGCTGAAGATTGTAGTGGGACGTGACGCCAGAATTTCCGGCGAGATTGTCTCGAAGATTACAACCTCAACACTTCAGAGTCTCGGCGTTAATGTCATCGACCTCGGCCTTTCAACTACACCTACCGTCGAGATGGCGGTGGTGAAACATTCAGCGGATGCGGGTATGATTCTCACCGCAAGCCATAATCCGATGGAGTGGAACGCCTTGAAACTGCTGAACCGCAACGGCGAGTTCATCTCATCGGACGAGGGTAAAGAACTTTTGGAACTCGTGGAGAAAAACGATTTTGAATATGTCGGCGTTAAAAAGTTAGGTTCTTATACCCGATACGATAATGCGATTTCTGATCATATAGACGAAATACTGAAATTGGATATTGTTGATGTTAAGGCAATTAAGGCGGCGGACTTCTCCGTGGCACTCGACACGGTTAACTCCACAGGCGGTCTCGCCCTGCCGCAGCTGCTTGAGCGCCTCGGCGTGCGAAAAGTGAAAATCCTCAACGGTGAGCCAACCGGCGTTTTCGCCCATAACCCCGAACCGCTGCCGGAACATCTCACAGGTATCGCCTCACTGATGAAAAAGGAGCATTTTGATGTCGGCTTTGTCGTTGACCCTGACGTTGACCGTCTCGCAATGTTGACGGAAAACGGCGATATGTTCGGTGAGGAATACACCCTTGTCGCTGTCTCCGACTATGTGTTGCAGTCGCATAATGGCAATACCGTTTCCAATCTCTCGTCAACGCGTGCCTTGCGCGATGTCAGCCTCAAACACGGTGTGGAGTACAACGCCTCGGCGGTCGGTGAGGTGAACGTGGTGCAGATGATGAAGGATACGGACGCGGTCATTGGCGGCGAAGGGAACGGCGGCGTTATCTACCCCGCGCTTCATTACGGGCGCGACGCACTCGTGGGCATTGCCCTGTTCCTTTCGTATATGGCTAAAAGCAAAAAGTCGTGTTCTGATATTAAACGTCTTTATCCTCAATATTATATGTCTAAAAACAAAATAGAGATAAAACAGGATATGGATGTGAAAGCCATTTTGAATTATGTGGCTAAAAAATACGAGCATTATCAGGTGAGCCGCATCGACGGCGTGAAAGTTGATTTTGACGATTCGTGGGTGCATCTTCGTCCCTCCAACACAGAGCCGATAATCCGTATTTACTCGGAAGCCGCTTCGGAGCCGATAGCGCAGCACATAGCAAATAAAATTCAGGCGGACATAAGAGAATTTTTAAACGGGAATTAATTGATATTTATGGATAAGTTTTTTTTGTCAGACTTTATAGATGATGATTCAGGCGGCATTCCTATTGTCGCGCTTAACGATGACGAAACCCTTGACGGCATGGATATTGACGAGACACTTCCGATACTGCCGTTGCGAAATTCTGTACTATATCCGGGGGTCGTCTTCCCGATTACTGTCGGACGGAACAAATCTCTGAAACTTGTGGGCGACTACGGCCATTCTGACAACAATATCGGGGTGCTTACCCAGAAGAACAATGATGTGGAAGACCCCACCGAAGCCGACATGTACCGAGTCGGGACAATGGCCCGCATTCTCAAGCAGTTCACGATGCCGAACGGAAGCATAACTATTTTGGTTCAAGGCATTAGACGTTTCGAGCTCGTGGAAGTCATTGATAACACACCATATCTCACAGCAAAGGTAAAGCCCTATCCCACAAATGATTATCTTCCAAAATTTGCAAAAGACAAGACTTTCAACGCTCTTGTGAGTTCGGTGCGAGAGTCTTTCTCAAAAAGAATACAGCTCACCAACAATCTTTCTCCTGAAACGGCATTTGCTCTGAAAAATATTGAAAGTCCGATTCTGGTTCTCAACTTTGCAGCTTCGAATCTTACGGTTGAGATTGAAACCCGCCAGCGGATTTTGGAGATTCAGAACGTTGTAGAGCGGGCAAAACTGATTCTGAAGCTGATAAACCAAGATGTGCAGCTTGCGGAGCTCAAAAACCAGATTCAGCGCAAGTCGCAGCAACAGCTCGAAAAAGAGCAGCGCGAATATTTTCTGAACCAGCAGATTAAGACTATTCAGAAAGAACTCGGCTCCTCCCCCACTGAAAAGGCGGTTCAGGAATTGAAAGAAAAGGCGGAGAAAAAACATTGGAACAAGGAGACTTCCGACATTTTCAACAACGAGCTCGAGAAGT
>CACYHL010000142.1:3694-8422 GCA_902774205.1 uncultured Bacteroidota bacterium | reverse complement strand
TTAAGTTAAATTTTGGTTATACATACGAGGGGAGAATTCCACAAAAAAGCAAACAAAAAATGCCCTCCAAATTGGAGAACATATAGTTATTCCTTGCCTAAATGCCGTTAGACATAGATTTCAAGGCGACGTGCTCCGCGAGAGTTGTATTTCTCACGTATAGACAGACCTTCACGCTTTGCCCATTCACGCAGATAGGGTTCCATATGTGTCGGCAGACTGCCATAACTGCTGATGTTAAGACTTGTTCCGAAGAAACAAGACAAGCAGAAATACCCTTGTTGCGGTATCATTCTCTTTGCCACCTCACACAGTTGGGGGACAACGGTTTTCTCAAACTCATTGTACTTTTCGTTCATTTGCGATTTGATTTCGTCTAAAAGTGCCATAGTTTTTAATGTTTAGGGGTTAATTACATTCCTTTAACCAACGTACAAGCGGATTTTCCTCAAATTAAATTAATTTTTTTTATGGAAAATTCACCCAAAGTTTGGTTATATATACGAGGGCAGTAATACACAAATTAAAAGTCACCCCTTTGTCGGAGGTGGCTTTTCACTACCCAGGGAGGTTTTTTGTCTAACTTTGCAGAAACTTCATCAGTTTGCATTTGATGCCAAGCAACCGAACACGCTCGTACTCAGTGCAAGTGTCGCTGTTCACTCTCTCGTGAACGATAGCGTAAATAATCTGTGCATCGGCACGGTCAAGTTCCAATACCATTTTCTCCATATTCGATAAGTTTTTAAATGTTATCCAATATAATAGTTATAAAGGGTTTCAGCCATAACTTTAGCTGCAGTTGGGATTTCCTCAATTTGGTCAAGGCGTTTCTCGTTACGCAGCCAAATTCCATTGTATTCGTCATTCTCGGAATAGGCAATGTCGGCAGATATAAGTTCCTCATTAAGCCAATTTGTCAGTTCCTCCAACGACTTGGGAGTACCGTCCTCGTGGTAAAGTTCCTCGGCGGGGTCAACAAGATTGTGCAGGGTTTCGTGAGTGTCATTGTCAATTAAATGCCACTCGTAATAAGCAGGTATTAAACTGAATTGTCGCATAATTTTTCCTTTTGTTAAGTTCAATTATATAACCAAAACCGTTAGATAATTTCTCCAATTTTAACTAAAAATTTTAAGGAAAAAACATCTTGATTTTGGTTATGCATACGAGAGGGATAATACACAAAAAAAAGGTGACTTTCATCACCTTACCTAAAAACCAAACTCTATTAGAGCATTACAGATACGTTTTCATTTTAGCCAAAGCGTACTCCTTAATCTCATTGGCGGTGTTCTCGTCCATACCAATCTCGTCGCTGATTGTGTCACCAATGCAATGATAGTTCGTGTAGAGGTAGTCATTGCTATTGCTGTCACAGACATTTTCACCAATGACGACAGCGTTGTCCTCGTCAAGGTGTACCTCGGCATAGAGTGAGTTAACCGTGTCAATCACCCCATCATCGTCAATAATCTTGTCGTTGCGGTCGGCAAAAAGGACGATAAAGGTATCGTCATCCAGCCATTCGTCAGCATAGGGTTCGCAGCCTTTGAAACTCGGTGTCTTGATGTTTTCCATTGTCTTAATTTTTAACGTTCGTTTATATAACCGAGTTTCACTTGAATTTTCGTTAAATTTATCAGTTTTTTTTAACGAAAAACCAGACCAAATACGGTTATGTATACGAAGGCACCAATGTATAAAAAAAGAAACACCCCAAATTCAATCGGGGTGCCGTTTTAAATATAGCGTTAAGCAAGCAGAGGTTTGTAAGGCTCTGCAATGTCGCTTACGCTGTGTTTAATGGAGTTCACGATTTGCTCAATATCGGTATCGTAGTCAAAAGATGTGTACCCACCAAAAGCCTCAACATTCCGATGTCTGTAAGGTATTTCGATAAACCCGTGTGTACGTACATAGAAATGGTATTGGTTCACGCGGTCATTAGTACCCTCAATAACGCTGTCGTTGTAGGTCAAATCAACCACAATATAAGGCGTGTCATTCGGCAAGTTCAACAGACGTAAACGGCTCTTTGTTTCGGGATGGCGGATTGTTTTCTCGGTAAATGCCTTTGGTTTGAAATAAACCATTACACTAAACCCACCTTCAGCGTATTTCAAATAGTCGCTGATATGCCTGTCAATGGTAACCCACATATTATGGCGTTCAGCAAGTTTTTTCAACTCTTGTTCAATGTAGGTCATTGTTTCGTTGGCAATGGGGAGAATTGCTTTGCCTATTGCTTTGCCTTGTTTCATAACTTTTAATTTTTAAAGGTTTATATACCTATAACCAAGCAAAGCTTGTTTTTTCGCCACTCAAATGAGTATTTTTATTTTTTATTTCAACGAAAATCCAATCAAAATGCGGTTATGTATACGAAGGGGATAATACACAAAAAAGAAACCGCCGTGTTTCCCAACGCGGCGACTCAATCAATTCAAAACCTTTATCAAATATCAGAGGGTCAAACGGCTTGCTTCATCTGCCATTGGTGCAGTCGTTCTGCATACTCACCAATTTCGTTAAACGAGCACTTGTTGTTTCCACCGCCACGCCAATCCTCAGCGTGTGCCATTGTGCGTATCAGTACATCGTTGTACCAATCCCAGTAGCGGACATCGGAGAGACTGACATAGATAAATTTGCCGTCCTTTTCGAGCACCGCAGACCATTCAAAGTGGTTGGGGTGGAAAGAGTGTACCTTGAAGCCAACCTTTTTGCATTGTGCTTTCAGTTCTTTTTTGCATTGTTTCTCAAACTCAGCGTACTCTGGAGTTTTGCAGCAGGAACTTTCAAAGGCATAGCCTTTATATTGTCTGATTGTCATATCGTTTGATTTTTAATTGTTACACATATATAACCAATTTAGTAACGTTTTTTCCACGGATTTTCGTTGTCAATATTGAAAAAATTTAGCAGTGCTTCAGCAACGTTCCAACCTTCGGTTTTGGGCATATTGTACATATCACGAATATAGGTGAGCAGAAAACCCATAGGTTTCTCGTTATCACGGGCGGCATGTCCTGTAATGTATCGCCTTGTGAGCGTTGTTGAGAGTTCACAAAATACCTCTTTCTGCCTTGTGGTGAGTTCCATAGTTGTCTGTATTTAATTGTTACACATATATAACCAAATTAAGTTAGTTTTTTCGCAACATTTCATAATAAATTTAAATTAAATTTCAGCGAAAATCCAAGCAAAAAACGGTTATGTATACGAAGGGGATATTATGCAAAAAGAAAACCACTCCATTATCGGAGTAGTTTTCGCTGTATTTAATTTTCAGTAGTTTACATTGTTCCACTTTTGTGCTTGTTGGCGGTCTTGCTAATCATTTGCAAGTTGTTGAGGGTTGTCGTTCCACCATTCCACCACGGCACAATGTGGTCTGCCTCCATTTCCTCAATCGGCAAGTGTTCACCAGTGATAGGGCAAATTCCGTTTTGGCGTTCATACGCAGTACGCTTGTCTGCATCGCTGAAAATACGCTTTGAGAGTTTGCAAGCAAGTGTCTTGTCCTCTCCGCTTAAGATGTATTCATACACACCCTTCTTTTCAGTTACCTCTTCGTTTGCCATAAGAGCGTTCACACGTTCCTCAATTTCGGCTGCATCGTACTGGTTGTTGTGGTACTGGTTGTAGAGTTTGCCCCAGTTCAAACCTTTCATTTCCTTTCGCCAGTTATTCTCACCGAAAATGCACTTTACCCACTCAATGACGTTTTGGAAATACAGCCAAAGTTCGTTGGCGTTCTTGTCGTGCTGGTGTTTCGCCATATAGTCGGCAATATTGCCGTCACTAATCCAGTCAAGGGCAGTTTCCAGTATTTCTTGGCGAATAGGTGAACCTTTGACGTATTTTTCGCCCAATTTGTACGCCACGCAGTTTGTTTTGCTGAAACGTACCTTTGCATCGGATAACCACGCTCCAGTGTAGTTGGCGTTAAGCAATTCTTGCTCGGTCAGTTTCTCCCCTGCGATATTGATAGTTCTGAACCAGTCCAGTCTTTCGCTATCGCTACCCTCACACACATACACCATTACCTTATAGTCCAGTATGGCGTTCTGCTTGTCCTCGGTGAGGTTGTGGAAATACATATCGTTGATTGAAAATGCACCATTCACATACTGGCAGAAAGATATAGTTCGTTGCTGTCCGTCAAGGAGTTCAAACGTGCCGTCCTCGTTCTTTGCCCAGTAGATTGAGTTGAGAGGAAAACCACGATTGATAGTTTCAATTACAGCGTTACGCTGCTTGTCCTTATAGACAAATTCACGCTGATATGCTGGGCGGATGTTAAGAAGTCCGTTATATCCAGTAACTCCGTTTTCTTGGTTGTCCGTATATCCGTTGGCGATTTCACGGATTGTGATTTGTTTAAGTTCGATATTCATAACTACTAAAATTTAAATTACAATCCTATAACCAAATTATCTTCATTTTTTCTGTAAATAAATTAACTTTTTTTGAAGAAATTTTACTTAAATCTTGGTTATACATACGAAGGACATATTATGCAAAATTAAAAACCGCCACCATTCTCTCGGTAGCGGTTTCCTTATTGTAAGTAAGTTAAGTTATAGCCTATTTGCGGTGACGAATTAACAATCTCGAATACATCCTTTTTCCGTCAATATAAGGTCTGTCATACTTTTCGCAGTTTTCTATGTGTAACGGTTTCAAATAGTCAGCGTTTTCAGTGATACCCAAGATTTCAAA
>CACYHL010000142.1:0-3667 GCA_902774205.1 uncultured Bacteroidota bacterium | reverse complement strand
CCTACAATTTCAAACTGGTCGGGGCAATATTTGTCGAGGAAAGTGATAGGCACACCCATAACTCCGTCATAGTCCATAGGTATCTCACACACTTTTCCCACCTCTATTGCATCATAGTTGTCATAGTGTTTATACTCATTTGAGTAATGCTTGTAAAGGTCAAGAGGTCTGTGGCGTTTGTCGTGGTCAAGGTTGGTGAACCATTCAATACCTTGTACTCTACGATATTTTTTGCCATTTTCTTCTTTATAATTATCGTTTTTAATATCGGCTTCATAGTTAGCAGGGCATTCAAACCAAACATTTCTTGCACTACCTGATGTGCTGCATCCCCACCACATTTGGTTATCTTTAATCAAAGGGAAAATCTCTTTGTAGGTGATGGCGTTCATATTGCCCAAGACGATGAATTTCTTACCGTATTCCATAAGTTGTGCGATGTACTCACGGAAGAGGGAGAAAGGCGGGTTGGTGACAACGATGTCTGCCTCTTTAAGGAACTCAATACATTCCTCGCTACGGAAATCTCCGTTACCTTGTAAAGGTCTGATAGTGATTTCCTCTGTGTCGGGAAGTCTGTTTCCGTTCTTGTCACCCTCATAGATAAGTGCAACGCCTTGTCCGTCCGCTTTGTAACCAGTGGTGATAAGTTTCTTCAGTCCAAGTTTCTCAAAGTTGAGGGAGAAGAATTTGAAGAAGTTGCTTTCCCTTGCATCGTCGCAGTTGCAATATATGGTTTTGTCTTTGAAATGGTCTTTGTAATGCACCATTTCCTTTTCAATGTCGCTTAACTGAGTGTAGAACTCGTCGTTCTTTGCGGTTTTTGCCTTGTGGAGGTTTTCGTTCTTTGCCATAACTTAACTTGTTTTATTTTTTACTTACATTTATATAACCAGATATAATTAGGATTTTCTCCAAATTAAATGTTAAATTAATGTTAAAAAATGTTAATTAACATTTCCCTCTCTCCATATCTCCCTTTCTCAACATTTAATTTACATTATGAAATCTTTTTTTTTTCCGTTATTATACCGCGACTTGGTAATGGCAAAGCAGTTCGTATATGCCGTCCACGTATGCAAGCATTTCAGCGTTACTCTTACGCAAGTCAAAACCGAGGTTTCCACGATGTGATTTGCCGCCTTCCTTGACTTCGTACATATTCCAGCCGCCATATTGAGGAGCGTAGTTTGTTTCGTAGTTCGTGCCGAGTTTCTTGTTGATGAAGTTCACGCGGTAGTCAATCAGTTGCTTATATTCTTTCTTTGTCATATCGTTTGATTTTTAATTGTTACACATCTATAACCGCCCACGCATAGTTTTTTCGTCACTTTTTCAAACAAATTTCAATTAAATTTTAAAGAAAATCCTTCGAAAAAGCGGTTATGCATACGAAGGGGATAATACACAAAAAAAGAAACCGCCGTGTTTCCCAACGCGGCGACTCAATTCAAAACCTTTATCAAAAAAATATAAACCTTTTACCAAAACTTTTCAATCAACCTATCTTTGACAGACGCACCCTCGCATCGTCCGACACAACGCTGTGACCAAAGTCCGAGCAGTCAAATCTGTACGTTCCCTTTATTACGTTGCCGACATAGATTTTTGCGGTGAATGTGCCACAGAAAACCTTTTCTTCAAACCCCTTTGGTCTTTTCCAAGCGGCATTCTCGTTTACAATTTCAGTCATTTCGTTGTTGTACTTCTTAAAGGCACTGACTGAGCGTATCACGTCATCGTTGTGTTTCATTACTCTCATAGTTGTAAGTTTTAATGTTTACACTTGTATAACCAAATTTGAGCCATTTTTTCCTCAACTAAATCATATTAGAGTCAATAGACTCAATTAAATTCTCCTCTTCGTATACATAACCAAAACAGCAACGTTTTTTCTTAGGAAAACATAAAAAAAAAACCACCCCTTTCGGAGTGGTTTCTGTTTCTTAACACTCATTTGAGTAGTGAGGTGTTTTACACCTCTTCCGCCCACGTTTCACCGCCTACGGCAACAACGTTCTCAATCTTCACAACTCGGTACTCAACCACGTTTTCCAAACCTTGATTTTTGGCGGTGTTCTTCTGGCCATTGTCCTCATAGTGGCTGTTTATTTCTACAGGGATTATGTTACCAAGCAGAGACAGCGCGGCGCCAATGAATTCTACGCTGAAGTGCTGAATGGCGATATTAACGATCCCAAAGGTCTGGAGACTGTTAAGTCCTTTATCAGCGAGCACGGCGACGTTTATGGCGAACTGGCTTCTGCGGTAGTGGTGAAATCTCTGGTTTCCGCCGGCAAGTATGAGGAGGCTCTGGCAAACCTTAAGGACGCCATTGGCCGGGGCAATGACAGGATTCTGGACAATATTCTGAGAATCAGAGCAGCCCGTCTGGCCGTGACTCTCAAGAAGTACGACGAAGCCGAAAGCTATCTCAGAGCTGCCGGGGATGATGCCGTCAAGGGGGTGGTTACCGAGATCCGCGGTGATATCGCAGCAGCCAAGGGGCAGAAGCAGGAGGCCGTGAAGCTTTATCGCGAGGCTCTTGACCTGATAAAGGAAGGCTTTGAGAAGCCGGGGCTGAAAATGAAATATGAAAACCTGCTTTCTGACAAGGGCGTAAAGCCGGCTCCGGAATTTGCCGACGGCGAAGAAGCAGGGCCGGCAGCCTCTGACAGTTCCGCTTCTTCGGAGAGTTCGAAGGCTCAGGATGCTGCAGAAAGCAAAGCTGAGACAGCGGATACGACCGCTGCGGCTGATTCGGCTAACTAAAAAAGGCCGGGAAAGGGGTTTTCTGGCAGAATCTTAAAATACCAGGAAGAATGACAGCGCTTCGAATGAATCTCCGGGGTTTTTTCGGACAGGGTATAAACAGCAAAAAGGGCATAACAGATGGGGAAGCTATCCAGATTACTGCTGGCGGTTTTATTGGGAGCAGGCATTGCGGGGTGTTCATCTGAGGTTGATGTGTACGTGCCGGTTTCGGTTCCCGAGTTTGAGAACCAGATTGATCTGGAAGTGGTTTGGAGTTCTTCCGTAGGCACCGGCGTGGGCAGATTCTTTTCTTCCCTGCATCCGGCCTTTGACGCGGAACGTGTTTATGCCGCATCCAGAAACGGTGATGTTTACGCTTTTAACAAAAAGAGCGGCAGCCGCATCTGGCATCTGGATCTGGATGACGAGGATGAAAACGATAATCGCCGTTCGGCCAGAATTTCCGGCGGCATAACCGTGCGGGAGGACTTTGATACCTCTGTGATTCTGCTGGCCAGTGAAAACGGCTGGGTTTACGCTGTTGACGGGGTCAAGGGGGAGCTCCTCTGGAAGCATTTTACCGGAGAGGAGATTCTGGCGGCTCCGGCCATTGACGGTGACCGGGTTTTTGCGCTGTCCTCTCACGGGCAGCTTTTTGCGCTGAATATGGAGGATGGTTCCGAACTGTGGTCCACTGGTGATGATTCCTCCCAGTTTGCAGTGCGGGGAGACAGTTCTCCGGTGCCGGTGCAGGGAGCAGTGGTATTCTATGGCACTGCTGACGGCAAGCTCAATATGGTAAATCAGGAGCGGGGAGTGCTTCTGAATCAAATCAAGGTAGGCGTGCCTCACGGTTCTACCAGACTGGCCCGGCTTAATGATGTGAATGCGGCTCCGGTGGTAATCAGCGATG
>CACYHL010000141.1 GCA_902774205.1 uncultured Bacteroidota bacterium | reverse complement strand
TCGCCGCAACAGCCGCAGAGCTGAGTGGAAAGGCTGGAAATACCATCACGAACGGAGGTCACACTATCCTGCAATTGAGATGTGCGGAAACCGTCGTTGACATTATTGTTAATGCCGTTCTGCCCGTTCAGAAGCCACGGGAAATCATACCCAAGCATCATATTGCCGTAGCCGCCGAAGCCTCCAAAGCCGCCCATTCCCATGCCGCCCCAGCCGCACAAAAGCAGAAGAATAATCCAGCCCCAGTCGCCGCCGAAACTTCCAAAGCCGCCCTGACCGCCGCCATACGCGGGAGCTACCGGCATGTAAAAGCCGTTGGAATTGCTTTCATCTGTAATAGCCATAATTGAAAAATCCTTTCAAAATTTTATTTATTCAAACCGTCCGCGCGCTTGACGGGAGAATACTGTTATTTTATCGCCTAAACTGCGCCGCCATTTGCCGCGCTCTGTTGTAAGCGTCCTGCGACACCTGTCCGCTGCTCATAAGGTGCTGTATGATTGCGTTTGGGTCGTTCAAATTGTCTGGCACATTTAGCCCCGCCTGTCGGAGCATCTGTGCGGGATTCTGCTGGAGTTGTTGTAGCATCTGCATAGGATTCATGCGCGGCACGTTGCCGCCGTTCATCATCGGGATATTGCTTTTCATTGGTCAGTTTCCTCCTTTTTCACCTTTGTCGCTGGCTTTTTCGCTGTCAATTCTTCAATTCGCTGTTTGAGTGTTTCTATTTCTGCCTGTAATGCCGTCAAATCGGTTTTTAGCGCATAGTCGATATTATTCGTCTGTTGAGCAATTTCAGCGCTCACAGGCGGATTCTGCGTCGGCATATCATCCTCTTTAACAAGCCGATATTTTTCAAAAATAGGTCGGTCAAGCTGTGAAAATCCCATTGTTTTGGTGTACACATAAGGCGCATTCTCGTCTTTGAATGTAACTGAATTTCCGGGAGCAATAGGATAATTCCGCGCTTCATTCTCGTCGTGGACTTGAATAAATCCACCATTCTGAATCTGTGGCTGTTGAATCTGCGGTTGCTGATTCTGCGCCGTCATCTGCATTTGCGTTTGAGGATATGCTTGTTGCTGATAATTCGGCTGAAACTGTTGCTGATATGGGTACCCCATCATCGGCTGATAGCCGGAATAGTAGTTGTTATACGCCATTCAAAATCACTCCTGACTGAAATAATAAATCGGTATTCTGTACCCGCTGTCCCATGAATCAAAATATTTTCCATCTTCCACAGTGACAACGTGTTTATCGACGAACAATAGATATTTCCCTGCCGGGTGATCTGCCGCGAAATCAGCCACAGTATAGCAATCAGGGCAGGTATTCGGGATTACATAACGGTTGAATCCATGCCGCCTAAGATAGGCTTGCCACACAGCGTCACTTGACGGCATATCAGCCATAATATAGCCCTGAATCACCAAATCAATATAAGTACGTTCCCATGATTGATTTAATAATTTGGCAATTGCTCTTACAACGCAGTCACCGACGAATTTATTGTCACGATTTAAATTTAAATGCACATACATCATTCATACCCCTTGCCTGCATTATATAAAAATAAAAACCCGCTGACAATGAGAAAAACGGGCGATTTTCGTGCTAAAAAAGTGCGGTTATTTTGCATAAAAATATAGGCTGATATTTGTGCGATATTTTTTATATAAAAGACTTGACTTTATATAAAAATAGGTATATAATTAAATCAGAAACAGGGAAGGAAAACCCACCAAACCAGAAAGGAAAGATGAAGTATGAAGTATACTGTTGAATTTAAGGACTTACTGACAGGCGCGGTTTCGCCAATTGACAACATCGAAGCGCCGGAAGGCTATACCGCCGAACAGTACATTTCGGATTGTGCAAGTAATGCCGATCAGGAATGGAACGAAATGCTCGCACATGGAAAGGTAATTATTGTTTCCGAATAATCAACCTGCCCGCCCCGGAGGTCACGAGGGCAGAAAGGATTTTGCTATGGTTGAATATTCTGTTGTGCTGAAAAGGCACAAAGGTTCATCAAGACCGAACGTTATTATTTTTCGTGATGAAGACCGTGAAAACGCGATTAAGGAAATGGCGAAATATTGCAAGGCAAACGGATTTGCCATCCAAGACCACGACGGCAAATTTACCATTGCAGATATTTTGCTTGTCGAGCAAGAACCGATTGTTGGCGCACCGGTGCTGAGTGTAACTCCATATCATCAAATTTTTGATGTTTACGGTAATAGAAGGAAGGATAACGCATGAAGAAAATCATACAAAACCGTGTCTACGACACGGAAACCGCTGAGCTTGTCGCGTCATATCACGACAGCACTTGTGCGGAACGGCTGTACCGCAAGCGCACGGGAGAATTTTTTATCCATGGGCGCGGCAGTTCTGACAGTGATGATTATGCTGTTTGGAAGGGGAATAGAGTGTCTGGTTCAGAGAGAATTAAGCCGCTTACACCAAAACTAGCTATGGCGTGGGCGGCGAAACATCTCAATCGTCAGCAGTATGATGATATATTCGGCGCGGTTGCTGATGACCAGAAAATTACCATTTCACTTTCACTTCCTGTCGGCGCGATCAACACATTAAAAAACGCCGCCGCAGAACAGGGTAGAACGGCGTCGGCACTGATAGCGGAATTAATTTTGCAGTGTTTGAGAGATTAAAAAAATAAAAGCAGGTCAACACCTTTTGAGTGCTAACCTGCTTTTTAATTATATGTGCCTAAAAATGATATACTCGCATTTATAGACAATTTCCTTGATGTGACGGACTGATAGACCAAATTCTTCTGCAAGTGGCTCAAGGCATATACCGTCAATGAGCCGTCGCTTCATAATTTCGCGGTTGCGTTCTGCGTGTCTGCCGTTTATCCATTCGTCAATGATTTTGCATAACTCGGTATTGGAAATATCTTCAATTTCAGGCTTTTTCATCGTGGCTTCCTCCGACGGATAACAAGTTTGCCTTTAGCCTTTGTTCCCATCTTTTTCACAAGCTTTCGGACTTTCACTCGTGCCATTATAAATGTCACCATCCTGTCCTATATAGTTTGCGTTTCCACCGCCATCTGTTGACAGACTATAGCTTTCAATTTCGTATTGAGAAAGAAACTGTCTCCATCTTTCATCATTAACCTGATAGGCGATAATTGCAATAATGATTGTAATAATCCAGCCAATGATTACAAGTTTAAGAATCTGAATAAGATGGATTTGGAATCCTTCTGCCATAAAAGCGGCTAAAGCGCTGTGTGACGTGCTGACCTTTTTTTCTGATTCTTCGATTTTGTTGATAAATTCTTCACTCACAATAAAATACCACCTTTCTCTTGATAGCTATATTCTATCACGAATTCCGAATAAAATCAATCCTCATCGTCATCATTCCAATTGGTAAAATCGGTTTTTCTGCCTGCGTCCACCATGCCCTCACCGAGGATGTAAGCGATCAGCGAACCGCCGGACATAATCAACGCGGTGACTTGCGTGATGTTGCTGTCAGACACGCCGAACGCCAGTAGAAGCGGAACGATGAAGCCAGCGACGGCAGACCAGAATTTACGGCTTGACAGTTTAGATTTCCAGTCGATTTTCATGCTTGAATCTCCCTTCTGCTAAAATCAGCTTTGCGGATTGGTAGCTTATTTACTTCGTCCATAACGCGCTTTGCTGAACCATTGCCGCCCATTTTCTCATACGGCTTGTAGAGATATTCATAAAGGTTTTCATATTCGTCCTGAGTAATCCAGCCGCGCTCAATGTACCCCATTCCGAGATACATAATTCTATCATGTGCAAGACCTATGAGCATTTGAGTTTTTACATCGTTTCGGCTGAGTTTCATTGTAACGAACGCCCAAAAGCCCGATGAAGCCGCTAAAGAGCCTATAAGCGTAATGATTATCTGAATCCACGGTTGCATTTTAACCCACCGCCTTTTTCAATGCCGCCCGTGTCTTGGGTCCCACAATGCCGTCCTGCACGAGCTTTTTGTTCTTCTGGAATCGCAACACAGCCGCCTTTGTGAGCGCACCGAATATCCCGTCAACCGCGAGCTTTTCTCCCGCCACCTTGTTAAGCTGCCACTGAAGCCAACGGACATTGTTCCCCCTTGCGCCGAAGGCAATGTCCTTGGTCGGTTCAGAATAAGGACATTTTGTTGAAGGCTGCGGAGCAGGCGCGGCATCATCACCGGAAAGCGCCGCCGTCACCTTCTGTGCAAGATCGCCCATGCGTGCATACATCCAGTCACCGGGACAGGATTTGTTGCAGAACCAGCGGTGCACGGTGAGCACCATTTCATCGGGCTTGGGCGAATAATTCAGGGATTTTGCCTTGTCCCCGAACCAGAGCAGCTTCTTTTTGCCGTTGCGCTTGCAGATGTCGATACAGAGCTTCACCAACGTTTCGTAAACCACCGGCTTGAAGGCGTAGGGCGGCTTGGGGTCGGACGCACACTCGATGGTGATTGCCCGCTGATCGTTGGCATTCGAGGAGGAACACCACGAACGGTTCTTTTCCTCGACATAAAGGGCAACCGTGCCGTCGAGCGCAATACCGTAGTTGGAAGAAACGTCCCGCGTGCCGGAGAAAATATCGCCGAGTCTTGCTGCCGTCACCTGACCGACAACGCAATGCGGCGTGATGCGGTCAATGCAATGTGTTCTCAGTCCGGAATGTTTGTTGACAAGCCGGGTATAACCGACGAGGGGACTGTTGGTGTATTTC
>CACYHL010000140.1 GCA_902774205.1 uncultured Bacteroidota bacterium | reverse complement strand
CGGAAAAGTCAACGGCGTGGAAATTTTCCACTACACGAACGAGGGCGCAATAACGTGGTACGACTTCGCAAAAGCGATAATGCGGATTAGCGGGGCACGCTGCCGTGTCAACCCCGTCACATCAGCGGAATACCCCACCCCAACCAAACGTCCTGAATATTCTGTCTTAGACCTTTCATCCATAAAAGAGAAATTCGGCATTGCCATTCCGAACTGGGAAGACGGCTTGGAACGATGCCTTAAAACATACCGGTCATTATGAAAAAAGCAGTTATCACAATATTGGCATTCGCAGTGTTCGCCATCGCCAACGCCCAAAATTCCGTGCAATACGACAAAGAGGCAGGCATTGAGCAGATTGAGCAGCAGCATCAGACAGCGTGGAAAAGCCTTGACAAAATCGAAGGTTTCCGCATACAGATAGCCGCCGCCTCGGGGGCAAACTCGAAAAACACGGTACAGCGCGCATACGATGAGTTCCGCTCCCGCTTCCCAAGCATACCGGCATACGTGACATACGCCGAGCCATACTTCCGCCTCCGCGTTGGCAACTTCCGCACCCGTTTGGAGGCGACCGCCACACTTGAGCAGATAAAGGCAAGCTATCCGGGCGCTTACATTATCAAAGACGAAATCAAATTCAAGTAAAACTCTCATTATCAATAATATGACAGAAAAACGCCACAAAATCGCATTCGTACTGTCAGCACTTTTAATATTGATGGTAATCCTGTCGGCGTGCGCGCCACAAATCTACGGCGTGCGCAAACACCGCAAGGACAGGAACTGCGGGTGCGAGTACAAACAACCGAGCACGGAACCCGCCGCAACAGCTCAAATATAGTACAAAAATCAGTGCATAAAAAAAGTGGGACGTACCGGATTTGAACTGGTGACCTCTGCCGTGTGAAAGCAGCGCTCTAAACCAACTGAGCTAACGTCCCTCTTTGAGGTTGCAAAGATACAATTTTATTTTATACTCCGCAAAAAATAATTGCAAAAAAACATTTAAAAAGCATCACAAGTCTATTTATGCTTTATTTCCGCATCAACAATATAAATGTCTCCTTCCTCATCTTTCAATACATTTCTCGGCAACAAATCCCAGACTTCATATTCAGCATTTGCAAACCTTCCTTCATCTGCAACTATTTTCACAAAACCAATTGCAGACATATATGTTTCAATTTCGATTAACGTGGCAGGTACAGCATTTCCTACTAACATTTGTTGAAAAATGGGCATAACTGTGCGCCCTTCAAAACCAGTAAATGCGTAGAAAGAATATGCTGTATCATAAAAAAGATTGTTATGCCACATCATTTTGTCAAATAGCCGTAATATGCTACCAGAATTCAACAAATTATTAACTTTATAAATGAGATTATTTGAAACGTAAAAGTCATTCTCATTTCCGCTGGGACCTGGTTCACCTAAGGTAATGACATCACTTATCGGTATCCACAAACTGTTTTCTTTAGCATACAGCTCGGCAGCACGTTGCTCTATTTCAAAACTCGTCACATCTTTTTAGCTGTCTCCAAGTTGCGCTTCATGTAGTTGGCAGCAGCTACGGAGTCCATCGGAGATTTCATGGATTCAAATATTTTCCGAAGTTTCCTCAGCACTGCCTCTTTGTGAAATTGATTCAAATATGTCATCTCTCATTACTTTTATTGTAAAGATTTTTCTAAATGCAAAAATAATATTTTCTCTGACAAAATGAGGATTGAATAATTCTATAATTCCTTATTCAAAACAAAAAAAGGTGCGCCATTCCCTGACACACCTTCAAAAATCTTGTATTTCAGCAAGATACTATTTCTTGAAATATCTGTTGAAAAGCCCTTCGAAGCCTTTGCCGTGGCGTGCTTCGTCTTTCGCCATCTCGTGAACTGTGTCGTGAATGGCGTCAAGGTTCTGCTCCTTGGCGATGCGTGCTATGCGCATTTTGTCCTCGCATGCGCCGGCTTCAGCGTTCATGCGCTTTTCGAGGTTAGTCTTGGTGTCCCAAACAACTTCGCCCAACAATTCAGCGAACTTGGCGCAGTGCTCCGCCTCTTCCCATGCGTAACGCTTGAATGCCTCGGCGATTTCCGGATAGCCCTCGCGGTCGGCCTGACGGCTCATGGCAAGGTACATGCCGACTTCTGTCGCCTCTCCCATGAAATGAGCGTTGAGGTCTTTTTTCATCTCCTCGCTGCAATCTTTGGCAATGCCGATGACATGCTCAGTCACGAAATTCAACTTCGTATCTTCCAACAATTTGAACTTGCTTGCTGGCTGTTTGCATTGCGGGCAAAATTCCGGTGCTGAATCACCTTCATGTACATAACCGCACACTGTGCAGATAAATCTTTTTTTCATAATCTGTTTTTGTTTTATTTTGGAAAAATAATAATTGGTTTCTCGAATTTTAACTGTTTTTAACTCTCCTCATTATAATAAACCTTGTAGAACTTCCCTTTCGCATCCTGCCCCTGCTCCATCATGTCGGTATTGCCATGGACATAGATATGGAAATTCTTATCAAGTTTTATGACGCTTTTGAACCTGCGAGACTGCTTTTTCAGCGCGGGCGCGGAAATGTTGAAGTTGTCGGCAAGCTCAACGTCATTCTCCTCCTCGTAGTTGTCCTTGTACTGGTGGAAATACTCTATAAGCTTCGGCTCCTGAATGACCTCTTTGGTGAAAGTGTCCATGTCGAACGTCTCTTTCTCTTTGAAGAACTGCACCGATTTGTTCAGCAGGTCAGCTTGGTCGGCGCGACTCACCTTGACCTCTTCTGAGAAAGGCAACTCCTTGACAATAAAGTTCTTATACAGAGCAAGAGTATTCTCAGTATTGTAGTACTCGTCTTTCCGCGGTTGAATGTGCAGGAAATCGTCTGTCCAATACTGTGCGTCAAGACCCTTGTTTGTGGTGTCGATAACCGCGACCACATAGCCGTTCTCCTTTTCAGTGTTGAAAATGAGACAGCCCTTGTCGAGCTTGTTGGTGTTAATTCCCGTCTCGCTCACCAATTCTATCTCTCCCTGGTTCTCACGCACTTTCAGGAACGTGTCCTTGTTTTCGGATTTGAAAAGTCCAATCGCATCAGCAAGCGTGTCGTCAAGCTGGCAGTCTTTGAAATAGACCATGTAGAACTCACCGCCCTTGATTTTCGGGTGGTTGCTCTGTTCGTAAAGATGCTTTGCAAGTGCGACCGACTTGTCGTAAAATTCGGTTTTATCCTCAAAAATGGCTGAAATCAATCCGTAAACCACATTGAACTGTATGCCACTTTCGTGGAAGAAATTATTGTATTCATCTGATTTAAAATGAGATAGAAAATAAGTCGCAAGGACATCTTTCATATCCTCATCAATTTGTGAATTATGTTTTGAAAGCAGATAGCCGTCACCGGCGGTTTTATTTCCAACTTTGTGAATCACAACGTCTTCGATGGTCGTGTTGTTGAATACGAGCATGTCTTGTTTTTTTATGGTTAAAAGATTACCGTTTTTATTTCTTTAAAATTTTTGTCAGGAACGACACTGCGCCGATGCCCACAGGCAGAATGTTTGTGATGAAGCTGAAGCTTTTTTTGATTTTCGGAATGAAGCTCCACGCCTCACGGATATTCTGCCAGTCGGCTTTAATAACCCGCTCCTTCCCCGCTATCATCTTTTTCAGTTCCCGCTTCTCGGCCGCAATTTCAGCCAAGGAAGTTATCTTCGCGTATTTTTGTGCCCTACTCATTTTCTTCCTCCTCCTCAATATCATTGAACAGTATTCCGCTCATTTTCTTAATGATAGGATTCACGAAAAGCTTGTCTCTGAACACAAAGAAGAGCACTAACAACACAATGAAGAAAGCGCCGAGGATAAGGAATCCGGGAATCATTGAGCCGAAGAACGACTGCATCCAGATGACAAAAGCCATTGAAAAATAGACAAATGCGGTCAGACCGAGAAAAAGGCCGATGATTACGACCACGAGATACGAGATTATCTGCGACAGTTTCTCCACCAAATTGAGGCGGAGCATATCGCCCTGCAACTCTATATACTCTTTCGCGTCCTTGACAAAAGTCAAGTATTTGTCGTCTTTTGGGTTCTCGCTATCCATATTACATTTCGGCAGCAGCCTCTTCGTGTGCCTCGGCAGTCACGGTCTCCGGCTTTCCGACACCGATTTTGTCTTTCAGCATGTTAATAAATTCGTCAAGTTCCTCGCCTGTAAGGTTGATACCCTTCTCTTTCAGTTTCTCACTGATTTTCCTGCGTGTTTCGCTGCCTTTGTCTGGAGCGAGCAGCAAAGCGATAATGGCACCGGCTGCGAGACCGCCTAAAAATGAAAAAAGATGTCTGTAATCCATAATAATGTTTTTTAAATTTGGGTTGCAAATGTACTATTTTTTTTGGAATGTAAAACAAAATCATATTCTATTTTCTTCCGCAAATTATCTTGGATAGTCATTGCATGAAATAAATGCATATCTGATAATTGGCAACTTAACACCCTGTCACACAAACATTTATCAAATAAAATAACCACATTGCGAAAAATAATGAAAAAAAGTGTATCTTTGCGGCGTTAAAAACAGACGTTCTTTGTAATGGAGGCCATGGTGGTGGAATGGTAGACACGAGGGACTTAAAATCCCTTGCCCATTGCGGGCGTGTGGGTTCAAGTCCCACCCGTGGTACGACAAGCGGAAGTAGCTCAGTTAGCACGACCTTGCCAAGGTCGGGGTCGCGAGTTCGAGTCTCGTTTTCCGCTCTTTTTTAGCGGAACGCCCAGTTTTTCGGCTGGGCGTTTTTGTTTTAAATCATTAAGAATCGACACATTATTTTTTGAGCGTTCACCGCCCGATTCTCCATTTTTCCTGAAAACCATTCAAGAAGTGGGTCCTATCGGAATTTTTCCAGAAACAATGTTAACCAATTTAGTTTAACCTTCCTCAAAGTGTCAACTTTTTTCATGGAAAATCAGTTTGCAAGACACCACAAATTTTAACAGATCAAATCATGCCAAAACAAACCCTTTATTTCACCCAACCAGCAGATTTGTCACTCAGCAACGGGCAATTGCTTATCAGGCTGGAAGATGACAGCGAGTATATGCGTCCAATAGAGGACCTCCGTATAATCATTATTGACCATCACTCCGTGCATTTCACCGTTCCATTACTGACGAAACTTTCAGAGAACAAAGTGTCGGTAGTGGTGTGCAATGAGAGTCACATGCCAAGCCTGATGACATGGGATTTGGAGGCGAACTGCCGTCAGACGAAATTTTTCAGAGGGCAGTTGGAAGCTGGAGCACCGATGAAAAAGCAGATATGGAAGCAAATCATAGAGAACAAGATTCGGAATCAGGCGCGGCTTCTTGACAAGTTAGGGCTGTGTGGAAGCCGACTCAAGCCATATTATTCCAATGTGAAGAGCGGCGACAGCAGCAACAGAGAGGGCATGGCTGCCAAGTTGTATTGGCGTACGCTCTTTGGTATGGAGTTTGTGAGAGATCGTTTTGCGCCCCCGCCAAACAACATGCTCAACTATGGTTATGCCCTGCTTCGCTCATTTGCGGCACGTGCGATTATGGATGCGGGATTATTGCCGAGCATAGGGGTATTCCACAAAAACTACTACAATTCGTTCCCGTTAGTTGATGACATGATGGAACCATATCGCCCATTTGTGGATGAGAAAGTCTATTTGTTGTATGGAGATGGGGTGTGCGACATAGACAAGAGATGCAAGCAGGAGTTGCTGGGGGTCTTTTACACGACTCTGAATTATGAAATGCTGTCAGACACCGCACATTCGTTAGCCGGAATATACTCGAAGATAGGGAATTATATAGTTTATCCAAATTTAAAATAAGAGTTATGTGGATATTTGTTACAATGGATTTTGGACAGACGAAACAAGGACGGCAGACGAAGGAACTTTTTTGCCGACAAATAGCGAAAGATGGTTTCTCGATGTTAAATCGGAACACATGGGTAAGATATTGTAGCACACAAAGCAATGCCATGATGCACCGAGAGCGGGTAAAGCTGGGAATTCCGGATAATAGTTGTGTGACATTAATATTGGTGGCCGACAAGCAGTGCGAGCAAATGTACAACTATTACGGACGTGGGACACGACGAAAAAAAGCCCCAAAAATGCCTTCAATTCCGAATATGATTGAATTTTTTAAAGGAAAATCTGTATAACAATCTCATTATTAAGATATTGTGTAACACAGGTGATTATGGAATGAAAAATGTGGGGAAGGAAAACGAGATTGCAAAGACATTCGACACCTGCTGGAGTGATTATGGAATGAAAAATGTGGGGAAGGAAAACGATTTAAAGCGGCCTTTTCTTGTGGCTGCCCTGTACAATAGTTTATCAATACGTTTGAATCAATGTATATTCTGCGTAAATTTCTGTTTTTCATCAAAATACAAGTTTTGTAAAACGTTTTCTTTCTGCTGGTGTTATAAGTGAAAGATTTTCTTTTATAAACTCCCGTAAAACCATATCAACAAGATCTTGTTTCTTTACACCAGTTTTCTTTAACAAAAGTAATAACAATTCTTTTTCTTGTTTTTTTGCTTCAGCAATAGCATTTTGTTTTGATTTTTTTTCCATAACCGAATAATTATTTTTGCAAAGATACATCTTTTATTTTTAATCGTTTCTACCCAGATGTTCAATAATTATTTTAACTTGTTTAATAGAAAAATAATAGCCTTTTTCAGGAATAACACCCTTCAAATGTTCGCATTTCAACCAATTTTTTAATGTTTGGTAAGACACATCATAATAAATTGCCAGTTCTTTCAACGTTCTCGGTTTTGAGTCTATCCTTTCCGCCATGGCCTACAGTCTTTTGTCGAGTTTTATTATTTCATAATAATATGGTTCGGAGGCTACTTTTTTCTCAATCCTCCTCTTGGCAGCCTGTATCTCCTCAAAGTGTGATTATGGAATGAAAAATGTGGGGAAGGAAAACTAATATCCGCAGATGATTTATATCATTTCAGGCACTTCGTCATCGTCACCGCTGATTTCTTCTTTAGACATCGCGGCTCTCTGCAATGACGCTACCAATGAGCCTATCATTTTTGTGAGTTCCATAAGCTGCGTACGTGAGTACTCTTTAGCCTCATCGTCCATTACGCTTAATTTTGAAGCAACTTCTGTGAAGACAACGCATTCTCTTACAGAGCTTTTCGCCATCTTCAGGTAGTAAACA
>CACYHL010000139.1 GCA_902774205.1 uncultured Bacteroidota bacterium | reverse complement strand
ATGCACAAACGCCGCTCACCGCGGAATGGAGACCAGTGCCTATAACAAAATTCTTCAGAAAATCAGGAATTGATAACAAGACTAAAAGGGATAATTCCGAAGATAAAAATAAATTTCACATGAGCACTTGGCAACAATTGTATGATGTTGCCGGCCGGAGTGGAACGCACGCTACTATCTGTACATAATTCTGTCCCTTTTTATATTTCGTATGATTAAACTATTAATTCTGGACAAAGACAAGGCAGATACATTCCGCATTAGGGCGTGGATTCGTTATATAGATGATATAGGTTGTCCTATGGTTTTGTATCATACTCGAGACTGACATTTTTCAACGGGAACGAGGATTTTTCAAGCTTAATAAAAATAATCTTTAGTTTGGCATATTATATTGAAAATTATATTAAATTTGCACCGCATTTTCTATTGAGTGGAAAATGTCTTAAAAACTGCTAACCAAAATTATTACCTTCAAATTAAAACAAATCAATTTATGGAAAAAATCAGATCTTTGGCGGATTTAAAGAAAAGAAGAGAGAATCTTCAGTCCGCTTTGCAGTTGCGCGAGTTAGGCGACAACATGGACGAGGTTATCCAGATCAAGGTTGCTATGGCCACCTGCGGTATCGCATCAGGCGCCAAGCAGACTATGGAAGCCATTATCGATGAATGCCAAAAACGTAATTTGCCTGTTGTCGTCACACAGACCGGCTGTATGGGCTATTGCTACGCAGAACCCACAGTTGAGGTTAAGAAACCGGGCGCAGAGCCTGTTGTTTTCGGTAACCTTAAAGCTGACAAAGCAGTCGAACTGGTTGAAAAATACCTTGTCGGCAATGAGCTTTTAGAGGGTATTATCCCTGTGAATTACGAAAAAATCGATCAATAATTTAAAAAAGTAAAGAATAATGGCTAATTTTAAATACCATATCTTGATTTGCGGTGGTACCGGCTGTCACGCATCACAAAGTGCCCAAATCAAAGAAAATTTTGAAAACATCATCAAGGAGAAGAACCTTTCGAATGACGTTCAGGTGGTCAGCACTGGCTGCTTCGGCTTCTGCGAAAAGGGACCTATCGTTAAAATTCTCCCTGACAACACTTTCTACACACAGGTGAAACCCACTGACTGTGAGGAGATTGTCAACGAACATATTATTAAAGGAAGAAAAGTTGAAAGACTTCTTTATCTCGACCCCAAGACACAGGAGCACAAATCAGACTCCAAACACATGGGGTTCTACAAGAAACAGCTTCGTATCGCTCTGCGTAACTGCGGTTTCATCAATCCTGAAAACATCGACGAGTACATCGCCCGTGACGGTTACAAGGCTTTGGCCACCGTTCTTGAGAAGAACGACCCCGAATGGACAATAGACGTCATCAAGAAGTCAGGGCTCCGCGGACGCGGTGGTGCGGGCTTCCCGACAGGTTTGAAATGGGAACTCTGCCGCAAGAACGACGCTGACCAGAAGTATATGATTTGCAACGCTGACGAGGGCGACCCGGGTGCGTTCATGGACCGTTCAATCCTCGAAGGCGACCCGAACACCCTGATTGAAGCTATGGCTATCGGCGGTTTCTGCATTGGCGCTACCAAGGGTTTGGTTTACATCCGCGCTGAATACCCGCTTGCTATCCACCGTCTTCAGGTCGCTATAGGCCAGGCTCGCGAATATGGCTTGCTCGGCAAGGACATTCTCGGTTCAGGCTTCGATTTCGACATTGAGCTGAGATACGGTGCCGGCGCATTCGTCTGCGGCGAAGAGACCGCGCTGATTCACTCAATGGAAGGCCTCCGCGGAGAACCAACGTTCAAACCGCCGTTCCCTGCCGTCCAGGGCTATATGAAGAAACCCTCTAACGTGAATAACGTTGAGACCTTCGCTAACATTCCGGTCATCATCAACAAAGGATGGGAATGGTTCAGCTCTATCGGAACAGAGAAATCCAAAGGTACAAAGGTGTTCGCTCTCGCAGGCCAGATTAACAATGTCGGTCTTATCGAGGTTCCTATGGGTATCACCCTCCGCGAAATCATTTATGAAATCGGTGGTGGTATCAAGGGCGGCAAGAAGTTCAAAGCTGTTCAGACCGGTGGCCCTTCAGGCGGCTGTCTGACAGAGAAATTCCTCGACACACCTATTGATTATGAAAACCTTGTTGCAGCCGGCTCAATGATGGGCTCAGGCGGTATGATTGTCATGGACGAGACTTCATGTATGGTTTCAGTCGCCAAGTTCTATCTGGACTTCACGGTTGAAGAGTCATGCGGAAAATGCTCGCCCTGCCGTATCGGTAACAAGAGACTGTGCGAAATCCTTGAGAAAATCACATCAGGCAATGGCACAATGCAGGATCTTGACGAACTCCGCAACCTTGCTCATGTCATTAAAGACACTGCGCTCTGCGGACTCGGACAGACCTCACCGAACCCGGTACTTTCAACAATCGACAACTTCTGGGACGAGTATGTCGCCCACGTTGTTGACAAGAAATGTCCGGCAGGCCAGTGCAAGGCCCTGAAACAGTATGTGATTGACCCAGACAAGTGCAAGGGCTGTACCGCCTGCGCACGGAATTGTCCGGTGAACGCGATTTCAGGCACACTGAAGAACCCGCATACAATCGACCAGTCGGCTTGTATTAAATGCGGTACCTGCTACGAAAAATGTAAGTTTGGCGCAATTAGTATTAAATAAAAAAGCACATAATCAATGGATACAGTAAAATTAACAATAGATAATAGAGAAATTGAAGTCCCGAAAGGTACTACTATTCTTAAAGCTGCCCAAAGTATGGGTATAGACATCCCTACGCTTTGCCATTTTGAACTCAATGGTCTTGGCGTACATAACCGTCCGGGCGGGTGCCGTATTTGTGTCGTCGAGGTTGAGAAACGCAGAAACCTCGCTCCGGCTTGCGTCACCGAGTGTATGGAAGGTATGGTTGTGAGGACAAACTCAATCCGTGTAATCAACGCGCGCAAAACTGTCCTCGAACTTATTTTGAGCGACCACCCGAATGATTGTTTGCAGTGCGCCAAGAGTGGCAAATGCGAACTTCAGGCCTTGGCAATCCGCTTCGGAATCCGTGAGAACCCCTACACAGGTGGCAACCATGTGATGTCAAGCTATCAGGTGGAGGTTTCTCCTTCCATCATTCGTGATATGAACAAATGTATCATGTGCCGTCGTTGCGAGACGATGTGCAACGAGATGCAGACTGTCGGCGCGCTCTCAGCTATCGAACGCGGATTCCCTGCAGTTGTCTCCACAGCATTCAACCAGCACCTCGACCACTCACCGTGTACATTCTGCGGTCAGTGCGTTGCGGTTTGCCCGGTAGGTGCTCTTACTGAGGTTGACCACACCTCTAAGATCATCCGTGCTATCGCTGACCCGAACAAGAAGACTGTCGTTCAAGTTGCTCCCGCGGTGCGTGTCGCCCTCGGTGAGGAGTTTGGTATGGAACCCGGCACAATCGTTACTGGCAAACTGACAGCCGCTCTGAAGGCTCTCGGTTTCGACTATGTTTTCGATACAGACTGGAGCGCGGACTTGACAATTATGGAAGAAGGTACAGAGCTTATCGGCCGTCTGACAAAATATCTGGCTGGCGACAAGAGCGTTGCGCTTCCGATTCTGACTTCTTGCTGCCCTGCTTGGGTTAACTTCTTCGAACACCAGTTCCCTGATATGCGTAATCTTCCATCAACAGCGAAATCTCCACAACAGATGTTCGGCGCGATTGCAAAATCATATTTCGCAGATAAAATCAACTGCAAACGCGAGGATATGATTTGTGTTTCTGTCATGCCTTGCTTGGCTAAGAAATATGAATGCAGCCGTGACGAGTTCAAGGTCAACGGCAATCCTGATGTTGACTACTCAATCTCAACGAGAGAGTTGGCACGCCTCATCAAGTTGGCTAACATTGACTTTGCTTCTCTTCCTGAAGAGAAATTCGACAGCCCGCTCGGCGAATCCACCGGTGCTGCTGTCATCTTCGGTACTACTGGTGGCGTTATTGAGGCTGCGGTACGTACAGCATACGAGGTCATCACCAAGAAACCTCTTCCGAAGATTGACTTTGAGGAACTCCGTGGCTTGGAGGGGGTCCGTTCAGCCACTATCGATGTTGACGGCTTGAAGTTGAATATCGGTATTGCTCACGGATTGCACAATGCGCGTAAGCTGTTAGAGGACATTAAGGCAGGCAAATGCCAGTTCCACGCAATCGAGATCATGGCATGCCCAGGCGGTTGTATCGACGGCGCAGGTCAGCCGTTGCACCACGGCAACAGCGACATCATCAAGGCGCGTTGGGAAGCTATCTACCGTGCTGACAGGGAAATGCCGATCCGTAAATCACATGAGAACCCGTCAATCCAAGCTATTTACAAAGAATTCCTTGGCGAACCATGCGGTCACAAGTCACACGAACTGCTTCACACGCATTACTTCGACAGACAGACCACAGTGGAAGTTGATGTAGATAAAAAGTAATTAGTAATCAAGAAAAAATCAAAACAATGGATAAGATAATCATCAAATTGAAAAAAGAAGTACGGGAGAAAGTTATTGATATATGCAACCGCTTCAATAACGACCCGGGCGAATTGATAAATGTGTTACACCAGACACAGGATTTCTTGGGTTATCTGCCGGCAGAAGTGCAGGAACTGATTGCTGAATGTCTGCACATTCCGACAGCCAAGGTCTATGGCGTTGTCTCTTTCTACGCATTCTTCACAATGAC
>CACYHL010000138.1 GCA_902774205.1 uncultured Bacteroidota bacterium | reverse complement strand
AACGCCCGTCAATCCGCTATCACCAACGAGCTTATCGAAATCGTCAGCGGTGCTAACGCCTTGAACGGCTAATATATTAATATGGTAAGGAAAATTGCATCTTTTTTCTGTTTTTTCCTGTCGTTTGCCTTATTGAACGCGCAAGAGGAACAGAAAAAAGATTTTGTTTTTCAGGAAACTGATACGGCGGCTTTCAATCTGTTGGATTCAATTGATTTGCAGACAATTCCATACGATTGGGTGACATATCAGATGAAGGCGGCGGTGACGACTTCGGGCGACCAGAAGATTGTCCAGATATTTTTTGTCAACCGTATTGACAGTATTATATATCTGAATATTAATCTGTTCGGCATTGAACTTGCCCGCGCAGTGGCAAAACCTGATTCATTTATCTTTGTCAATAAATTGGAAAGTACTTATTATTCAGGAGGTTATGATTGGCTTTCTAAAAAAATAGGTTCCGCGGTTGATTTCTATATGCTTCAGTCGCTTTTTAATGCAAGAGATTTCACCGGATTTGAAGATTCATTGCAATTTATTGAAAATGAAGAAAATATTCATCTTATTGCTCCGCAAAGAAAACATCGGAATTATGATTTGACAGTCATGCAGGAGATTATTTTGAATCCTGATAATACAATAAGGACGAATGATATTACTGATGTTAAGACAATGCAGTCATTATCAGTGGAATACGGTAATTATGCAATGCAAGCTGACATCTCGTTTTTCTCAACTTTGAAGATTGTTCTGGAGCAGGCGGAGATAGAGGTTAGGGGAGATATAAAGAATGTGAAGTTTAATGTCCCCGGACCGACACGCATAAAGATTCCTGAAAAATTCGAGCCGTTAAATTGATTTGGTTATGCAGAGTGAAGAGATAATTAATTATGCGAAAGGTGTGCTCCAGATGGAGGCGGACTCGCTTGTTCATCTGAAAGAGCTTCTTGATGATGATTTTGTGAAAAGCGCCGGTCTGATTCTGGAGTCAGCCGGTAGGGTAGTGGTCACGGGAATCGGCAAAAGCGCGATAATAGCGCAGAAAATCGTGGCGACTTTCAACTCAACCGGCACGCCGTCAATTTTCATGCACGCTGCAGATGCCATTCACGGTGACTTGGGTATTATCCAACCGGACGATGTTGTGATCGCAATATCGAAAAGCGGGAACACACCTGAGATTTCGGTTCTTATTCCTTTTTTGAAAAAAGCGGGAAACAAACTGATAGCGATTGTCGGAAACAGAAACTCCTTTTTGGCGAAGGAGGCTGATTTTGTCCTCGACTGCACTGTGTTGCAGGAGGCGTGCCCGAACAATCTTGCGCCCACGTGCAGTTCAACTGCCCAGTTGGCAATCGGTGACGCGCTTGCAAGCTGCCTCATCGAAATGCGCGGATTCACCTCGGCGGACTTTGCAAAGTACCATCCGGGCGGAATACTTGGTAAACGTCTCTATATCAAGGTGATGGACTTGTGTAAATACAATGAGAAGCCACAGGTCAGCGAAGATACTCCGATTCGTACCGCTCTTTTCGAGATTTCAGGAAAATGTCTTGGGGTTACGGCGGTTGTGAGAGATAACAAAGCCATTGGCGTGATAACAGACGGCGATTTGCGCAGAATGCTTGAAAGACGTGAGGATTATCTGTCACTTACGGCGAAAGATGTGATGACAGCAAATCCAAAAACGATACATTACGATGCTTTGGCGGTTGAAGCGCTTGAGCTGATGAAAAGGAACAGCATCACCAGCCTTTTTGTCGTTGACGATGACGGGAACTACATAGGTGTCCTTCACATTCACGACATAATAAAAGAGGGATTGTTGTAGAGATTTATGATTAAAAATCCAATGGAAAAAATTATATTTGCACCTTGAAAATATAAAAATAACGGTGATGGCGAAGGTTAAGAGCGTTTTTTTTTGTCGCGAGTGCGGACACCAGTCTGCGCAGTGGCTCGGTCGTTGCCCATCGTGCAATGCGTGGAACACATTCGAGGAGGAGGTGATTGAGCGTGAAAGCCCTGTAAAAGGCAAAGCTGTTGTTGCCAAGGCGGTGGCTTCGCCGAAACGACTTGACGAGATTTCACTTACTGAGATGCCACGGAAACACACTGGCTACACCGAACTCGACAATGTGCTCGGCGGCGGCATTGTCGCGGGCTCGCTTGTGCTGCTTGGCGGCGAACCCGGTATCGGAAAGTCCACGCTGCTGCTGCAAATGGCGCTGGCAATGCGTAATTCACGCATACTTTACGTATCTGGCGAGGAGAGTGAGACACAACTTAAAATGCGTGCCGCGCGCCTCGGCGAACTGCTGCCGTCTAACGACAATTGCTTTATCCTTTCGGAAACAAATACGCAGAATATTTTCTCTCACATAGAGAAGCTGAAACCAGACCTTGTTATAGTGGATTCGATACAGACTCTGCAAAGCAATCTCATTGATTCGGTCGCGGGCTCGATTTCGCAAATTAAGGAGTGCGCCGCCGAGTTCCAGCATTACGCCAAGAGTTTCGCGGTGCCGGTGTTTCTTATCGGGCACATTACCAAGGAGGGCTCGTTGGCGGGTCCGAAGATTCTGGAGCATATTGTTGACACTGTCCTTCAATTTGAGGGCGACCGCAATTACGGCTACAGAATTGTGCGGTGCGTGAAAAACCGTTTCGGCTCGACATCGGAATTGGGGATTTTCGCCATGGAAAGTACAGGTTTGCGCGAGGTGTCCAATCCTTCGGAAATGCTTTTGTCCCAGCATGAGGAGAACTACAGCGGAAGTGCGGTCGCGGCTGTTTTAGAGGGCAACCGCCCGATTATGATAGAGACGCAGGCGCTTGTCAGTTCCGCGGTTTATGGCACGCCGCAGCGGTCGGCGATCGGTTTCGACCTGCGCCGCCTGAACATGTTGTTGGCTGTGCTTGAGAAACGCTGCCGCTTCCGACTCGGTGCGAAGGATGTCTTCCTTAATGTCGCCGGCGGCATTTATGTTGACGACCCAGCGATAAATCTCGCCATTGTCGCCGCAGTGCTCTCATCTTCGGTTGATGTTCCTGTTGACGCCAAGACCTGCTTTGCCGGTGAGGTCGGACTCAGCGGCGAAGTGCGCCCCGTGTCACGTATCGAACAGCGCATCTCCGAAGCAGACAAGTTGGGATTTAAAAGGATTTTTCTTTCAAAATATAATGTTAAAAATCTGAAAACCAAAGATTTACAAATAAAGTTATGCCCATTGGTGAAGATTGAGGATATGTTCAGTCATCTTTTCCCGACAAATTAAAAAACTGATATATGTTGAACCTTAAGGAAAGAAAGTTAGACACGCTTTATCATTTTTACATCGAAAACGGCGACAATCTCACCATTGAGGAGATTGCAGAAGGCATTGGTGTTACACCAAAGACGATTTTCAACCGCTATCATTCCCGCGAGGAGATGGAAAATGAGTTGCAGATATACTGGCGGCAGCAGATTCTGAATGATGTGAACAGTAAAATGGAATTCTGCAATAATCAGGTTGAAAAACTGCTTTTTTTAATCAATGAAATTCTTACAGCGCAAAAGAGTTCTGCCTTCTTTTTTGAAAGAGAGCTGGAGATGAGAAAAATCTTTGGCAATGAGCCGGACAACAGTTTCGCATACGCAGTACAACAAATCATAGATGAGGATAAAAACTTCTTTATTTTTTCTGAAAGAGTTAATCCGGAGATTTATTCCCAATATTTTATTTATGTTATTTTCAATATTTTAGTCATTAACAAAAATCCCCAACTCATTGATTTTCTGCTCACACCGATACTCACAGACGAAGGTGTGGAAATCCTGTCTGATATAGACATTGAACGGTTGTTGGAATAGGGTAGCATTGTTGTTGTTGGCGACGGTGACGACGACGTAGAGACGCTCGGCCGTGCGTCTCTACAATATTGTCATTGTCGTTCGTTCCCGCAATATCATCGTGCGACAATACGGTTGTACATTTCGATTTATCCAATATTACAATGGCGTGCAAATTAAAACAAATTCACCCAAAAACAATTCCATGCATGCACAATTCGAATGATTTGAAAAATTCATCATAAACGATTTGTCCTAAATCGTTCAATATCATTTCAGTTTATCAATCTTCTATCTGGTTTGCCGCCCTGCGGTTGTCTTTCTCTTTGATGCTTTCCCTTTTGTCGTACATTTTCTTTCCCTTGGCGAGGGCGATGTCGAGTTTCGCGTAGCCGTTCTCGTTTATCCAGAGCAGGGTGGGGATGATGGTGTGGCCGCGCTCGTTAAGTTTGGCGGCGAGCTTTTTCAGCTCCTTTTTGGTGAGCAGCAGCTTGCGGTCGCGCTTCGGCTCATGGTTGTTGTAACTTCCATGCGAGTATTCGCTGATATGCATGTTGTGAACCCAGAGCTCCCCGTTCTCGAAAGAGCAGTACGAGTCGGTTATGTTAGCCTTGCCGGCGCGGATGGATTTTATCTCTGTACCAGAAAGTACAATACCTGCTGAATATGTGTTCAGCAGGTAGTACTCGTATTCTGCCTTTCTGTTCTTTATGGCAATTTTCCCGTCAGACGGTCTATTTTTCGCCATTTTCCTTTTCTGTTTTGCTCATCATTTTTATCTTGTACTCAAGCTCCTTGACTTCGGCTTTTGCCGCCTCAATCTTTTTAGAGAACTCCTCTTTGAGAAGATCAGCATTCTTGGAGTTTGCAAAGAATCCGAGGTTATTTTCCCAAAGGTTGATGTCGTCTTTGAGTTGCGAGAGCTTGTTCGTGAGGAAGCGTTTCTCTTTGTCCAAGAGACGGTCGGCGTTGGGG
>CACYHL010000137.1 GCA_902774205.1 uncultured Bacteroidota bacterium | reverse complement strand
AGTATGCTCGGCTTGTGCGGCGGCAGAGAGTTCCACGCATTCATATATGTATCGTTTACCTGAACGAGAGTGTCGTCCTCACTATAAGTATAACTCCAAGCACCGCAAGAATCAAGCCGACAATACGACTGATAAGGAAAATTCTTTCAGGGGTGAGCAGATTCTTAATCTTATTAGCGAAAAAACTTTTCAGAGTGTCTGTGCCCAAAGTCGTGGCCAAAATGCAGAAAAGGAAGAAAATCTGCTCCTGCAAAGTCTCACCTGAAATCGGGATAACACCAATCCAGAGGATCCAGACAAAAGGGTTTGTTATATTGAAAATAAATCCCTTGAAAGCATATTGGAACATCTGGTATTTTGACGGGCGCGCCTCAATAGCCTGCACCGCCGCCGTAGCGACCGCCGGTCTGTGCCGCGGGTTCAAATCGGTCTTCTTATTAAAAAAAGTGAAAATACCATAGCCAACCAATATAATTCCTCCAATAATTCCCATAAAGAAACTTGCAGTGTTGCTCTCCTGAATTATCCCCGCAAAGCCCCATAAGCAGAGAGAGACCAAAAAAATATCGCTCACAGAAATACCTATCGCCAACGCGAAACCAGCACGGAACCCCCTTGAAATGCTCGTCTGAAGTATTGAAAACAAAGCAGCGCCAGGTGCTATAGCCAACAACAATCCGATAGATACTGCCTTAATTAGTGCGAAAAACATCTCTCAAAATTTGGAGTGCAAAGATACAATTAAATTGATAACCTAAACGTGTGTTTCATTTGACAAAATATGCCACGCCATTATATTCACTTTAATTGTCAAAAAGAGAATCGACAAACTCACGGCGGTTGAAGACCTGAAGTTGGGTCATCTGCTCTCCCACCCCGATATACTTCACCGGTATCTGGAACTGGTCGGATATGCCAATGACAACGCCGCCTTTCGCCGTGCCGTCTAACTTAGTGATTGCCAATGCGTTGACCTCCGTGGCAGCGGTAAACTGCTTGGCCTGCTCTATAGCGTTCTGACCAGTTGAGCCATCAAGCACAAGCAAAACCTCATCAGGAGAATCTGGAATCTGTTTCTTAATGACATTCTTTATCTTGGAGAGTTCATTCATAAGCCCTATCTTGTTGTGCAGACGTCCAGCCGTATCAATAATCACAATGTCGCATTTTTTAGCGATTGCTGAAGCCACAGTGTCGTAAGCTACAGCCGCGGGATCCGCCCCCATTTTCTGTGTCACAATGGGCACGCCGGCGCGTTGTGCCCAGACTTCGAGCTGTTCTATTGCCGCCGCCCTGAAAGTGTCCGCCGCCCCCAACATCACAGAATAGCCTTTCTGCTTGAACTGGTATGCCATCTTCCCAATCGTGGTCGTCTTACCCACGCCGTTAACGCCAACAACCATAATGACATAGGGCATATCTTTCTTAGGAATCTCAAAATCGGAGGTCTTTTCCATCTCATTTTCCAAAAGCAATGAGGAAATCTCCTCCTTCAAAATCTCATTCAACTGGCTCGTGCCAATGTATTTGTCTCGGGAAACACGGTTTTCGATGCGCTCAATTATCTTCAAAGTTGTTGTCACACCGACATCTGAAGTGACAAGTACCTCCTCCAAATCATCAAGCACATCATCATCAACTTTAGACTTTCCCACAACAGTCTTCGCCAACTTTGCGAAAAAACTCTCTTTGGACTTTTCAAGTCCTTTATTCAATTCCTCTTTCTTCTCTTTTGAAAAAATAGAAAAAAATCCCATAAAAATATAATTTAAAGTGCAAAGATACTATAAATTGCGACAATTATCAATCAAAAACGATTCGTCCGAGATTGTCTATGTCGTATTTGTCGGGAATGTGGAATGTTCTCCTTATCTTGTCTGGGGTCAAAACCGCAGCCGGCTCACCGAAATCGACAACCTGCCCAGCATCCATCAACAGCACACTCGAAGCATAACGCATAGCCATCGAAAAATCGTGTACGACAAACAGAATTGTAGTTTTCTTATTCTGATTGAGGCGGGAGACTATCTCCATAATTTCAAGCTGGTGAGAGACATCAAGATTGGAAAGCGGTTCGTCAAGCAGCAGAATCGGTGTCTGCTGGGCGATTGCGCGAGCTATGTAGGTGCGCTGCAACTCGCCGCCGCTAAGTTGAAGCAACATTCTGTCCTTCAATTCAGTAAGGTGAGTCATTGCAAGAGCATCCTCCACAATATTCTTATCTGTGTCAGACGGAGCCGCCCACCTGCCCTGATACGGATTTCTGCCCATCATCACAGTATCAAAAACAGAAAAATCGAAGATAACATCTTGACGTTGGGAGACATACGCCACTTTTCGCGCAAGCGAGGCGAAAGAATAATCCTTCAGTGGTGTGCCATCTATAATAATGTCGCCCGATGTGTCAAGCAGTTTGGCGATGGCTTTCAGCAGAGTTGACTTGCCCGCGCCATTCGGACCGACAATAGCGCAAAAAGTCCCTAACGGAAAATGTGCTGACACGTGTGTCAGCACATTTTTGTCATTATAAGCGAATGAGAAATCCCTGACTTCTATCATCTTACAATCCAAGAACGCTCTTTCCCTGATTGTAGCGTATGTCACGCGGAATTCCTGCGCCGTTAATCTTGTTCAAATCGTTCTTCAACTCATCGGAGACTTTGCCGAACTCTTCTCTAAAACTGACAGCGAAATCGAAATCGCCTTCAGCTTGTGTCTTAAGAATAAGACCGCCCCAATAGTTGATTGCCTCGCGGGATTTCTCAAGGTCGATGTGGTAGGTTCCATCCTCATTACGTGTGAACGCGCCCTTGTCAGCCATAACATTGTAGCACAGGATATTAGCCTTGCCATGTGACTCTGTCGCACCGAAACGCACCGAGCGGAGAATACCGGCGATATAGGTTGTAACCGCCTCTGCCTCTGTAATTTCGGTAATCTCACCCTTCTGAATCAAATCGCAAACCAAGAAAAGACCGAGAATATCAGCTTTTGCCTCTTCCCAAGTTGTCTTTTCTGTCTTCATCGCGTCGTCAACGCTGCCCTTGCCATTGATAGTCTGTTTCACGCCAAGACCGTGAGCCACCTCATGGAAAGTGACATTCCAGAAAAAGGCGTCAAATTTCACATCCTGCTGCTGCTCCGGCTCAATAATCATTTGAGCGATAGGAAGCATAATCATGTCAAATTTTGCTTTCATGGCGTTGCGGAGCTGCAAGCGGCGCGCGCCTTTCTGTGCCTGCACCCTGTCATCATTCGGCAAATTGATTGCGATGGTCTTGCTTGCGCTGTTGCAATCGCCTGAACAGTAGATCACATCATAGACATTCATATCCGAAGATGTGCCAGGGACAAAAGTCTTGTATTTCGGGTCACATGGCAGCTCTTTCTGAAGGTCAGGAAGCATCGTCACAAATTTTGCCAACTCGTTGCTGCGAACCACATCTTTCACAAGAACAAAAGTCTCGTAAGAGGCCTTCGCCTCGTAAAGTCTGTCATCGTAATTCTCAATCGGACCGACCACAATGTCTATCTTACTGTCTTTCATATCCATCCACGCCATATCGCTTGCAAAATAGTCATCTGTCTCAAAAGCTTTCTTTCTTTCAACGAGATATTTCTTAAGTCCCTCATCTTCAGCTATTTCAATCGCCTGATCAAGAAGTTCGCAAACTTTCGCAATCTCATCTTTATACTCATCTTTATACCAAACAACCTTAAGTTTTCCCTCCTCATCTCTGCGAATTGCTGTATAGAGACTGTTTTTGTCAGGGTCATTAAAAGCTTCAAACTCCTCTTTAGTCATATCAACAGGGTAATAATGGCAGCCGAGCGGTTTCTCGCCATAGCCAGGCACAAAAGGTTTCTCATCGTTGAGACGATCCCACGCTCCGTAGTTTATCATCGCAAAATCCTTAACATACGAGTCGGAAATAGTATCAAGAATTGCCTTGTCTCCGAAAGTCTGTTTCCAGAACAGGTCGTCCATAATCTCACCTATGCGGATAAATATGTCGATAAGCTGTTTCTCATTATCAGACAATGAGTTTACGAGTTCTGAAGTAAGGTCAACGGAAGCATATTCCTCAACCTTAAGCTGCATTTCGCTTTTTTCCTCCTGAGTCACAACGGGAGTATCATTTTTCTGTTTGCAAGCCACAGTTGCAGCCGCGACACCCGCTATACAGATTAAAACCATAATTGCTGTTCTCTTCATTTTGAATTAAATTTGATTTATAATACGTTTAATATGATAATTCATTTTACGGAGTGCAAAGTTACAAAACATTTCAGAAATATAAGCAAAGAAAATAAACAATGGGATTTACAATTTTGTGTTTTGCACATAAATATTATCTTTGCAAATCAGATTTTAAAAACAAACAACATTTATAATGACACCGTATACCCGAAAAATAAACTATTATGAATGTGACAGAATGGGCATTACACACCATTCAAATTATATCCGTTTCATGGAAGAAGCGAGAATACACTATCTCGAACAGTTGGGCTACGGCTTTGAGAAACTGGAAGAGCAGGGCATTGTCTCACCTGTTTTAAGCCTGACTGTAAACTACAAACATCCGACAACTTTTCCTGATGTTATACAGATAGAATTAGGTGTGGAAAAACTTAGCTCGCTGAAAATAACATTCAGTTACACAATGAGTTCCAAAGGCAAGACGGTGTGTGAGGCGACAAGCACGCATTGCTTCATGAAAGATGGGCAGCCAGTGATAATGGAGCAGGAATTTCCCCAGCTGTACGAGGCGATCCGCACATTAAAGGAGAACGGAAACAAATAATATTCTGTTCTGAAATCTTATTATTTTTTTCTCTTAATCAGAATAAACAAGTCTATAAGCGTTATATAACAACATGTAATCCAACATGTTATACTCTCCGACTGATTGTGTGTGCCATGGGCAGAAAAGCGACATTGAGCCCCAAGGCGCGGGGGTACGGACAAGCTCACCTTCAACCTTTTGCACAGACGCGCCCTCACGCGGGGCGGCATTGAGAATATCCTCGTACAAATCGCGTGGCAGCATTTTATTGCCGTTGTAGCCATGAAGCAGCACCGCCACCAATGGCAAATGCGGGAACATTATCGGCTGTCCCAAATCGGGGCGTTTCTTTGCCAACTTCTGGCCGCAGTTCACCAGCCAGTCGTAGATGTTCCGACCGCCGCTGCCCCATTCGTTCATCACAGTTGAGAGCACCATGACACCGTACCAGTTGAAGTGCCCTCGTTTGTCAATCATGAAGTTATTCTGAAGGAAATTCCATGCGCTTTTCCAGAACGAATAGTGAGCGTGCCCGAACTTTATAACGGTGTCAGCCAGAAACTCGAACGCCGAGGCGTGCGCGTACCGCAACCACTCTATATCACCCCTTTTCTGCGCCACAACGCCTGTGACAGGGTTAACGACCTCCCAAGTTTCATTTTTGCCGTCTGTATGCTGCATACTTTTCAGAAACATCTCGGCAGTCTCGACTACAAGTTGCTGAATTTCAGGATTATTCACAAGTTTCTTCGCAAGCGCGAGCCCCATATACGACGCCCACGCCTGATCCTGCGAAGGCGAATTGGAGCGGGTTGTCGTGTCGCCGCATTTTGAGGAATAGTCGCTCCTAATTGTTGTTGCGCCGAACAGGTTTGTCATATTCCCTGCAATATCATCGCGCATGTAGAAGCCGTTGTGCTCCGCCGCACCATTCCAGCAGAGTTCAGCGTTCAGGTCAAGGCGGCGATAAGTAAGGAGCGTCTGTTTCAATTCGGCGAGAGTGGCATCTGTCGGGAGATTCTCAATGCGGAGCCGTGCGTATTCCAGTGCGAGCACCGCAACATAATGGCCTATCCACCAAGTGCCGTCCGCCCAATAGAGGGTGACGGCCCCGTTGGCCGCGACAGCACGCAGTTCAACAGGAATGTACGCTCCCTGCGAAGCCGCATCGCCCGAAGCATACACAAAACTGTCATTGAAACGTTTACGGAAAATGTCATACTTCTCGCGGTTCTGCTCTGGTGTTTGCGCCTCCACAAACTGTAGAACGCCAAAGCATAGCAGCAAAATCGCACACAAAAAATTCTTACCTGTATTCATACGGCAAAAATACAACAATAATTTTCGAAATTATCTATTTTGGTTATAAATTAGGATTTTTCTGAAAATAGTGTATTGGAATTTTACCATTTCCTGAATCTGATATTTTTGACACACCCTATTGCAAATTTTTTCCCAAACAAAAAAAGAGGAAGCGATAAACTCACCTCCTCTTTGGGTATTTTGTGAATGAAGCAGTCACTACTTCATTTCTTCGAAATCAACGTCCTGAACTTCGGGGCCATTGTCACTGCCACCCTGCGGGCCGGCTTGTGCTCCGCCGTTCGCGGCGCCGCCAAAATCAGCCTGCGGATTTCCACCGCCGTTCTGCTGGTACATTTTTGCGGAAGCCGCCTGCCATGCGTTCTGTAACTCTGCCGTGGCAGCGTCTATGCCTGCGAAGTCCTTATTGTCGTGAGCCTGTTTCAGCTTGGCTGCGGCTGCCTCTATCTTCGCCTTGTCGTCAGCCGGAACCTTGTCGCCAAACTCTTTGAGCTGTTTCTCTGTGTTGAAGACGAGTGAGTCAGCAGCGTTGAGCTTGTCAATCTCCTCTTTCGCCTTCTTGTCAGCATCGGCGTTGGCTTCAGCTTCAGCTTTCATACGTTTGATCTCGTCGTCTGAAAGCCCTGAAGATGCCTCGATTCTGATCTTCTGCTCCTTGCCGCTCGCCTTGTCTTTCGCAGTGACGTTGAGAATACCATTCGAGTCGATATCGAATGTGACCTCAATCTGCGGAACACCACGCATTGCAGCTGGAATGCCATCCAAGTGGAAACGCCCAATGCTCTTGTTCTGATTCGCCATCGGACGTTCGCCCTGCAAGACATGAATCTCAACAGAAGTCTGGTTATCGACAGCCGTTGTGAACGTCTCAGTCTTCTTGGTCGGAATAGTCGTGTTTGATTCGATGAGTTTCGTCATCACACCGCCAAGAGTCTCAAGACCCAATGAAAGCGGGGTAACGTCAAGCAACAAGATGTCGGTGACATCACCGCTGAGCACGCCGCCCTGTATTGACGCGCCGATTGCGACCACCTCGTCAGGGTTAACGCCTTTTGACGGAGCCTTGCCGAAGAAATCCTCGACAACTTTCTGTATTGCCGGAATACGTGTCGACCCGCCGACAAGGATAACCTCGTCAATGTCAGATTTGCTGTAACCAGCATCAGCCAAAGCCTTCTTGCAAGGCTCGATTGTGGCGCGGATCAGATCATCGCAAAGCTGCTCGAACTGCGAACGTGTGAGCGTACGTACCAAGTGCTGCGGAACACCATCAATAGGCATGATGTATGGCAGGTTGATTTCTGTTGAGTTTGAGCTCGAAAGCTCTATCTTTGCCTTT
>CACYHL010000136.1 GCA_902774205.1 uncultured Bacteroidota bacterium | reverse complement strand
CTGCAGTACAATGTGCAAAAGTGTGGTTAACGCTTAATTTTCATTATACCCGTGCTCTCTTGTGCCAAGTTTGATTTTATACAATTTTTCCCTATCAATAGCAACTTTTGGGGTCACATTTAGTGGAAGTGTCTCAAGTATTGACCATTGAAAGTTCTTCTCAGCGTAAATAGAACCTTCTTTTTCCAGCAATTCAACCAATTTTTTATCATTCCCGTGTCCTGATTTTGCATATTCTGTCCATCGACAAAGAATGCCATTCTTTTTTCCGGGGTTTATATCTTTATAAGTTACACCTACATATTGCTTCCCGTTTTTCTTATCGAGAATAACATATACGCAGTTAAGACAACTGAGCTTTGACTTCCAATCATTGTCCTCGACAACGGCTTTTAATTGTTCATACGAAAGAATAACATCTTCATAACGAGTGAAAAAAGGAAGACCATCAGTACGCGACGTCTGTTCAATACGAACTACTTCCTTTATAGTAGTCCAGTTGTGCATCCAATTTTTGGTGCCTGCTCCCCAATCTATTACCACCATATCTTTCAAAATTTCAAAGCCATCAACTTCTTTTAAATCGTATAACGCTGCTTCAGGTGTGGTTTGATGCAATTTTCCACAATTTTTGAATACTCCAATAAATCGACATTCAAAATGCTCTTCTGCAAGAAAAGCAACAATATACTCAACATTATTCATATTGGATTCCTTTTGCTCACATTGCCACTTTTGAAACAACTTGAAGTTTGTGTAATACAGTTCATCGACACTGCCATTGTACTCTTCGTAAATAATACTGTCTTGTTTTACATCACCTGAATGTCTGACAAGTTTTATCCGTTTCGGATTTGCTTGATCAAATTCCGTATTTCTGCCTCTTCCTTTAAGCAAGTCTTGCATGCTTATAATCGAAGTTGTACTCATAACTTATCTAATTTAATTTATTAAAAATGAATATAATGATATCTTTGTTAGTAATTGGTAAAATAAAAAGAATATAAATTCACTTATGAATAATGTCTAAGTATATCGTTTTTGTTATCTTTTTATTTCCTCCAATCGAAATCTTCATCTCTGAGTCTTTCCATCCACATATATTCCAATTCGCTTGTGAAGAAATTCGGGGTGAAGCGCACGTGGCGGAGGTTTTCCTCCCCGCTCGGGCCGCCGCCATACCAACTGTGCATATAGCGGCAGCGCTCCTCAAGAAGCTGTAACATGTCTTCTCCTTCTCTCGGCAGTCCCATGTCTGTAGCTTGTTCAAAAAAACGCTTGCCTCGTGATTTTTTGTCTTCCTTTTTCGGCAGATTGAAAAAAACTGTTCCAACTCTGACAATCTTATGGCATTCACTCAGTGGCAAGCAATGGTTGTCTAACATAATTGCATAATCGCCAGCTAAATCTTCCAACGGCCGCACACCAAAAATATTCTCCTTGTTCAATCCCAAACGGTCGGTTATCACAGCATCACCGGTATAGATATAATCGCCATTTACATCTTTGTATGGTGTTTCCACTCCCGCAAAAATCACTTTATGCGCATATCCGTGCCCCTCACATTCGTCTTCAAACGTGCCGAGAACCGCTTCCGCATCATGCAACTCCTGAAATTCATCATCGTCATCAAAAACATACAACTCATTATTATAGAAAAAGAAGTTCCCAAAATAGGTGTAGCCGAATTTGTCTGTATCAAGAACGTAGCGAATATGAATGCTTGGCAGATAATTATGAATACTTGCCCCTATTTGGTAACGGAATTTGTTGCATAAATCCTGCAAGATTTCGACAGTGATAACTTTTGGCAAATCCAATATATAGCCATTTGCTATATCATTATAGATATTCTTTCCATAATGTTTTTGCCAAAGCTCGGAAATTTCCAATTTCCATTCACTTGGCAGTGTGATATTCGGTACAAACATCGCTTTGACAAATAACGCAGCCATTTCTTTGTCGGTGAAGCCGGCAATGCCGCAACCGACACGGGTGACAAGAAAACGGTTCATCGGGTGCGCTTTGGCATATTCGATAAATTTATCAACGTATGGGCGAATGGTATCGGTGCCGCCTTGCATTGTCGGAATGGCGTAGCACTGACCGGTGCGACCGGAGCCTACGCCCCATTCGGCGCCGAAAAGCTCGTGAGCCATGCGTGCCGCGCCGCCATGATGATGACCGGCAAGATTGCTGCCGAACACAAAAATTTCACATTTTGACAAATGCGTGATATAATTGGGCGTTTTTACTTTTGGATGCCTTGTACTCATAATTATTCCGGACTTATTTTTCTATAAACATTATAAAGAACTTTGTTATCTGCTCTGAATTGTTGGCATAGCCAGTCGGGCGAGCGCACGACAACATCAATGCCGTAAGCGCGCAGTTCGCGTATGAACTCCTCTGTGGGTATGAGATAGTAGGAGAATTTCGACTCGTACCTGCCTACTTCAATCTCCTTTTGCGAATGGTGCAGCGGCAGCGTGCGGAAATATGGCACCTGCGGAGTCTTGACTGAAATGATTATCTCTTCGGGCTTGTCTTTCAGAATGGTTACGCCGCATACATTTTTAAAATATTCATCTGCATCAAAATTTACAGGAATATTGTATAACACTTGTGTGGGAAGGATCGTGACAACTCGGTCGAGGGCAAAATGGCGTATGCCGCCGCGATTGCGCGCGAAAGCGATGAGATACCACCGTTGACGGTACATCTTCAGGCAATACGGCTCAACCTCGTATGGAATCGGCTTTAAACTTGAAAAATTCTGATAGTAGATATTCAGCACGTGTTTGTCGCGCAGGGCTTCAATAATTGTTGGCAGATGTTCCTCGCCATCAGCCATCGGCTCAAACAAAATATATTTTCGGAGGTCTTGGCAATCTTTTAGTAAATTATTGATAGAAAGCAGATTAAATATTCGGCTGCGCAAGTCTGTGCGGCGGAAGCTTTCGGTTTCCTCAATATAATATTCTCCATGAGCGTTGCATTTAATTTCGATGTCGAAAAGCATTTCGACCGTATTGCGCCACCGGTGGAATGTGCTCTCCGGAATTGAATCGGTCTTGTAGTCGTTCACGGAAGCGCGTGCCCATTTCTGATCTATGGCTTCGCGTGAAACAGGACCGTGCGCGATAGTGTTCACCAACCAAATGTAACACTCAAACAGATAAGCAGTTGACGATTTTCTCATATTCTTTCTTTTTTACAATACAAAAATACGATTTTTCACTCTTACAAAATGGGAGCCAGAAAAATATTCGAAAAAATTCTGGGAAACGTCTGTAAACAAAAAAGGAGAGCGGTTAAACTCTCCTTTTTGTTTGTTGCCCTGCAAAGATTCGAACTTTGACTAACAGGACCAGAATCTGGTATGCTACCATTACACCACAGGGCAATCTTTCGTGTTCCAGCTGGGATTCGAACCCAGGACCCCATCCTTAAAAGGGATGTGCTCTACCTGCTGAGCTACTGAAACTCCAACCTCCGTTTTAGTTTCGGCCTGCAAAGATACATTTTTTTTTGCTTTATTATGTTCCTCCGTGCATTTTTACACAAATATTTTCTATTTCACTGATATTCAATAAGATAAAATTATTTTTAAAATTTTTTTTAAAATAGGTGAATATTATGTGAAAATAATTATATTTGTATGGCTAACATATTAATAATAAATACAATATATGAAAATGAGTTTACAAAAAAAATAGCGGAAATGCGACAAGAAGTGGCCGGAAAACTGTCGAAAAACGCAATTTATTCATATTTTCAAATTTGATACAAAACACAAAAAAACGATAAAAAATGAAAAAACTTACTTTAACACCAAGCAGAGATACCATTACAATATGTCTTCCAGAAGATTGGGTTGGGAAACCTATAAGCTGCATTTTGGCGCGCGAAGATGAGGCGCAGGCGAAAATGGAAGTTGCGGAAGGCGCACCGAATTATATGCCGATGAGCAGTTCCTTTGAGGAGAACTGGAACTCTGAATTAGAGGATGAGCTATGGAAAAATATCTGAAAGGCGATATCGTGATAATCCCGTTTCCTTATTCTGATTTGGTGCAGCACAAGCGGCGCCCTGCGTTAGTGTTGGCAAATCTCAAAGGCAACGATCTGATATTGTGTCAGATAACATCACAGCTTAGGCAGAGCAAATATAATGTTTCGCTCAATAATGAGAACTTTGCCACAGGAGAGCTTCCCATACCGTCAAACATACACTGCTCTTCCTTGTTTACGATGAGCAAGTGTCTGGTAATTAAGAAAGTAGGGACAATAAATATGGGGACTATGGTCAGGGTGTTGCAAAATATCGGGCGGATATTTTCCATTGAAAGCGTGATATTCCCGCCATGACGCAGGTTAATCCTGCAAAGCACTCCAAATCATATCTTTAAGCTTCAGCAGATTTTTTTGCGTGTGAGATGAGATGAACACAACTGGGAGGTCATCCGGCAGATTTCCCACTTTTGCAAGCTCATCTTCGGGCAGAAGGTCGCACTTTGTAACCACCAAAATACGTTTTTTGTCGAGGAGTTCCGGATTGTACTTTCTGAGCTCTGAAAGCAGAATTTCGTAATCCTGACATATATTTTCAGAAACAACAGGCACCAAGAACAGGAGCATGGAGTTACGCTCGATGTGGCGCAAGAAACGCAGGCCAATTCCTTTGCCTTCGGCTGCTCCCTCAATAATACCAGGGATATCTGCAATGACAAAGGAGTGGTTGTCGCGATAGGCGACCATTCCCAAATTAGGTTTCAGAGTGGTGAACGGATAATCGGCGATTTTGGGTTTGGCGTTGGAAAGCACTGAGATCAGCGTTGATTTTCCGGCGTTTGGAAATCCCACTAACCCGACATCGGCGAGCACTTTCAGTTCGCAGACGAGCCAGCCTTCAACGCCCTCCTCACCGGGT
>CACYHL010000135.1 GCA_902774205.1 uncultured Bacteroidota bacterium | reverse complement strand
AACATCTCCAGTGACACATTGATAATTGGAGAAGGGGACATGTTTCCGATTTCAATTGAAGCAAAAGATAAAAAAGGAAAATGGTGCAAGATTCTCAATCCGTTTGAACGTGAATGCGGCACAGATTTGAAAGTGATTTTTCTTGCTCCGCATCAGCTTGCCATTACCGCAATTCCTATTTGTGAAGGCACATTTCGCACGGAAATCAGGTTGGTCTTCAGGTTGTCTGACAATCGATATGTATATTCCAATGTCATTGAAGGCAAAATTGAGGAGAAAATGTGCAAATAGCATTTGTTTCTATTAAGTGTGCATGCATTAAAGGTAAATATTAATCAAAAAAAATACCAATATATTCTTACGTAAACCAATGAATAACAGAATATTATCGCATTGGGGTCAAATACGGTGGGCTTTTAAGGGTGTTTCATACAGGCAAAGTTTGCTTGGACACATGCCGGAGGCATGAGACGTGCAGGTAGGCGCATTTTGTGATTATGGAATGAAAAATGTGGGGAAGGAAAACTTATATGGCAAAAATAATATTTTCATTTAACATATTCAAGAATTGAAAAATCTGATCTTACTAAAATATTGTTGAAATCATGTAACAAGCAAATTTTTGTATTTTTGCAAAATATTCAACGCACACATACCACCATGAACAACGAAAAGTTCTCCATCAAGAAACGGGTAAAAAGTTTCGCGTATGCCTTTGCAGGTTTGACGGTGCTATTCCGCGAAGAGCACAACTCTTGGATTCATGCCACGGCGGCGATTCTCGCCATTGCCATGGGCTTCATCTTCCGCATCTCACCGTGGGAATGGATAGCTGTTGTCATTGTCATTGGGCTGGTGTTCTCTGCAGAGATTATCAATTCTTCGATAGAGCGCACCGCTGATTTTGTGAAAGCGGAAAGAGACGACCGCAAGCGCGACATCAAAGACCTCGGCGCCGCCGCAGTATTGGTGTGCGCAATCACTGCCGCCGTAGTCGGATTAATCATTTTCCTCCCTAAAATCATTGCGCTATGCTACTGAAAAAACTTAAAGAGAACAATCGTCTGAACGAGACACTTTTTCTTGGCGGATTCTCAATGTTCTGTCTTGCCGTCTCCCTTTTCCGGTTCGTTTACACCGACACCAACGTATTCCTGTTTCTGAACTGGAACTTGTTTTTGGCTTTTATCCCTTGGGCGTTGTCGAGCATGATGATGTTGAGTCCGCGCATGCGCCAGTCACAATGGATGCTAATGCTGCTTCTATGCGTGTGGCTGCTATTTTTCCCAAACGCTCCCTACATCCTCACCGATTTGTTCCACCTGCGACTGAACAGCTCCATGCCAGTCTGGTTTGACTTGGTACTCATACTGTCGTATGCATGGACAGGATTGTTGTTCGGATTTCTAAGTCTTTGGGATATTGAGTGCGTCTTGCGCAAACGCCTCAGCACCAAAGTGGTTACTGGAATTTCTGTGTTGCTGCTCTTCCTTGGCAGTTTTGGCATTTACATCGGACGATACCTGCGTTGGAACAGTTGGGACCTGCTCACATCGCCATTCCAACTGCTATATGACATTGGCGACAGACTTGCAAACCCATTCTCGCACCCCCGCACATGGGGCATGACACTGCTTATGGGCATATTTCTCAACATTATCTACTTTTCTTTCAGACTGATTCGGGAAAGAAAAGGGGAATAGTTATGGAGACATGAAGTAATTATGAAATTAAGAATTGGAGAAGGGAAAACAGAAAAAGCTGGAATAAAATAGCACTACCGATAGCCATAGGTTCTGTCGTACCAGGTCGGACTATTTTTCCAATTCTCATACCTTTTACGGAAATACTCACGAACCTTTTTACCGTTTCTCTCAAGTTCCTCCTTGGTTAGCGTTCCATCGCGATACTTCTTGACGGCAACAAAAAACATCACTATGAAAACCACTGCAAAAACAGCGGCTATCACCAAAAATCCGAGTATCAACAATAATGCAATCATAACTTCACAAAAGTAAGCAAAAAAACAATACCATAGCCGACAATTGCATATTATATTTTCAATGTACAGGTTAACGCCATTAACGGTATCAGTGCCGTCAGCAACAAAGTTAAAGTGGTGAACCAGAATATGAAGAATGCCAAATATTGGTTTGATAAATCGGGCAGGGTGCATTGAATTTGAACAACATTATTGAAGTGGTTAGCAGGATTACAGGCAAGATGCAGGAATTCGCCGAGACATGATTATGGAATGAAAAATGGGGGGAAGAAAAAACAAAAAAGCCGTGGTTACAGAGTTACACATTTTTCCCTGTTTTTCACTTCAACCCAGCAAATACAAAAGGAGTGGAAGCGCGGAATTTAACAAATTTACCTATTCTTAACCCATACTCACATAACATCAGCTGGCTGATTCCAAAACTGCAACCATACGAGTGACGATTGAAATTTTTTGTGTATGTTTGCAGTGAAAAAATTTCAACTAGGAAAGGAGAATACCCTATGCCCACTATTTACAAATACATTGGAATCCTTATTCGGTTCTTTTCAGACGAACACGAACCGATACACGTTCATGCGGAATACAACGGTGCCGTTGTCTAAATATCGTTTTTTGTAAAGGAAGATGTAATATACAGGGTTACATACGCTACTGTCAGGGGGACATTTAATGCAGCCAAGTTGGCAGATCTAAAAAAATTCATATCAGTAACCAAATACGCAATCCTTTATGCGTGGAAACAATATTTTGACAACAACGTATCCATCAAGCCAATCATAATCACAAAAAAATAAAGTAATGATTACCAACGCCATTTATCTTACAGGATACCGCATCGAGGTAGAATTTGACAATGGATCCAAGAGAACCATTGATTTACAGAATTTCCTTGAAAGCAGCAACAACAAGTTAATCAGAAAATTCCTGAAACTTTCCCTCTTCCAGAAATTCAAAGTTGAGGATGGAACATTGGCATGGGGTGACAATGAATTTGACCTTAACCCAATGAATATTGAATCAGGTAAATATGATGCATGAAAACAGGCAGCCAGTGCATAGTCGCACGCTAAAGCAGCCACTATATTTATATTCAATGCCCGTCCCGCTGAGACTATTCAGCGGGATTTTTTTTGTTTTTTTCAAAAAAAGTGTCCACCATTGTGATTATGGAATGAAAAATGTGGGGAAGGAAAACGCAAGACTGCCATCGTGAACTCCTCGTGCCGAAGGCACGAAAATCCCGTAACCCTGCACAAGCGCAGCGCAGCGCAGTGCAGGGGACGGAACGCCAGCCAAAAATCAGCGTGCTGAAAGCACGCCACAAAAACAGCATAGTACAAGACGAACCTGCTATCGTCACACCACGTGCCTGTAGTGTGCAGCATATCGCATGACAGATGCTCTCATGTGATTATGGAATGAAAAATGTGGGGAAGGAAAACGCGAAGTGGTGGAGTATTCGATAACCAACTTTCAGCCTAATGCAAGTCAGTTTATTGACTAACCTCCCCAAAGGTAACTCGCAATAAACTGACTTGTTATTTTATGCAAAGTTTGGTCTTGTCCTCGACGAACAGCGTGAATGTCCCACATGAAAATGCTATTCCGTCGTCAAATACATTACCATTCTTCCGTTTTCGTATAATTCCACGGTGATATTGTGGTATTTCCACAGTAAATTAGTGCTTCTATCAACTTTTTTGACAGGTTCCTTGCCCGTTAGGCGAGTCAAAATCTGGCGGACTTCCTTATGTTTTGTCTCCACATTGTCCATACTTCCATAACTGCGCTTATTCGAGTTGTAAATATTGGTTTTCAACCACTCAAAAAAGACACCTTTTACCACAGAATCGCTCTTACGCACACAATAATCCACCGACAAGGTTTTCTTGCCATCGATCACAGTATAATAACTCATTTTCCCATATTCGTTTGTCTGAGTGCTTTGTGGAAAATAATAATTGGCTAATTCCATGAACTCTCCTCGACAAGTGGCTTTCAATGCCTTTTCAACGCTGTCTGTTTGCGAAAGAGTCAGATGGTCAAGGTGATTAATAAGAAATTGGAGCAATGGCTCTATGTTGTCCGTGCCGATATAAGGCAATGAATCTTGATTATGGAGGATATGGCGGATGTGAATGAGCGTGTCTTGGATTTCCAACACTCCATACGAGTTCTTGTTCTCATAAAATTTCTTGAAGCATTGGTTTGGGGCTGGGTTGTTTCCCCTAAAGCAATCAGCCCATTCGAAAAACTGATATTTGTGTCCTAAATTAAACACTTCGCGTAGTTTTCCGCCTTCGAGCTGTGCTATATAGGTTTTCTTCTTCGTGTTTACCAAATAGTAAATTCCCCCATTTGTCAAAAATGCGTCTGAAAATACCGTGTCGTATGATTTTTCGTCCCACCAGTTATCCTCATCTTCGCTGCCAGTAAAATGAAAAAAGTTGGGGAGGGGTGCAACATTCAGTCCTCCAGCAAAGTAGAGTTTTGACAGAAAAGCATTCCTGTCATCGGACACATCCTCGTAGGTATATCCAGCCTCACACAATTGCGCTTTCCCTTCCAAAGAAATCAATGTATCCACTTTAGCGCCCCGAATGAAATAATAGACATTGTCTTTTTTTATTATACGTGACAATTTTCCAGGCATGATATATTGGCGCACAGCTTCTTTGATTTCGAGATGGGCGGGCTTAACTGTAACTGACGTGGAACTTTCCCAAATATCACTGCTTACTGAGGGTGTACTATATCGTGCAACATACGACACTTTCTTTTCCATAAACCAAGTGTATGCCCCCCATTCGCCCATATCAACAACAGCAACACTGTATTGGTCGTCATCATATATCACATTGGAAACCACTTCAACGGGTATAAGGTCACCATAATAGTTCCCTTGAAAATCTTTGGGCAAACTCACCTCCACAATATCTTTCCTATCTTCAGAGATGACCAATAAACGCTTTTTACATATCCAATGTCCATAGATATGTTCATCTTCGAAAATACAGAAATAAAAGCCGTGATATTTCGCCGCCCACATCATTGTAAAATCTGAAACAGGACTTATGTAATCGGAAGCGTTAATCCGTATGGTATCTTCCACCACCTTGAACTGTTGTGCAAAAGATGAAACAGAAATAACGAGGAATACGGCAAGCCATTTCAGACGATTCATAATTATCAATTTCCCCGAATTACACCTTTCAGTCTTGTAAATTTACGTGATGATTCAGTTGAAATATTAACAAATCAATGCAATGACGTTATTTGTGTTTGCGTAAGTGCGGTGTTGAAAATCATCACATTTGCGATTGTGCCGACCCAAAAATCCTTGTAATAGTTATTCAGACCTCCAATGCATAGTGGCGTGCCTTCAAAATCAGGGAAGTTGTTTTGGGATATGGACCATGTTTCAGATGTGAGGACACCGTCCTGTATCCGGGTGAAAGTGCCATTCCCGTCGTATGAGAATCCCGTGAGGAAGTGCTGGGCATTGACAAGTGCTGTGTTTTGGGAGGCGACACCATAGTCAACCCACACATTGTAAACGGCTGTGGTCAAGTCGTTTTGGTTATTGCTCCGGCAGCAAATGTGAAAACCGCGTTCCACATTCACACCAGGACCCGGCGATGAATTGATGAGATTCATGTGCTCGGAGTTATTGCCAGTGCGTTTGTAGTCAGCGAGAATTGTGAAAGGAGTGTTGTAGGTGATTTTGTTCCACCATCCTGATTCCCACACAATTCTATTATAGTTGAAAGTAAGACCGCGTTCTGTGAAGTTGCCAACCGTGCCGTAAGCAGCCCCTGCCTCCCCACTGACAAAATCTTGAAGATTGCTTGTAAGTGGGGCGTAAAATACTGGTTTGAGCGCATAAACGCTCTCCGGATCAACAATGCCATCTCCTTGATTTGGATTACCATCGGGACCATTATCACCTCCATTATTGTCACCATCCGCTGGTTCTTTAGGACAATAGTTGTAATTTGCAATAATTTCCCGATTGTTGTCTGTTGAAACAGTAACAGTTATTGTATAGCAAATTGATGGATTGAATGTATTTAAGGATTCATCTGCTTTTGCGGAAAGTTGGCGAATCTCAGTTATGATATTATCAATTTGCTGTTCTGCAACACCGTCAACGCGAATAGAGTGATTTGACACTTTGCCGAATTTGGCATGAGAAAATTCATTGTCAAATGCTGTGTAAATATTTTGCAATTCCTGACCGACAGCCACCTCACCATTGGTGGTCGTGGCTTTCCAATAAACCATTAAATTAGAGGTGCTTTTCTTTTTGCATGAAAACAAAACGAGGGCTATACATGCCACTATAACTGTAATAAAAAGTTTCCTATTCATATCAAAATAATTTTAATGTCTTATTATAAAATTACAAATCTTTGCAAAGATATAAAAAATCTTTTATAGGCGAACTTATTTCTAAAACAAATAATACAATATCAGATTTTTGTGTGATAATGAAATGAAAACAAGGAAACTAATACCACATTTTGTGTTATAAAATTGGCATAAAACGTTAAAACATTAACAAGCTACGGACACAATGCCGTTTTAAATAACCAGTTTCACGCGGAATCCACGTGTGGTGGGTTCTTCTATGATCTCTTTAACTTGCGGACGAAGAGCTTCCCGACACGCTTCATCTAACGGTGAATGGTCAAGTCCCTCTACCATGAAATCCAACGCCGTCACACCGTTCATCTCAGCATGAGTGAACCTGAGCGTGAGCGGACGAATAGTACGCAGATGAGTAAAGAGCATCTGCTTAACCAAACTATATGCGAGCTCAGCTTTCTCCGAAATATTGAATTTGAGGCAGAACTGATTGATTCCGGTATGAATCTGCAGGAAGTCAAAATCGTCGGAGTCAATCTCATAGACTAATTTCTGAATACGGTTGATGAAGGTTTTTGTGGCACTATGTATCGGGTGCTCAAAGATTTGCTCAGGTGTGCCATCTTCATAAATAACACCTTCGTTCATGAAGAAAATACGTGTGCTGACGTCACGCGCGAATCGCATCTCATGTGTGACGATGAGCATGGTGAGACCGCTTTTTGCCAGCTGGCGGATTACGCTGAGCACCTCACCCACCATTGTCGGGTCAAGTGCCGATGTGGGCTCGTCGAAAAGGAGAATATCTGGCTTCATAGCCAAGGCGCGTGCGATGGCCACGCGCTGTTTCTGACCGCCAGAGAGGTTCGCCGGATAAACGTCGGCTTTCTCCGCAAGTCCCACCTTGCGAAGTAGTTCCATTCCTTCCTCGCGTGCCTTTTCCGGCTCCTCATTGCGCAACTGACAAGGTGCAAAGATGATGTTTTCCAGCACTGTCTTATGCTCGAAGAGATTGAAGCTCTGGAACACCATTCCCATCTTCTGGCGCATCGTATGGACAGGATAGCCCTTGGAGAGGATACCCTCTCCATTGACGATGATACTGCCGTTAGTAGGCTGCTCCAGCAGGTTCAGGCATCGCAATAAAGTACTCTTGCCAGTGCCTGATGGTCCTATTATGGAGATAACTTCACCACGATGTATATCGGCATTGATGTCGCGGAGCACTTCAAGTGTATCATATTTTTTCTTCAGATGGGAGATGCGGATGAGAGGAAGCCCTTCATTCGCCATCTCTTCTACAGAGAGAGGGGTCGTGTGTAAAGTAGTATGTTTTTTTCTGCGAACAATGAGCCAGACACCAACACCTATTACTATAGCAATGAGGATTACAGCCCATACCCATCTGTTTTTGTCATTCTCTTTGGCTGATGGCTGTGAAGGGTTGGTGAGTATCTCCGACTCGCCTTTTCGCGTGAGGAGCATTATATGAGACTCGAGATAGCCGTCGGAGAAGAGCACCTGCTTTTGCCGCTCCTCGGTGATACTGATAGCTCCCATGGCCATATCAGCCTTGCCAGTCTGCACGGCAGGAATCTGCGAGGCAAAGTCCATTACGAGGTACTCCAATTTCCAGTTGCGCCTATTTGCCCACTCCGTTAGTATGTCTATCTCCAAACCTGATGGATTTCCGTCACTGATAAAGCTGAAAGGAGGCATTGCGGGATAGATGGCAACACGCAGTGTCTGTCCCGTGCCGCGTTGTTGGGGTAGAGCCACCGCAGATGGGACTTCGGCAGTTTTCCATCGGTCATAAATTTGTTGGTAGGTGCCATCGCCGCGGATCTCTGCAAGGAAGCTGTCGAAGTCCTGCTTCAACTGTGTGTTGTCCAAGCGGAAACAAGCTCCAATGGGTATTGACGGCAGTTCGGAATTCACCGCATCCACCTTAGAGGCGATTTCCTTATTGAATGCCACCGAAAGATTTTCATCAACAATCACCTCCACTTTACCGCTCTCTAAGGCAGTTAACAAGTCGGTGTTGTTTGACAGTCGCAAAATATCGGCATTGGGTGCCATATCGGAGACTGCAATGTCCTGTATGCTGCCGATAATAACGCCGACACGCTTGCCGGAGAGTGCCTTGAATACGGCAGGGACATTTGCTACCTCTGCAGTATCACTGGAAGTCAGCAGAGACGGCACGTAGCATATCGTTCCGCCAAACGCCAGCAACAGAGCAGCAACGATAGCCTTCATGCGCTGACGTTTAACCAGCGAAGTGAGCAACAGCCCAATGAGCCACGCCACGAGGAAATATATTATAGCTGTATCGAATGTGCGTGAGCGTATCAGGTCGGAGGCCCTTGTCATGTCAACAACAGCGATATAGCCCACGATGCTTGTGCCCTTCAGCAAGCTCACCACTTCACCCTGATAGACAGGCATCACCGCCTTGACCACTTGCGGCAGCACAATTCTGAAGAATGTCTGTCTCTGCGTGTACCCCAAAGCCAGACCGGCCTCTGTCTGTCCGCGGTCAATACCTTGTATAGCGGTGCGCAGCATCTCGCTAATGTAAGCCGCAGTGTTCATGGAGAAGGTGACGATGGCCACCACGACACCAGTCGCTTGCATAGGCGCCATCACCACATAGTACATGAGCATGAGCAGTACCAGCACAGGCGTGCCACGCATGATGTCGATATATACCTTTGCTGTGCGTTGCAACCATTGGCGGCGGCTCATGCGCATCCAGCACACCAAACCACCCAAAATGGTGCCTAAAATGGTGGAAAAGAACGTGATAAGCATGGTCAACTGCAAACCGTTTAGTATCATCTGATAACGGTTCTCAACTATCAGGTTGTTGTTAAAACTATCGGCAATGCTCCGTGTTATGTTAGAACAGCCAGTCAGTGCAGTACAGCCGCAAATTATAAGGATAGCGGCAAGAATCCATTGAAATTTTTGTCTCATTGTACTTCAAATTTGGAAGTTATATTTTCGTGTACAAAAATACAAAAATTCCGTGCTCCATTATGAAATGTAAAATGGGGAATTTTTATATCACAATTTTTGACGTTGTTAAATTGACATAAAAACGTTAAAAACATTAATCCAATACGGTTCATAATGTAGGGCTGCGCCATTGGCACAGCCCTACAAATTGACATTTCATTTTCAAAACCCCGTGAAGACGTTCCATGGAACGTCTCTACGTTATCAACATTTGTTTAATGATACAATTCACCATCAAGATGAAATGTGTCTGTTTTGGAAGTGCATTCCGGATAATGGTATCGTAATATTACAAGATCATCATTTTCATTTACAATGAGTTCCTCAATGTAGGCATCATAGTAGCGATCAAGCCAGCAAACCCTTCTTTCCAATGCCCCTTCCCGATGATACAGGAAAATCACCTCAAATGTTCCATCATATTCTCCCCGCACCACATAACTATTGTCATTGGAACACACCAAATAATCAAAATGATTATCAAATAGAGCAGTGTTTGTGGTCACGTGGTCAGCAAAATAAATAAACAACAACCATATCAGTGTGATTGGAAGGTACAAAAGCCACATTGTCAGCCTGACGAGAATATGCTTCCCTGCTAACCACAATACAAGCCAAAGTGCTATGGAAACAGAACTCAGTAATGTCGCAACAACCAAAAGCCACCCTTCAAGCCGATAGACAATAAACACATCTTCACCTAAAGCGAGCCGTAACAATATAAAAATCGCCCAACAGATAACAGTCGCAATAGAAAGTATTGTTGCTGTTCTTTTCATAAATCACAATAATGGCTTACGCCACCTTCTTTTCCTCTATCTCACTGCAAATTTCCTGTTACGCCTTCATGGCTTCGCGCACTTTGGCCTCGAGTTCTTCGCAGAGTTCAGGGTTGTCAGCAAGGAGCTGCTTCACCGCATCACGTCCTTGGGCGAGTTTGCTGTCGCCGTAGTAGAAGTACGAGCCGGATTTCTTGATGATGTTCTTCTCAACGCCAAGGTCGATAATTTCACCGATTTTGGAGATGCCCTCACCAAACAGAATGTCGAATTCGGCTGTGCGGAATGGCGGCGCAACCTTGTTTTTTATGACCTTGACTTTCACGCGGTTACCAGCTGCAGTGTCACCATCCTTGAGCTGCGACTGCCTGCGAATGTCCAAGCGTACAGAAGCGTAAAACTTCAGTGCATTACCGCCAGTGGTCGTTTCAGGGTTACCGAACACAATGCCGATTTTGTCGCGCAACTGGTTGATGAATATGCAGCAACAACCTGTTTTGCTGATAGTTGCTGTCAGTTTGCGCAACGCCTGCGACATCAAACGTGCCTG
>CACYHL010000134.1 GCA_902774205.1 uncultured Bacteroidota bacterium | reverse complement strand
CCTCCGAACCCATGCATCCGAGATGGTCGTAGTGCGTCGTGAATACAATGAATGTGTCGGGTGAGACACTTCCTTTTATCATTGCGCAAACGTTCTGTGTGTTGTGCATGTGCGGTCTGTTGCTGAAGTCGATGTCAATGGTTTTGGGGCATTTTGTGACAGCTTTGCCGTCAAGGTGAATCAGAGTGTGGTCGCGCTCATAGTCGCTCGCAATCCAAGTCCACGCTGGCAGCTGCTCCGTTCGCATAAGCACTCCGCGGCATCCAATCGGGTTTGCGAAATTCAAACGCTGTGTCATGTGGTTCAGGGTTTTCCTCTCTTCATCTGTGCATTTCACATTCGTAATGTCAATATATACAAACACTTGCGAGAGAATGGAACTGTTCTTTTCCTGAAATTTCTTCATTGCTTCAGCGTCGTATAAGATTTTAGGGTCGGCTTTCACAACTTCAAATTTGCCATGCGCTTCGAGAGCGGTTGGGGCAATGCTGTAATCTGTGAGCGGTGATTTCAGCTTGCCGTCAAGGCGCAGTGCCACTTTGCCTTCCATCGCGAAAGCGTTGAATTGGTACGGCTGTTTGAACTGTTTCCCGATGGGTTGCGCTCCAATTTTCTCAAGTTCATTCACAAGAAACTCCGCCGCAATGCTGTCTCCGTTGTACGCATATCCGCGCCCGTACATCTCATCGGCGCTCAATTTGTGTATTATGTGTCTGACATAATTGCTGTCTTGTGCGCCTAATAAATTAATTATCAAATAAATAAAGCAAAAAATTATTATTCTTCTCATGTTGATTCAAATTTGTGTTTGCTGATGGCAAAAATAAATAAAAATAACTATTTTTGTAAGTTAAAATTTAAATGTTATGATTAAATCGATGACAGGTTACGGCAAAAGTTCGGTCGTTACTTCCTCAAAATCTGTAGTTATTGAAATTAAAACACTGAATAGCAAACAGTTGGACTTGAATGCGCGTATCGCTCCGTTGTTTCGTGAACGCGACAGCGAAATACGTTCTATAGTCTCGCGGGAGTTGGAGCGCGGCAAGATTGATTTGACGATCACTTGCGAAAACATCGCCGCCGCTTCAAATTTTGTGATTGATGAGAATCTTGCGAAAGCATATTTCGACTCGCTGACACAACTTTCCTCTTACGTCGGCAACAAGGTTGAGAGCGATATTTTTGCGCAGACACTTCGTATGCCCGAAGTCGTAAAATCCACACAAGAAGCCCTTTCCGATGAACTTTGGGAGAAAGTGAATCAGGCGCTTATCGAGACTTGCAATAAAGTTAATGCATTCAGAGAGCAGGAGGGCGCGGTACTTGCCGCCGATTTGGAAAAACGCGTGAAGCTGATTTATAATATGGTTGATGATGTGGAACCTTTTGAAAATGAGCGTATTGTGAAACAAAGGGAGAAGCTTGAGAAGTTGTTGGCTGAACTTTCAGCTAATTATGATGCAAACAGGTTGGAGCAAGAGATGATTTTCTACCTTGAAAAATTGGATATTACAGAAGAGAAAGTCCGGCTTCGCAAACATTGCAACTATTTTATTGATACACTGAATGATACAACTTCCAATGGGAAGAAACTCGGTTTTATAGCCCAGGAGTGCGGGCGCGAGATAAACACTTTGGGTTCCAAGAGCAACCATTTTGAAATGCAGCAGATTGTAGTCTGTATGAAAGACGAACTTGAAAAAATCAAGGAACAATTAGCTAATGTGCTGTAGTTGAGTTTGTTATGCGGAATATGGAGAGTGAGAAAATGCGCATTTTGGGTGTTGACCCGGGTACGAATATCATGGGCTACGCGGTTTTGGACACTTGCGGCCGGCGGTCTGAGGTTGTTACACTTGATGTCGTAAAAATGTCGAAACTGCCGACACAGGCGGAGAAACTGAAGGTGATTTTCAATTCGCTGAAAGAGATTATCACAAATTACTCGCCTGACATTCTTGCTATTGAAGAGCCATTTTTCGGGAAGAACCCGCAGTCGATGCTGAAGCTCGGGCGGGCGCAGGGCGTGGCGATGGCGGCGGCGCTGGAGCATGGGCTTGAGATTTTCGAGTACCCGCCGCGCCGAATAAAACAGGCGATAACAGGTGTGGGCAGCGCCTCCAAGGAACAGGTTGCGGCAATGCTCAAGACACTATATCCCGATTTGGAGCAGCCAGCCTATTTCGATGCCACAGACGCACTTGCCGCGGCAGTCTGCCACCATCTGCAAAACTCAGCCACAATAGTGTCAACCAAGCGGTCGGGCTGGAAGGCGTTCATAACACAACATAGCGACAGAATAATTAATAATAATAAAAACTGAAAATCATGTATGTAATTGGAATTGCGGGCGGTTCTGGCTCAGGTAAAACAACTTTGGTGAACAAGATAATTCAAAGTCTTCCGGCTAAAAGTGTCAGCGTTTTGTCGCAGGACGCTTATTATTATGACATGGGCGAGTTGACTCAGGCGGAAAAAGAGGCAATAAACTTCGACCATCCGTCTTCTATTGAGTTCCCGCTTATGTTGCAGCATATCAAGAATTTGCGGGCTGGAAAGCGTGTTGAGATGCCGACCTACTCATACGTCACCTGCCGCCGCGGCGCGGAAACGGTGCTGGTGGAGCCGACAGATGTGCTCATTGTGGAAGGCATCCTCATCTTCACTGACGCTGACATGCGCGCCGCTATGGACCTGAAAGTCTTTGTTGACACCGATTCCGATGAGCGCATTATCCGAATCATTCAGCGCGATGTCAAAGAGCGTGGACGTGACCTTGAGCAGTCTATCGTACATTATCAAAAATATGTGAAACCCATGCATGAGACTTTCATCGAACCGACTAAGAGATATGCGGATGTCATAATTCCGCTTGGCGGTTTTAACGTTCAAGGCACCGATATACTGACCACAAAAATCAGGGAGACTATGGCAGCTTCAAATTAAAAAACGCTTTTCTGCTATAAATGAAAATTTTATGTTAACTTTGCAGCGGATTAAATTTTTGAAAAATGAAAGATAGATTTTTAACAGGACTTGTACTTATTGTTGTCGCATTAATGCTTGCGTTTGCGGTTTCCTCTTGCGAAAAAGACGACCAGGATCCGCTTCCGTATATTTCAATTCAGCATTAAAATATTGATACATAATTCATTATTTTAATGACAAGAATGGTGTATAGAACTTTGAAACATTTTTTTGAAGTGTTAATATCATAGTGAGATGTTGGCTTTACTGGTATATTTGTTTATTGCGCTTGTTGTATCGTTCCTCTGCTCGATTTTGGAATCGGTGTTGTTGTCAACGCCACTCTCATACGTCACAATGCGCGAGGAGGAGGGGAGCAGTTACGCCACGCTGTTCAAAAAATACAAGCAGACACCTGACCGCGCGCTCGCAGCAATACTATCGCTCAACACTATTGCCAACACAATTGGTGCGGCGGGGGTTGGCAGGCAGGCGACAATCGTCTTCGGCAGCGAATGGTTCGGACTCGTTTCAGCCGTCATGACACTTCTGATTCTTGTTTTCTCTGAGATAATCCCAAAAACGATAGGCACTTCATATTGTAAGACTCTTATGCCCTATGCTGCGGTTGTCATCCGTGCGTTGGTGTTCATACTCTTCCCGTTGGTTATGCTCATCAAGCTGATTAGCAAGTGGTTCACGCCAAAAGAGAGCGAGAACACGATAAGCCGCGAGGAGGTTTCCGCTATGGTGAGCGCGGGCGAAGAGGAGGGCGTTTTTGAAGAAGGAGAGAACAAGATAATCCAGAATCTCATAAAACTCGACTCTATCAAGGCAAGTGATGCGATGACCCCGCGTGTGGTTGCGGCGGTGGCAAACGAAAAGCTTACACTTAAGGCTTTTTACAAGGACAACGCGTTCCTTCACCATTCGCGAATCCCTGTCTATGCCGAATCCGCCGAATATATCACCGGCTACATCTTGCGTAATGATGCACTGCAGCTTCTTGCCGATGACAAGTTTGACATTAATCTTGGAAGCATAAAGCGCGAAATCCAATATTTCAACGAGGACACTTCCATCGGAGATATTTGGGAGCAGTTTATCGCGAAAAAAGAGCAGATTTCTGTTGTGATTGACGAGTACGGCTGCTTTCAGGGCATTCTCACTCTTGAGGATATTTTAGAAACGATTCTCGGGCTTGAGATCATTGACGAGAACGATGAGGTGAGCGATTTGCAGCAGTATGCGCGCGAACGCTGGCAGCAGCGCCAAAAGAAATAATTTTATCAACCTTAAATATTATTGTATATGAAAGAAAATTTTGAAATCAGAGCCGCCGCACGTGAATCATTGCGCGGCTGGTGGACCTCGTTTGTATTGGCGACATTTGTATTGTTTCTCATTTCGTTGATATTTTCAGGCAATACTTATGTGCATAATTCTAATGGAATTAATCCTACACTTACCCTGAAACTCTTAGGAATTGGGCTATTCAAATTATTGGGGGCTATTTTTATTGTGTTGCCATTGAGTTATGGCTTTAATATCATTTTTCTCCAACTTGTCAGGAAAGATGAGACATTGCAGCCTGTAAAAGATATGTTTGTTGGCTTTAACAATTATGCCAGAACATTAGGGGTTACATTACTTATGGTGGTTTATGTTTTCTTATGGTCACTCCTTCTTTTTGTGCCTGGCATCATCAAGAGCTATTCGTATGCGATGACATTCTTCATAGCTAACGACAATCCTGAACTGAGTGCAGATGAATGCATAGAGAAAAGCATGGCGATGATGGAAGGTCATAAGTTTGACCTTTTCCTTCTTGATTTGAGTTTCATAGGTTGGATATTTCTCACCATATTCACTTTAGGAATCGGAATGTTTTGGGATAATGTGGCCGGTGTATATGACGTATTCGTCAATGTCATTAACAGGAAAACTCATAAGAAGCTGAAGAGGATCGTATCTTCTCTGATTGAACCTGATGATACGGTACTGGAATGCGCCTGCGGGAC
>CACYHL010000133.1 GCA_902774205.1 uncultured Bacteroidota bacterium | reverse complement strand
TAACGTTAGAAGATCAAATTTGTCAAGGAGAGACATATTATAAAAATGATTTCGTTGTAATAACGAAAGACTCCACCGCGGGCACTTACACCTACACTAAAAACCTTCAAAGCGTAAGCGGCTGCGATAGCACCGTCACGCTGACATTGACTGTTAATCCGAATTACAACATTGTGTATTATGACACAATTGTCACAGGTTCTGTTTATAGCAAGCACAATTTTAGTGAGGCGCAAAGCGGTGTCTATACGCAATATCTCAATTCTGCGTGCGGCTGCGACAGTACCGTTACCCTGCATTTGTTCGTCAAGCCGTATTCTTTAACTGTAACAGAATGTGAACTCTATTCATATAATGGTGTAAATTATTATAATTCAGGGATTTATACTCAAACTATTCATAAAAACAATGGTCTTGACAGCATTATTGTGTTGGATATTACTATCACTCACGCAACGACTGCCGATATTTATGTGACAGAATGTGATTCATTTGTCTGGTATGATAGTGTTTATCTGCAAAGTGGTGATTATGAGCATGTTCTGTATAATGGGAATGCTCTTGGCTGTGATAGTGTTGAGATTTTACATCTTATTGTAAATCATTCTGTTATCGTTGATGTTTTGGAGACTGCGCAGGGCTCTTATTTCTGGGAGGCGAATGGCGAAACCTATTTTGAATCAGGAATTTATTCTTATACGATTTCAGGCGGGGCTGCAAGCGGCTGCGACAGTGTGATTAATCTGGAACTTACTGTTACAGACACAGTTAGCATAAATGAAAATTCAGTTGGTGATGATATTGAAATATATCTTTATCCGAATCCTGCGCACGATGTTGTGAATATTTCTTTTGAGGGAAATATGCGTGATAATAATAATATGACACTTGTCGTATATGATGCTATCGGGAAATTGATGTATATGCAATATATTGATAATGAGAGGTTTATTGTTGATATGAGTTCGTATGCTTCAGGTTTGTACTATTTTAGGTTTGTTGTCGAAGGAAGAGAGTCCAAAACAATTAAAGTGATAAGACAATAATCTTAAACACTTTATTTTCACATAGTTGTAACATTAACTGATTGTTGTGAACCGCGCAATCAGAAAAGATGAGGAGCTTGTGCGTTCGGCGGACAGGCTCCGTTAGACGTTAACGTATTTCAGGCTAAGGTCCAAACTTTTGATTTGGTGTGTCAGTGCACCGACCGAGATAAAATCGACTCCGGTTTCGGCGTAAAGGCGCAGTGTCTCTTTCGTGATTCCGCCAGAGGCTTCGGTCTCGTATTTGCCGTTGATTACCATCAATGCTTCAGTGATCTGCTCTGGTGTGAAGTTGTCGAGCATTATGCGGTCAACGCCGCCGTGTGCCACAACGCGGCGCACTTCGTCAATATTTCGTGTCTCGATTTCTATCTTTAATGGTAAGTTATTGTCCGATAGATATTTTCTTGTCTTGTCAATTGCCTTTTCGATGCCGCCAGCGAAGTCAATGTGGTTGTCTTTCAGCATAATCATGTCAAACAACCCGAAGCGGTGGTTCGTGCCACCTCCGATTTTCACGGCGTATTTTTCAAAATAGCGCATATTGGGTGTAGTCTTTCTTGTGTCAAGAAGCCGTGTTTTTGTGCCCTGCACCAATTTGACGTATTCGCTTGTGGTTGTGGCGATTCCGCTCATTCGCTGCATAAAGTTCAGCACGGTGCGTTCCGCTGTGAGCATGTGCCGTACGGAGCCGCTGATTTCAAAGACGATGTCACCTTTTTTTATTGTGTCGCCGTCTTTTTTGTAGGTGCGCATTTCTATCTGAGGGTCAACGATTTGCAGAATTGTGCGTGCGGTGTCAATACCGGCGATAATGCCGTCAGCTTTTGCCAAAAGACGCATTTTGCCATTTATGTTTTCATCAATGCAAGACAAAGATGAAAAGTCACCAGCCCCTACATCTTCCGCAAGGGCTTGTCTGATAGTCTCTTCCGGTGTCATGGTTATTCTCCGAGGTTTTCTCCGCTGTCTTCGCGTTGTGTCTCGCGCTCACCCTTGTCGTTGAAGTCAGGGTCTTCGCTTTCTATAGCGTTTATGTTAGCCTTGTCACTTTTGTTCGGATTTACACCGGCTTGGAATCTCATGTACTCTTCGCCTTTCACATACAGGGTGAGAATGTCGCCATTGATTGTGTAGTGGGTTATAGGCGCTTTTTGCGCTTTCAGGAACAACTCTTCTGAACTCATGTCAGGACAGAGTTTTTTTGTGGCTCCTTTGTATTGCAGCTTTATCTTTTTTGAAGATGCCGAATATTTTCCGAAAAACGAGTTGCAGCCGAGGTTGCCGTAATAGGTGTTGCTCTGGTCGAAAACGATGTACGGCTCGTTGTCGTTTGTCGCTGCGATTTTCTGTCCGTTAAGGACTTTCAGGAACCAGAATGTCTCGCGGAGCGGTGTGCCTTCGTTTTTATTGTTTCCCTGTGCGTAAATGGCTGAAACACATGCTGTCAGTGCGATTATCAAAAAGATTTTTTTCATGATATTTGATTTTACAGATTATTGTTATTTATTTTCCCGATGTAATCCAAAAGTTCTTCTCTGCCTTGTCCTGTTAGAGATGATGTCATAAAAAAAGGAGGAAATTCTTCCCAAGTCTCCAACATTTTGTTTTTGAACAAGTTGACGTTAGTGTTTAGTTTGGATGTTGAGATTTTGTCAGTTTTTGTGAAGATTATCGAAAAAGGAATGCCGTTTTCGCCGAGTTTGTTGATGAATTCCACATCAATGTTTTGCGGTTCGAGACGGGAGTCAATGAGCACGAAAAGACATATCATGTTGGGGCGGTTTTGCAGATAGTCGTCAATCATCACAGCCCAATTTGCGCGAGTCTCTTTCGATGTGTGCGCAAAACCATAGCCCGGAAGATCCACCAAAAACCATTCGTCATTGATGATGAAATGGTTGATAGTCTGTGTTTTACCTGGTTTGGATGATGTCTTCGCCAAAGTGGAGTTTTGTACTAACATGTTTATCAGTGACGACTTCCCGACATTTGAGCGGCCGATAAAAGCATACTCCGGCAACTGGCTTTGCGGACATTGCCGCCAGTCGGTGACGGATTGCAGGAAGGCACTCTTTTTTATCTTCATCTGGTCTTGTCTTTTTTGGCGTATTGAAGCGCAAAGATAATATTTTTTGTGGAAATGGGCTTGTCTTGTTGTTAATGTGTCTTAATTCTTGACAATTCTTTTCACGATTTTATTAGTTCCGCTTTCTATCACAAATAAATATAATCCGTTACTGCAAGCCGATAGGTCAACATTCATTTTCTCTGTTTTTGCTGTGAAACTCAGCATGATACGCCCCATGATGTCGCACACTTTCACGGTTGCGCCCTCTGTCAGACCTTCCATTGTTACAAAATTGTTTGTCGGGTTAGGGTAGCAGGCAATGTCATTTTGCGAGAAATCTTTAACAAAATCGGGCTTGACAACCACTTCGAAACAGTCGCTTGTGTCAACGCACGAGCCGGCAGTGACGACAACTGCGTATGCACCGGTCACTGTTGGTTTCAGCGTGTCGGTAGTGGCACCGGCTATAGGCTGATAGCCGTTTGAGCAATCAAGCCATTGGTAAGTCACGCCGATGTTTTGGCAGACCAATGTCGTACTGTCTGTTCCGTAGGAGATCGTAGCCGTCGTCGCTGAGACGGTTAGAGTCAATGTCACCACGCTGTCGCAACCTGAGATTGATTTGTGGTGGAACTCTATCACGGAGAATGCAGGTGTGCCTGTTTCAAATGTTGTGTCAAATTCAGAACTGTAGTAGGGCAGGTCGCTTTCGCAAAGTTGCAGTGTCTTTGTCGTGGTTTGTGTGTTGTTTATTGTCAAAGTGATTGTCACCGCACTGTCGCAGTTGTTGGCCATTGTGAAGTGCTGTGTGTAAACTCCTGATTGATAGTATGTTGAACCGTTCCAAACAAAACTGTCGCATTCTGTTACAGGGAATGAGTTTTGTTTTGAGTCTGATATTGTGAGGTGCAGGGTGACCGTACTGTCACAGCCTGTGGAAGCAATGAAGTGTTGCACGTAATCGCCACTTTGATAATAGATTGAGTCGTTCCAAGGAAATGAGTCGCAATCATTTGCAAATATCTCTTTCGTTATGTCAGAGTTGATTATGAGTGTCAATGTTATGGTGCTGTCGCAGCCCGTTGCGGTTTTCTTATGGAATTGGTAGTTGGTTAAAGCTGGTGTTCCTTGCGCGAATGTTGTGTCAAATTCTGGACTGTAGTATGGCAGGTCGCTTTCGCAAAGTTGCAGCGTTTTCGCGGCTGTTTGGGCATGGTTTATTGTCAATGTGATTGTGACAGTACTGTCGCAGTTCTCCGAAGATGTGAAATGTTGTGTGTAAACACCTGATTGGTAATATGTTGAACCGTTCCACACAAAACTGTCACACTCTGTCACAGCAAATGAGTTTGTTTGGGATTTTGTTATTGTAAGGTGAAGTGTAACCAAACTGTCGCAGTTGTTTTGTGCATAGAACCCTTGTGTGTAATTGCCTGAATAATAATAGGTTAGTGTGTTCCAGGAAAATGAGTCACAGGCAGTTGCGTATATGTCTTTATATATTGTGTGATTGATAGTAAGGTTCATCATGACGATGCTGTCATAACCTTGGATTGTGGTTAAGGTGTCATAATAAACCCCTGTTTGATAATATTTTTTGCCATTCCAATAGCACGAGTCGCAGCTTGTCACATTGATTGTGTTGTAAATGCTCATGTTTTCGGTTGAGAAACTCCATGCCGGTGTCCATGCCGAATATCCGTTGAAGTCGTATGCTCTGACTCGCCAATAGTATGTTGTGCCTGAGGAGAATCCGTTGATTACGGTAGAGGTGTTGGCTGTTGTTAATGAAGTTGCTCCGGCGAAACTGTTGTTTGTTGAGTATTGGAGCTCATAGCCGACAACATCAGGGACAGATGACCATACGAAATTTTGTCCGTTCAGCGGAATCCGGCGACCAGGACGGCTGT
>CACYHL010000132.1 GCA_902774205.1 uncultured Bacteroidota bacterium | reverse complement strand
GAAAAGGATTCAGCCACATATTCGACATGGCATCTTTCGCGAAAACCTACGGCTTCAACATAACACAAACTTACAATTCTATCAGGTTCTTGGAAAAGATTCTCTTCTTTGAAATTCAGTTTAAGCTGAATGTCTTTTACGACCTCTGGGGTTGCAGTTGCGGTGAGGGCAAGCACAGGTGCGGCTGGAAAATATTTCCGTATCTCTGCAATCTCAAGGTACGGCGGCCGGAAGTCGTAACCCCATTGCGAAATGCAGTGTGCCTCGTCTATGGCGAACATTGAGACACGCAATTTGTTGATATTCAGACGGAATGAGTCGGTTTTGAGGCGTTCCGGCGAAACGTACAGGAACTTGAACTCCTTGTCGAAGGCGGCATTGTTGATGATAAGGTCAATCTCGTGTGCTGACTTTCCGCTGTAGATTGCCGCCGCTTTGATGCCGCGCCGTTTCAGGTTCTCCACTTGATCTTTCATCAGGGCGATGAGCGGGGATACGACAACGCAGAGTCCGTCCATCACCAAAGCTGGCACTTGGAAGCATATCGACTTGCCACCTCCAGTGGGCAGCAGCGCAAGAGTGTCGCGCCCCTCCAAAACAGAAAGGATAATATCTTCCTGAAGCGGTCTGAATTTGTCGAAGCCCCAGTGCTTTTTCAGTATTTGGTGCGCCTTTTGGGAGTTTGTCAGAGTGCCACTCATCGTTTTTTCCTCTTTTGATATGCAAAAATAATATTTTTAACTCTTTCTTGAAATGTAAAAATTAATATCAGAAATTTGAGACTGTAAAATCTTATATATTGAAATTATGCGTATTTTTGTGGCTTGTAAAAATCACGTTAACTTTTAGAATACGGAAATGATTCTTGAAACTGTAATTTGGACTGTTGACCCCGTAGCTTTTTCGCTCGGTCCGGTTGAGGTACGCTGGTACGGTATTCTGCTTGCAACAGGCTTCTTTTTGTCGTATCTTACTTTGCAACAGATATTTAAGGTTGAAAATATAACACAGAAATTGCTTGATAAATTAGCAATTTGGACGGTCGTTTGGACTATTGTGGGACTCCGTCTCGGACATTTTCTCTTTTATGAGCCAGAACAGTTTGTCACTGCGCCGTTGGAAATAATCCTTCCTTTTCATAACGGACAATTTGTTGGTTACCAAGGACTTGCAAGTCATGGTGCTGTAATCGCCATAGTCGCTTATCTTGTTTATGCCGCGCGTAAGTACAAGATGAATATGCTTTGGCTGATTGACCGTTTTGCTCTTGCAATCCCGATTGCGGCGGCGTTCGTGCGCTGCGGGAACCTTATGAACCACGAAATCGTAGGGAGTATTACAACCGTGCCGTGGGCGTTCAATTTTACCCAGGGCGGGTTCGGCATCGCTGGCACGTTTCGCCATCCGGCCCAACTTTACGAGGCTTTTGTCTATCTTATGCTGTATATCGGCTTTGTGATTTACTATTTCAAATTCGCGAAAGGCAGGGTCTATGCTGGATTCGCTACAGGAACCCTGTTGACTGTGATTTTCACTGCGCGCTTCTTCATCGAATTTTTCAAAGAGGTGCAGGTCGCTAAGGAGAATGGTATGTTGCTAGATATCGGTCAGCTTTTGAGTATTCCGTTCGTTTTGGTTGGGATTGTTCTGCTCGTGTATGCCTTAAAGAAGAAATATATACCGCAATATGTTGTGCCTAAAGAGATTGAGGAGAAAATGAAGTGATTTAAGGATTAGGGATTTTAGGGTTTTTAACAGAAAACATTGAAATATAAAGGATAAAAAATTAATAACCAAAAAAACGATTTTATGAAAAAAACTACAGTGTTAATCTTGTCTATGCTGCTTGTTGGCGGCACGGCTGTTTTTGCGCAGAGCGATACTGCAAAAAAAGATGAGGGTTATGTTTTCACCACGGTGAAAGAGATTCCTGTCACGTCTGTGAAGGACCAGCACCGTGCGGGCACTTGCTGGTGCTATTCTGGCCTCGGATTCATTGAGGCAGAGTTGCTGCGTATGGGAAAAGGGGAGTACGACCTCTCTGAAATGTTTATTGTATATAACACATACATAGACCGTGCCCGCGCCGCAGTCCGCACACACGGTGACATCTCTTTCTCGCAAGGCGGCTCTTTCTATGATGTGATTTATGGGATGAAGACTTTTGGGCTTGTCCCTGAATCTGAAATGCGTCCGGGAGCGGCATACGGCGACACACTCTCAGACCACAGTGAGCTTTCAGCTGTCTCTGACGCTGTTGTGAAGGCTGTCGCAAAGGGCGATTTGAAGAAGCTTCAGTCGGATAAAGACGGCGTGATGCTTTGGGAAAAGGCAATCAGGGGCATTCATTCCGCATACCTCGGCGAATGTCCTGAGAAATTTGTCTATAACGGCGTTTCATACACTCCTCAAAGTTTTTATGAGTCACTTGGCTTGAACGCTGACGACTATGTTTCAATCACATCTTACACACATCATCCTTTCTATGAGAAATTCGTTTTGGAGATCCAGGACAACTGGCGTTGGGCACAGTGCTACAACCTGCCGTTGGACGAAATGATGCAGGTTTTCGACAATGCCATTGAAAATGGATATACTGTTGCATGGGGCTCAGATGTTAGTGAGGAAGGGTTCCGCAGCAATATCAAGAACGGCTTTTGTGTCCTGCCCGATCTTGAGGCTAAATCTGCGGCGACTGGCAGCGACATGGCACACTGGACAGGCCTTTCTGCAGCCGACAGAAAGAAAGAGGCACAAAGCAAACCAACTCCACAACGCTGGGTCTCTCAAGAGGAACGTCAGGTTGCGTATGACAACTGGGAAACAACAGACGACCATGGTATGCTTATCTACGGCACCGCAACCGACCAGACTGGTAATGAGTACTATATGGTGAAAAACTCTTGGGGCGATTATGGTAAATACCACGGAATGTTTTATGTCAGCAAGGCTTTCGCAAGATATAAAACAATGAATATTATCGTTCACAAGGATGCTGTCCCGAAAGACATCAAAAAGAAATTGGGAATAAAATAGATGAAGTGAAAAAAAGGAACCGTCAAAGGTTCCTTTTTTTTTGATATGAGATTACTTCGGATACAAAGCCGTTTAGTTTTTCTCCCGTTTTAATGGGTCATCCTCAATTTCAGCTGGAGTGAATTTTTGCTTGAAAAACATCATCGCCCCTTTGTCGGGAAGCGCGGGATAACGGTCGTAGAGTTTTCCATCTGGTGATAACAGAATATACTCCGGCAGCGACAGAAGCCGTAATTCGTCAAGCCATTCGTATTGGTCGTTGAAATGCGCAAATTGCCAGTCAAATAACTTGTTGTCGTACGACTGTCTGAAGTTCGAGAAATCATTGAAATTCATATCTACCGAAACGGAGACGATTTGCAGACTGTCTTTGAATTTTTCTTGTAATTCTTTGAGTACCATCATCTCACGAATGCAATCTTCGCACTGTGAGTTAAAAAACTGGACGTATGTCCATTTTTTTGCGGGCTTTCCAAGTTTGAAATCCGCACCGCTTACCTCTTTCAACGCAACTCTCTTTATCTCTTCCCCCGACTTGAATTTTACAAGTCTCTTTTTCAGATTCTCTATTATTTTCTTATGCTCAGGAAAATGAGTGTTCTCAAAAATATAATCTAACAACTTGATTATATTGGCTTTGCTAAAATCCTGACTTGCATGGAACTGTCCGAGATTCTTTATTATCACAAGTTCACGAATCCTTTCATTTTGCAAAACAGGGTCTTTCCCAACTTCATTGAAAAGATTCAGATAATTGGGCGTTTCATTAATGTTTTCTGTAAGAATTGTCTTTGAAATCCGTCTTGAATTATATAGATAATTATCATAAAACGTGTTGAAAAAATCCATATAAGCGGGATTGTTGTACAGAATATACTCATTGTCAAGATATTGGCGGTAAATATATTCCAGACTTTTTTCGTACATGCTTTGCTCTAACGATGCGAAAGTATAATATATGTATGACTTGTAAAAATTTGTGGGATTGTATTGGATATCAAAATGTTCTTTTATGATTGATGTCAAAGTGTCATATTTGTTTTTGTTTTTCAAGTAGGTGAAGTAGGGGTGGAACGCTGTCGTCACATTCTCGAAAAAATTCGAAAATAAATTGATTTTGTAGTTCAGCTCCGTTGTGTCGGTTTGGTGCGGTGTCACTTTAAGAAAAATGCCGTACTCTTCAGGTGAGACAATCTGGAATATTTCTTCATCTGCCTCTATATCAAGATGATACTCTTTTTCAGGCTCAATGAAAAATTCGGCTTTGGCATTCATAATAGCAAGCTGCGCCAATGTTGTCTCGTAGGTTTTGTAATGAAGTTTAAAGTCACCATTTTTGTTGATTGTAGCCTTCGCCGCAACCTGCGTGGTGTATGTCAGCAGATCATCGAAAACGAGAAGCCGCACCTCCTTGCCCTTAGCGAAAGGGGCATTCCCCTCAATGACAACGTCTTTCAGCTTTTGCGCGGAAAGAGTTAGAATTGTCAGAAGAGAGGCAAGAAGCAGTGAGACTCTTTTCATGAAGCTTTTTATTGCTGTTTTTACTAATTTTCTTTATTTAATCCTGCAAAAATACTATTTTTACGATAACATTCAGGGAAATTGGCATTTACTCTTGTTTCATGTACGTATTCTCCACAGCTTTTATCAGTAGAGTTGCGAGACTATTGTAATTTTCGAGGCCGCAGTTTTCGCAGGTGTCGCTCCAATGGTGGTAGCCGCCGATTCGTCCGCCCAAAGTGTAGATGAAGATAGCGGGGGCGTGTTTTGAAAAATAGAAATGGTCGCTGTTTGCGGCGTTGTCGCGAGGTTTCACCTCTTTGATCAATTTCTCCTGCTTGTTTGTCTCAACCATTGTGTCGAAAAACGGTCGTGTCCCCTTCGAATTGGCGTTCACAACTGTTATGCCGTCGTCCCCGCCGCACATCAGGTCAAGGTTTATCAGAATCATTGTCTTTTCTATGGGGAAGAGCGGGTGTTCAACATAGTAAGATGAGCCTTTCAGTGCCGCCTCCTCGCCGCTGAAAAAGAGCCCTGCAACAGAATATTTCGGCGGGTTGGCTTTGTAGTGGCGAAGCA
>CACYHL010000131.1 GCA_902774205.1 uncultured Bacteroidota bacterium | reverse complement strand
AGAGGAGAATAGTCCCATAAAGGTTGCGCAATATTACACCCAACTGCCAGACAAGAAACTTCTTGCAGAAAAGCTGCAACGTGCCGTTGCCATTGCGAAGGAACGTATTGCCGAGAAAAAAAATGAAACCTCCCCGACACAATAAACAGCCGAACTGTCCGTTATTGCTGTATAGAAACTAACTCAGATACGGTGAAAGAGACACAGAACATAGAATTCAAACAACGATGGCGGGATGACTTCCTTGCCGAACTATGCGGTTTTGCCAATGCGCAGGGCGGGACATTGTATATTGGTGTGGATGACAATGGCAAAGTGGTTGGCGTTGAAAATGCCAAGCAGCTACTTGAAAAACTGCCCAACCTTATAAACCAGACAATGGGGCTGTTAGCTACCATAAACCTCTTGACCGATGACGGGAAAGAATATATTAGCGTAAGCGTCCCTGCAACGGAAAGACCCGTGTCTTTTCGCGGTAAATACTATTATAGGAGCGGAACCACACTTCAGGAAATGAACGGCAACACCCTGCACAGTTTTTTGTTGCAGAAAATGAATCTGTCATGGGACGCTACGACACAACCGAGCGCCTCGCTGGAGGATATTGACCGCGATGCTGTTGACTATTTCATGTACCGTGCGATAGAGGCTAAGCGTATTAATCCCGACTCACGCAACGACAGCACACAGAAAATCTTGCAGAACCTGCAACTGATTGATGAGCAGGGGAAACTTACAATGGCAGCCTTGCTTTTGTTTGGCAAAGACATTGAGCGTTGGAACTTGAACGCGATATTCAGAATCGGACGTTTCCGTGCCAGCCGCGCCGACCTGATTATTCAGGACAACATTTCCTGTCCGCTGATTATGATGCCAGACAATGTGGTATCCACCTTGAGAGCAAAGTATCTGGTGTCGCCCATACATTATGAGGGGCTGTTGCGCAAGGAACCGCTTGAAATCCCTGAAGATGGTTTGCGTGAGATTATCTGCAACGCCATTGTACATAAAGACTACACCGGCACTTTTATCCAAATGCGGGTGTGGGACGACCGTGTGGAATTGTGGAACAGCGGCACATTGCCGGAAGGCTACACAATAGAAACCCTTATGGGCGACCACGAATCGCGCCCACGTAATACATTGATAGCTAAAGTATTTTACCTTTCTGGATTTATTGAAGCATGGGGACGTGGATACGAGAAAATACGCAAGTCATTTGAGAGAGAGCATTTGCAGACACCCAATTTCGAGCAGATACGAGGAGGAATGATGGCAACTATACAAAGAGAAAGGTTTGTGGCTATAAGCAACAGAACATCGCAGAATGACATCGCCGGAAAGTTTGACGGCTCATCCAATAGCCAACAAAATGAGCCATTAAACGATAGCTTAAACACTATACATCTTTCTGAAAATCAAAGCAAAGTATATACATTTATAAAATTAATGGCTCACAATAATGATACATTAAATGACAGTCTAAATGAGCCATTAAACACAGCTTATATATCTACCCGTTTGGCTATGCCTTATTCCACGACAAAACGGATTGTAAAGTTTTTGGAGCAAAACAATCTTATCAGACGTGTTGGCAGCAAGAAGACCGGCCATATCATGAAAAACAGAATCAAACACCTAATCATCATCGCCTTTGCAGCACTGTTTTGCACCACGGCGCAGGCACAGACAGAGGCTGAGACTGAGACTGAGACTGAGGCGCAGACACAGGCACAGGCACAGACATATTATGAAATTGGACGGGTTGGCATATTGGCATCAACGGGTGTACAATATCTAAATCATCCAAATTCAACCTATTGGGCGAGCAGAACATCTTTGTCGGCATCGTTTGGACAAGTTTTTTCTATCCTAAACCCTGAATGTTCGCTACTAGACATATCATTTGGAGCCAATTATTTCTCCATTAATCCATGGGGAAGTGTTGCGATGGAAATAGCCATCTTGGGAGGTAGTCGTCATTCTCCTATAACATTGGGAGGCATTTGTTTAGGAATCCTTTTATCTCCGCGCCTTCATATCCCTATTGGAAAACACTTCGATGTTTTTGCAGGTTGGGATGCATTAAAACTCACAAGAATGAAGGACATCAGCAACGCATGGTATGTTATAGGCGACCTTCGGTCAGGCTTTAACTATTATGTAACCAAAAATCTATTTGTAAATGTTTATTATGAGTTTAACCACAACTATAATTGGGTGTTAGACATTGCAAAGCAGCCCAAAGCGTTGAACGGACATTCTGTCGGGATACAGATCGGGTATGGTTTGTTCTGAAAACCTCCCCGATACAATAACCGCGCGAACTGTCCGTTATTGAAGTATCGTAAAACAGATACGGTAAAAGAAAAATATGATACTGTAAATGATACTGTAAAACTGTAGGCTCCGCTATAACGCCTCCTGGAGCTTTTCAATTCCGCCTTCACAAACTTCAGCGTCTTCACGCCGTTTTTGGGGCTCACGGGAGAAAAAATGTCAATGTGCCGAAACCACCTTCCGTACCATCCTGTTACCAACTTTCACAAAAAATACACCACTGGACGGCAAGGAAATTGTCTCCTCCTCATGGACAAAACCACGGTACAGCACCCTTCCTGTCACATCGGAAATGGAAATCTGCTCGCCATCTGCACCTGACACATGCAGGAAACCGTCCTGCACACTGCATTTCCAATCCGATGATGCATATTCCGGCACGGCATCATCCACAGCGATAAAATGGGCCACCAGCACCGTGTCGCTTACCACATCCACCGTACGCGGATTGTTGGTGTCATTGTCATGCCAGCACTTGAAAACATATCGGCTGCCTGTAGGGATCGCCTCCACGGTAAATTGCGGATTGTCACAATCAGGAACGGAACGCACCCCTACCTTTCCCTTTACCGTATCGGAGGAAACGGCAGCATAAAGATATGGCAACGCCTCCTTTATCTGGAAATGGAAATTTGACAACACACTGTCATAGGCATCCGTACAGCCGCATGGCACCAGGACATTTGTTCCGGAAGAAATTCCCGAAAAAACAGTTTCACCCCATGCATCAAAACTCGGAGGGGTCTCTCCAAGAAAACGGATACTCCGCAGATTCGAATCATTTTCAAAACAAAACATACCAATTTTACTGACCGCCCTGCCAATGGTCACCGATGTAAGGAAGGGGCAATTGGCGAATGTTCCGTCATTAATTGATTGTACCGTATTTGGAATAACCAGGTCTTGCACAAGAGTGTCACCTATATAGAACTCCTTGGTGTGTGCAAGCGGACTTCCTTCATCTGTGCTGAAAATAACGCCACACAATTGGGCCACCGTCCCCCTATAGACAACCTTGTCGAAATGACATCCATAGAAAGCGTATGTGCCACAACCGTACAACTGGCCACCAATGCTCAACTCCTTCAGACCGGAACACCCGGAAAAGGTTTCCCAACCAACCGTTCGCAACGAATCGGGCAACGTCAGTGAGGAAATGCCCGAACAGCCTTTGAAAGCTGACCATCCGATACCTTTCAGCGACTGGCCGAACCTGACGGTTTTCAATCCGGTACAATTTTTGAAGGCATCTTTATTTATATTGGTGACACTGTTTGGCAAAACAAGGGAAGTGATGCGTGAACAGTTTTCAAACGCTCCCATTCCGACACCCACAACTGTATACAACTCATTGTTGTAATAAAACTGACCCGGAATCTCCAATGTGCCTGACATCTGCAAATAACTGGAATCAAATGCGATTTCAGCAGTATGTTTGTCAAAATCCAAATACACTTTCCAATTTTGCGCACTCAGACGGCTGTTTAAACCCATTGACAACAGCATCGTCAAAACAAGTAAAAAAAAGTTTCTTTTCATCTTTGAACTATTTTTAGGTAACCTCTAAAATTAATTTATTTTACTGTTTCGTCGCAGCTGGCAGCAGAGGTTATTAAAACCGCCAGACCACAACGGTTAATTTTATTTCGATTTGCAAAAGTAAACAAATTATCGATACTATTTTATTGTTTTTTAAGAAAATTTACTATATATATATATATATATATATATATCAATGCGTTACGAATAAAGTTTCTCAAACTTTTTCCGACTGCAGGTTGTCAAGCGACTTGGAGTCGTGCGGTTTCGCAGATGTCGTCTCCTGACTGATTATCAGCTTGCTTTTGGTGTCCTCGCATCAACCATTCTGACCTCATTGAATATCAATTCTATTTCTTATTGTTTGATTGCTAATTTTTTATCTATTTTTAGAGGTGCCCTATAGAGTTTCCGCGACGAGGCGACGAGGCTATGGAACGCGGCGGCTACGGCGCGACCGTGATGGAGATGTAAGCAGGAAGGCGACCCTAAAATCTATTTCTGCAACATTTCAACCAGTTTTTTTTCAAGAACCTCCTCCCTGTTCTTGCCATAACCCGTCTCAACCATCACAATTCTGCCGTCGCGGTCAAGGAAAAACAGCGTCGGGAAACACCAAATACGATATATTTCACACAATTCACGACCGGAAAAGAGGACGGTGTAGGTTATGCCACGCTTGGAGAGGAAATCCGCCATTCCATCCTTTTCAGGGTCATCATACGGGTCAATGCCCACAAGTACAAAACCTTTGTCACTGTATTTCTCATGCATACGCTGCAAAAACAGCATGGCAGCACAACATGGTGCGCATTTTTTATAAAAAAAATCTATCAGCACCACCTTCCCTTTCAAATCGGCAAGGCTGACCGTATCGCCAGATAGCGCGGGCAGCGACCATTCCGGTGCAGACGACCCTGTGGGGAGCGTTTCGGGGTTATTTTGAGGAGTGGGGTTATAATCCTTCAGCACAAACGTTTTATAAACATTCTCCAGCGAAAGCTTGGACTCATCAACATCCGGATTGAAAGCGAGCAGCCTGCATTCCTCATACTGATACATGGTATCCTGCCGCTGCACGATTTCAAAGAATTCGGCATACTTCAACGGCAGATAATCTGTTTTGTCAAACCACAGCTCCAATTCATGGCGGATAATATTCAGGCCATACGCCTCCAACGCCTCCTCAGGACAGGTGACAGTGACCTGATAACAGGACTTCCCGTCCAATCTGGTTTCCGAAAGCGCATAGGAATATCCCTCCATCAGCTCCAAATCTTTGGACAACGGAAAACCGCCACTGTTTGTCAGCAGTTTGTAAAACACGCAGCTGCCCCGCCACCTGAAAATCTCATCCGCCCACATGTCACACTGCATCCTGGTTCCAATGCTGTCATCCCTAAAAATCACAAACTCATTTCCCGTATACAGGTAATGGGCAATAATATCTCCATTAAAGCCTTTTCCATACAAATCAAAGACCTTTCCAAAGATGGTGTCATCCGGCATTTTCCTGAAATCACAGATGTAGCGGGAAATTGCAGTGTCATTGCCCGACATGGATCTCATCCGCCGCTCCATTTCATAATGCCCGCCTTGGATAGTCCGGCATTTCCTGTATGCATCCACCAACACACTTTCCGCCGTGGGCTGTCCGTAACAGCCGGATGCACAAAGGAGTGCAATGGCGGCTATGAAGGAAATCAAAAAAAATTGTTTTCTCATATCCAAACCTTTTTGACAGATTGAACGCAGAAACGCTTTGTTTATTGCACCGGCAAATTTGAAAAAACCTCCCCGACACAATAAACATCCGAACTGTCCGTTATTGCTGTATCGTAAAACAGATACGGTAAAAGAAAATGAATTAAAACATTAAACACTTAAACACTTGCTATTTATGAACATTAACCCTAACATTAAAAGAACCAATAAGGATGAGTCTGTCCTTTTTGCGGATGTGTGCGGAATTATTGATAACGCCCGCAGGCGCGTGGCTGTGCACGCCAATTCCGAAGTGTGTCTTGTCAAATGGTACGTCGGCAAACGGATAAAAGAGGATGTGCTGTATAACCAACGTGCTGAATACGGCAAGCAGATTGTAAAGAATCTGGCCCAAAAACTTACAAAAAAATATGGTAACGGATGGGGATACCAAAGCTTGAAACATTGTATACACGCCGCCAATACTTTTACAGAGGATGAAATTGGGTACGCAGTGCGTATCCAATTCTCATGGACACATATTCGCACAATTATGTTTATTGACGATCCGCTTGCACGTCAGTTCTATATGGAAATGTGTCGCATTGAACATTGGGACACGCGCACGCTGGATGCCAAAATTGATTCGCAACTGTATGAACGCACAGCAATAAGCCGGAAACCTGAGGAACTTATACTACAGGAACTCGCACAACTAAAGGAGGAAAACACGCTTCAACCTGATCTCGTTTTCCGCAGCAGCTATTTTTTGGACATGTTAGGCTTGCCGGACATTTTTTCCGAAAAAGACTTGGAATCAGCCATTGTTTCACAAATGCAGGGATTCATATGCGAGATAGGCACTGATTTTGCCTTTTTAGGAAGACAAAAACGCATCACAGTTGATGCAGTGGACTACTTCATCGATTTGCTGTTTTACCATCGCTCGTTACACCGACTTGTGGCCATTGATTTGAAATTAGGCAAGTTCAAACCTGAATATGAAGGGCAGATGCGTCTTTATCTGCGATATTTGGACAAAAATGACCGACGGGAAGGAGAAGAATCCCCTATCGGACTGATTCTATGCAGTGAAGGCAACACCGAACACATAGAATATCTGATGTTAGAGGAGAATAGTCCCATAAAGGTTGCGCAATATTACACCCAACTGCCAGACAAGAAACTTCTTGCAGAAAAGCTGCAACGTGCCGTTGCCATTGCGAA
>CACYHL010000130.1 GCA_902774205.1 uncultured Bacteroidota bacterium | reverse complement strand
CTGCCGGTAAAACACCTTCTCCGAAGAACGGATGTCGCGGATGCGTTCGAGAAGTTCCTTCCAGTAACCGCCTCCGCCAAGGTTTTTCAGACGGTTGTCGTCGAGGGCGAAGCCTTTGCGGATGTATTCTTTTAGCACACCAGTAGCCCAAATGCGGAATTTTGTTGCCTTGGCCGAATTAACACGGTAGCCAACGGAAATTATCATATCAAGGCTGTAAAAATCAACAGGTTCTTCAACCTTACCTCTTTTACCTCTATTAATGACTGTTGCAATTTTTGCAACGGTCATTTCCTGTTTCAGTTCACCTTCTTTTAAAATGTTGGCAATGTGACGACTAATTCCCGATTTGTCAACGCCAAAAAGCGAAGCCATAGCTTTCTGTGTTGCCCATATAGATTCGTCTTTAATAACCACTTGTATTACCCCTTCTTCTTCTGGAAGCTGGTATAACACAAATTGATTTTCGTTGGTAGGTGTTGTGTTGGTGGTTGTCATATAATTTTTTTGTGTGTTGGTGTATTTGTGTTGTTTTGAAGTAGTAGTCTGTATTGTAGCGTTCTTTGCGGCAGGCCTAAGTTATGGGAAAGATGTAGCCGAGAAAGTGGTTGAAAAACGGTGCGTGATGTACGAAATGCATTCCCGTGCCGATGAGTATCAGCAGTACGGTTGTGATTATTGTCTCTTTGCGGGTCATAGGGTAAGGGGGTTATTTGATTTCAAATTCACTTGTTAGCAGATGCCATTTACTGACGTTGGTGTACCAACGAATTTTCATGTTTTCTCTCTCAAAAGCAACAGAGTGCATTCGTTTGTCTTCTGTTGAATAAAACACATTGAACCGATATTTGCCTGGGCGTAGGCTTCTGCCGAAACTGCCAACCCAAGCATGAGTGGTGTCGTTTGGCAATAGCGGCGATAGTCCCTCGCAATTCAAATCAATTCTTCCTCCTAAATTGCCGAAATATGCGCTGCCATCCCAAAAGGAAACTGTACCCCAGGAAAAGCCGGGTAGCCATTCTCCGTAAAGAGTGTCGTTGCTATTGTTTATGACCTCAAAAATGTGTCCGGGGATTTCATCGTTTGAATAATATTTGAATCGAATGTGGACATCGGGTGAAGGCTTTGAAAATAGCTTGAAGGTAAACCAACACTCGACAAAGGATTCTTCGTTTCGGCTGTTTAGAAAGTCGTTTTTCTTAAGTTCGAACTGAAGATTTGTCTCTATCGAATATTCATCGCCTGTAAGTATGAAACTTTTTTTCAGAGAGTCTTTGCCTGATTCTTTTCCCGAAAAAAATGCAATTATTCGGTATTCTCCCTTTTGTTCCAAATGGAAGGATGTGTTTTTGTATTTTGCGGTATCGTCAAGCAATAACAAATTTTTACCGTCGGGGAGCGTCATGCGCAAGCTAGCGTGAACAACTTCCTGCAACTTGTTTTCGTACAATATGCTCATGTCGCATTGCGCCTTTGCGGAGGCGATGCCAATGGCTATCATTGCGAAAAAGAGTGTTAGTCGGTTCATGTTATTGCATGTTTTGAAATAATGTATCGTCTCTTTTTTTCAATCTGCAAAGTTACGAAATATAGTTGAAAGTCTCCCGTTGCGGTTATATGTTTGGTTAAGATGCATGGCAGTTATTATTTCTTGTTGTTAATGTTTTTCAGCACCTGCCAGCGGCCGCCCTTGTCGGGACCGACATGGCGGATGTGTCCGAGTTCCTGTAATTGGGCAAGGTCACGTTGGATTGTCCTTTCAGATACGTCTAATATCTTTGATAGAGTGGCAGAATTTTCTACGACATTTTCTACGACATTTTCTACGACATTGTGTTCTCCGGTGGCTATCAGTAGTTCTATTATTTTTATTTGACGTTCAGATAGTTGCGTTTTGTTTTCTAGGACATTTTCAGTGACATTTTCTAGGCCATTATCATCCTTTTCAAACGGAATGACAATCCTGATAAAGTTGTGCATGAACACAAAACATTCCCGACCATATTTTTGAAGCACGCGGGGCATTCCGGAGCCCAAAGCCTCCACCATTTCCACATCGTGGAAAACCCGCATCAGCTCTTTGTTGCGCGGGTTGGAAACTCCGCCAAAGAAATCCTCTTCGTCCATCCCTTCGGGCAGGCGTCCTGCGGAGGTGATTTCCACGCGGTCGGAGAAAATCTCCACTTTGGGTGGTATTTCGTTTGAGTAGTCGTTGTGAACGATGGCATTTATCACCAGCTCTCGCATGGCGGTTTTGTCCCACAAAGTTTTGTCGATACGGTAGGGGTAGGTGATTTTCGATGTCACCGTGTTTTCGATATTCAGCTTGTCAAGCAGACTGTCGGTCGCTTTCAGCAGCGAACAGTAGCCATATTCGTTGTTGGAGATTAGGTCAACCCTGTCGGTGCCGGAGTATTTGGCCAATTTGACGGAGTTGCCGTTTTCGTCGGCCAAAAGGTAGGCAACGTAGTTGTATGAACCGTCTCCCGTAAGCAGTTCGAGCGTTTTTGCGAAATTTTCGTTCAATTGCAGGCCTTTGCTGTCGTAATAGATATGCAATTGTCTGAAAGTCAAATCCTGTCTTGGCGACCTGATGTTTTTGAGAGAGTTGCGGACACGATGTGAGAACAGGTATTCAATCATGTTGGTGTCCATAGGTTCGGCTGCTGTGCCAACACGGATATAGCATCCTTTGGTGCTCATGCCGTATTTTGATTTGTAATAGGGCTTTTCGCTGCCCGAAGCCAGAAATATTTTGATAACTTTAGTTCCCTCTATTGTTTCCGTTGTTACGTCAAACAGTCCCAATGGTGATGGAGCTACATTGTTGCGTATGCGGTCTTTGATTTTCAGCATAGTGCCGTCAATGTCATCAACGCCAACGGGAGTTCCATTCTTGTCGATGCCGATATAAATTATTCCGCCTTCCTTGTAATTGAGGAATGCAATCACCTCTTTTTCAATGTCAAGGTCGTCGGTGTATTCCCTTTTGAATTCTATTCGGTTAGTTTCTGTCAGTTTCATGTCGGTTAGTGCTGTTTTTCTTTGTCGCAGATAGACCTGTTTTGTTCCATCCTGCTCTTTTTTCAATCTGCAAAGTTACGAAAAAACTCGTTGCTTTTTCCCGTCTTGACGGATTTTTTTATAAACATTCCCGGCTTTCGGCGAAGGCGGCGTTATCCCTTTGAATTTTATTTTTCTTCCACTGTGCCATAACGTTATACGCTTTTAACAACCGTCGATTATCCGATTATCGAAAAAACAATTACAGTTTGCAAAGATACGGAAAAAATATCGAATTAAAAGCCGATGCTTAAAAAAGTTAAGAACAAAAACTTTCTTTCGATAAACCACAGTTATTAGAAATCACCCTTGTCCAACAAGTTCTTGATAGATAACCGCATTCTCTCTTAATTCGTAATACAGAAGAACGTTCTTTTTATAACTTTTGCCGTACAATCCAATTTCAACGGCATCCCTTTTTTTGTCCAGTCTGTTACTATTTGTATTTACCAAAACATTGACACACAATATCCCCAATGTATATTCTGTTTTTATTTCATTGGAAAAAGTCTGTTCATATAGCCGTATAAGTGAACGGGGATCAGGGTGTTCTTCCGTAACCTCATGTTCCAAAGGATATATTTCCCCGTTTTTGTCCATAATCATAGCAAAGGGATAAAATTCTCCCGAATCCATCAGGAAAGCCGTGAGATATTCTTTCGCTGCGTCTATCAACCTTATTTCGTCGTCAATCAATACCATTTTTGTAAAAATTGTTGATGCTGGACATTTTCGGACTTTATTAGTGTTATTCCAACAAATCGTCCATCACGACCTCGCTCTGCACCACACCGGAGTGAATGCCATGCATAACCACATACGTTGTCGCCATAGCCGTTACCAGACTTTTCTTTGTGTTTGCCGATTCTCTGGATAATGCTATCCGCTCTCACAACTTTGCTCATATAATCCACTGTTTTCACCTGCAAAAATACGAAATTATTTAGACATGGCCAAATATAAAACAACAAAAGTGTCCATATCTCTATTTTTGAAATACGGACACTTATAAAAACGGGCAATAGAAGAATGCCTCTCGGAGAGAGGCGACATTACAAGGAGAAAGAAAAAGTCGAAAACCAAACTATAGAGATTCTATTAAGGAAGGCTATTGATGTACAGCAAATGGTATTTGGGGCAGTACCTGAGCTTTTCCTTGTTTTTCTTGAACCACAAATTCCACCGGCTAAGCGATAAGGGCGAAATGGACAGCGGACCAATATAATCGCCGTCATCAATGTTTTTGTCGCCAGTAAGTAGTTCGAAATTGTGTACGATTTTCTCCACCTCGACCGAAAGACTATTGCGGTAAATTTCCGGGGAATTGAGCATCTCAAGCCGTGCAAGGTATATTTTCTGAGCCAGAGCATTGTCGTTTGTGCATTCGTGGTGTTTCGGGTTGGCCCATCCTTGATATACGTTTTCTTCTTTTTCGTGATGATATTCTGCTGAAACGTATATTGAAATTTGGGAATAATCGCACCACACATTCAGCGTGTCGCTGAGTTCGATAAGTCTGACTTTGAATTCCTCCGAAAGCGATAGAGGTTTCGAGTCTGGCCACACCATATGATTAGTTGATGTGGGAATGCTTGGGGGATATTTTTCGTAGAAGAATTGCCACTCGTCGAACTCCTGTGCCGAGGCACCTAAGCTAATGCAAAACATCATAGCACCAACTACTAAAGCCCAGCGGACTTTCGATAGAGTGGGGGAGATGGTATGAAATGTTGTTTTCATGTGGTTGTTATTTTGCATTTGTCATGGTTTCAACAAAACTCCGCCGCATTGAGCAAAACGGCGGTCCATCGGATATTTGAAACGGCACTTGCCGAGATAATTTTCCAGCACCTTGTGAAACTGTGCCTGCCATTCCTCTGATGGTACAAGGTCGCCGGTCCATCGGTAAAAATAATGTTCCACCGTGCCGTTGGGGGCAAAATAGGCACGTCCCCATAAACGGTAGGTCTCGTTCCAGCTTATTTCTGCGCTACGCATCTCGCCGGCTATGCCTGTAACAAATTCAATCCACGACTGACCGTATTCTTGAGGGATGCTGTCGCCGAGAATCGTCATGCCGTTGGGATACAGGCTTTCCATGTCGTTGAGGGTTATGCCGCGTTCGGAAACCTCGGTAAGTAGCATTGCCTTTGT
>CACYHL010000129.1 GCA_902774205.1 uncultured Bacteroidota bacterium | reverse complement strand
CACCGCTTCCTTTTCGTGATATGTCGGCAGCCCGAAATGTTTTCGCACTTCGTAGATGATGAGGGAGTTTTGCGTTTTTCCGACAGGCAAATTGCCCTCATTGACCGAAAGAAGGATTATATTGTCGAAGTCGAGGGCGCGCGTTTCAAGTACGCCCATGACCTGAAGCCCTTGGTTGCGGTCTCCTTCTAACGCGAGTGTTAATCCGCTGAATTGGCTGTTGATGAATAACTCGATTGTCTCAATTGTGAACCTCACTGTCGCCGGGAATTTGCGAAGCAGGGTCTCAATTTCGGCAAGGTTTCTGCTGACGAGTTCGAAAATATTATGTTCCTGTGTGTTCTGTCGTGTGTTGTCAGCGGCGAGCTGGTCAAAAAGGAAGTGCATCGCTTCGAGTGGTGCAAGCCCTTCTGCAATGATTTGTCTCAGAAATTCTATAATTTTTCCCTGAAATTCCTTGTTCGTCTCCTCTGAGTTGTTTATGAGCGTGGCGATTGTCTCTGCTGATACCATTATGGTATTCATGGAGATGAATGTGTTGACGAATTTCTCGTGACTGTTTTCTGTTAGGAAAAGTTTTTTGCTGATAATAGGGTGCCTGAAAAAAGCGAGTATGTCTTTGTGGTAGAATTTCAACTCTGTCTCCCCGTCCGACATTCGGCTGCCGTTTTTTACGAGTTGTATGGCGAGTTGCAGAAGGTTGTATGCCGGAAGCCCCTGAATGGGGTAACCCATTGTGATATTGGCGTTTGAGCAGTCGTATGAGTGGAGGAACGGCACAATTAGTGACTCATCGGCGAAGATGACGGCGGTTTTGTCAAGTTCCTCTGCACTGATATTTTTCAGAAGCTCTACAGCATATTGGACTTGATGGAACCCTTTAGAGATTCCTGTTACGGTTATCTCCTTTTCGGCGGTTTCGCGGTAATGGTTGCCTACAAAGTGAATATCTCTTTCTGTTAGATTCAACCTCATGATTGTCAGGTGGATAAGGTCTGAAATGTTGCGAGAATATGGTGGGAGCGTGTCGGGAAGTTTTGGGTCGTAGTAGAATGTGTCAAGGTCGAAGAAAATTTCAGCTTTGCCGTTTTCTATGTAATGCCTCACAATGATGGCTTCTGACGGCGTGAAGGCGTTGAATCCTGCGAAAATGTATTTTTTGAAGTTTGTTCTTTCAGAATATGTGTCAATGTTTTCAGCCACATTGCGATATATCATTCCTGTATATCCTAAAGATTTGTTTTCTAATGATTTACGTAGCTTTTCATAAAGATTGTTCAAAGAATAGTAGAAGTTGAGATATTTTTCTCTTTTTGATTCTTTATTTTCCGCATCTTTGAATAATGTGATATCCAACTCTTTGATATTCGCTAAGTTCGTGAAGATGTCGCCTGCATTTTTCATCTGCATATCAATGTCGTTGATGTCTTGCAGGAACATTGTCCCCCATGATACGAATTTCGCAAAATCCTCTTTTTTTGCTGGCTCTAAAGATGAGTATTCTGTGTAAAGATCTATTAGAAGTTCTTCTTTGGAAATGTTTTGATATGGCGACAACTTTCCGATGAAGTCACTGATAGTCATTATGTTAGGAAGAAATATCGGTTTATTTATATCTTCACGTAACGCACTGATTAGGAAGTGTTTTGAGCGTTGTGTAGGTAAAATGACGGCTATATTCTCGAAGTCTCCCCCGTAGTTTTTGTGAATGTGTCCGGCTATCTGTTGGAGGAAAGAGCTCATGTCGTTTTCTAATAAATGAATGGGAAAAGTTTATATCTCTTGAGCTTTTTGAAGTCGTCTCCCCAGAATTGTGTGTAATTCTCATATACACGCTTTGAACGGGGAACTATGTTTGCAAGTACCCATAGAACGAATACCAATCCGGCAAATGACCATGACAATATTGCGAATCCGATCCACTCTATGATTTCCCCGAAATAGTTGGCGGAGTTTATCTTGTCGAATAGGAATCCGGTCGGAAGATAGTAGTTGTTGTCTTTGTCGTCATGCCTTAAATTTCGTATTATTCTGTCAGACTGTATGTTAATGACCATTCCGGTGAAAAAGAGTATTGTCCCGATGATGAATTGCGGCGACCAGAACCATGAGATTGGATAGTAGTCGGCAGGGGAGAAGAGAAAGAGCCAGCCGCCTTGCATTACGGCGTTGAAGGTGTTGAAGAAAAAGCCGGTGATGACGATGACGTTCGACATTTTGCTTGTGCCTTTCATCAGCACGGGAAAGATGAATGCCCGTTGCAGATAGTGTGCTTGGAACAACACGAAGATTGTGAAAGTCACTATGTTAAAAGGTTTTATGTTGAAAGCCATTGCAAAAAGGTAGATGAGGAACATGAAGATAAAGACGGGGACTTCCATTATCATCCAGCCGATGTTGCTTCGTATCGAGCCGCCCCAGCTGGTATTGAAGGTCATACCGTATGGGGCTGACAGGAATTGCAGCCCGATGAAGACACCTACCGCCAAGATTATCATTACCAGCAGGAAATAGTCATAATAAAATTGTAATACTTCCATGTTATTCTTATTTGAATAGTTTTTTGCCGTCGAAGTACTTTTTCCCTTTCAGGTAGTGCTCCACGACTATTGGTTTCTGAAATGTGTCGGAATAGGCGGCGTGCTCCGTATTGTTGCGTTTCCGCCTGGTGTCGTCGTAGTTCTTGAGAAATGCGCGCCATGCCTTGAACACCGCTGCGAAGTCCTTGCCGTTGCCTTTCAGCAGGAACATTGCTGCCGCAGCCGCATCCATGACGAAGCGCAGCCGCAGTGTCCGCCCAATTCTTTTTTCGGGGAGGTTCTTCAGCAGCATTGTCAGGTTGTTCCTAAAGTTGAGGAAGGTCTTGAAAGAGTTGTTTTTTGGCAGCGTGCCCCCTCCGATGTGGTAAACCACGGATTTCGGGTTGACATACAGCTTGTAGCCATAGTCCTTCATTCGCCAGCAGAAGTCAATCTCCTCCATGTGGGCGAAGAAATCTCCGTCAAGGCCGCCCAACTGGTGATATACAGAGCTGCGCACGAACATTGCCGCACCTGTCACCCAGAACACTTCCATTGGCGTGTCGTATTGTCCGTTGTCTTTCTCAAGGGAGTCGAATAGCCGGCCGCGGCAGAACGGATAACCGTATTTGTCGAGGAAGCCGCCGCTTGCGCCCGCGTATTCGAACATCGTTTTGTCGTGGTAGGCGAGGATTTTTGGCTGCACCGCCGCAATGGTCTTGTCTGCCTCCATCTGCTCGATTATCGGCTCAACCCAGTGGTCCGGCACCTCAATGTCGGAGTTGAGCAGGCAGTAGTACTCGGCGTCAACCTGTTTCAGGGCTTCGTTGTAGCCTTGCGCAAAACCTTCGTTGCGTTTGTTGACAATCAGCTGCAGGGTGGGGTAGTGCTCTTGCAAAAATTCGCGAGAGTCGTCAGTTGAGGCGTTGTCGGCAATAACCACCTCCGCATAGTTTGGAATGTGTTGCAACAAAACGGGCAGAAACTTTTCCAAGTAGTGCCGCCCGTTCCAGTTGAGTATAACGATGGATAACTTTTTATCCATAATGTATTATTGTATTCCTAATTTTGCTTTCACCTTGTCGGCTATGTTCTCGCTCTCGGCGCCGTAAGACAATGCAGCGGCGTTGAAAATGTAAGTGTAGCCCTCTTCGCGTCCGACCTCCTCAGCCGCTTCAAGAATCCTTTTCTGGAACGGCATTATCAGTTCCTCTTTCTTGTCTTCAAGCATGTCGTTTGCGTTAGAGGTGAACTCTTGCAATTTCTGGTACATTTTCTGAATCTCGTCCTGTTTTATCTTGGCTTGTGTGGGAGTGTATGTGTGTTGTTTTTGCTGGTATTCGGTGTATGCTGTCTCCACTTCCTTCTGCATTGCAAGCCCTTCGGCTTCAAGCCCCGCGCGGAACTCCTTGAAAATGTCGTCAATGGTGTCTTTCCCTGGCATCACATCATAAACCTCTTCCAAGTCAAGATGTCCGAACTTCACTTTGTGCTGCGCCTCTGCGAAAAACGGCACTGCGCACAGAATCGCTATTATGACAATTATTGTCTTTTTCATGTTTTGCCGTTTTAGTTGATTCCTAATTTCTTTTTAACCAATGCGGTAACGTCATCTCCGTTCTCATAGAAAAGGAGAATCTGCACATCGAAAATGTAAGTGTAGTGGTTCTCTTCAGCCACGGCCTTTATGGCGTCTTGTATTTTTTCAATGAAAGGCTGTTGCAGGCTGTAGGATTTCTCTTGAAGATCACTTTCCATATTCTGCTGGAGATATTGGATTCTCTCAACAAGGTTCTGAAGTTCCTGTTCCTTCGTCTGGCGCATCATTGTTGACATTGTGCCGGCCTCTTTGTCGAATTTATCCTTTTTTATGTTGTATTCGTTGAGTAATTCCTGTCCCATTGTCATAAGCTCTTCCTGATACGCTTTCAGCTGTATTTCAATGGAATCCACGCCTGGCATGGCTTTCAGAATATCCTGCGAGTTGACGTGCCCGTATTTCTGCGCGTTTGCGGGAGCGATTGCTATTAAAGTTACTGCTGTTAAAAGTAAAATGAGTTTTTTCATTTTTGTATTGTTGAAATTAATAATTTTTGAATCTGCTTGATTAGTCTTCATCTTTGTCGTTTCCGGTTGGGGCTGCGACACCTAACTTGTTCATTATCTGTTCATTAATGTCCCATTTTGCGTCAGCGTAGATGATGGTCATTGAGCCGGCGGTGTCGAAAACGAAAGCGTAGCCTTTGTCTTTCGCATATTCCTCTATGGCTGTAAACACCTTGTCCTGAATCGGTTTGACAAGCTCTTCGCGTTTTTTGAAGAGGTCGCCGTCAGTGCCGAAACGTTTTTTCTGGAGGTTTTTTGCCTCTTTTTCAGCGTTGATGATTGCCTCCTGGCGTTTTTTCTTCATATTGTCAGGCAGAGTGATTTCATCAACCTGATATTTGCGGTACATCGAGTCGATACTTTTGAACATACCCTCTATCTCTTTCTGCCATTCTATTGAAAGACGGTCTAATTCGGCTTGAGCCTCCACATAATCGGGCATGTTGCCGAGAATGTACTCTGAGTCGATGTATGCGTATTTCTGGCTATAGGCTGACAATACAAGCAGCGAGGCTGCTAAAACGGTGAAAATTCTCTTTTTCATATTCTTTGTTTTTAATGTTAATATCAATTCAACCTGCAAAGATATAACAAAAATGCCAATACCCGCTTTTAAGGAGACATTTTTTATCATTTATAGTTTAACGAAGTGAGTTGTAAAAAAGTATATTG
>CACYHL010000128.1 GCA_902774205.1 uncultured Bacteroidota bacterium | reverse complement strand
AGTTTATCAACGCTATTTGATTTTAATAATGAAAAAATATATCACTTTGCTTATGGTGCTGACAATCATCTCTTTGGTTGCCGGCACCTTTGTTGAGAAAATTTACGGCTTAGATTTCGCCATGAATAACATTTACCATTCGGTCTGGTTTATGGCGTTGTGGGTCGTTTTAGCCATTTCTGCTCTTATCTTGTTGATACAGAGAAAAATATATATCAGATGGCAGACATTTCTCATTCACATCTCTTTTCTGTTTATAATTTCAGGAATGATTGTGACGACTTTTACCGCGGAATCGGGAAAAATTGTGCTCAGCAAGGGAAAGCCCGCTTCGCAGTTCGTTTCAAAAGATAAAATGCAGAAGGTTTATGCCTTGCCGTTCTCTGTTGAATTGCAGAATTTTGAGATAGTGAACTATCCTGGAACAAATACTCCTCAGGATTTTGTAAGTGATGTGATTTTCAGAAAATCAGATAATTCCATAGAAGAAGCCCGCATCTCAATGAACCAAATAGCAAGATATCAAGGCTACCGTTTTTACCAGTCGGGGTACGACCTCGCCGGCAATGTCATGCTGACTGTGGCGCACGACCCGTGGGGTATCGGGCTGAATTATGCCGGCTACATTCTGCTTCTTTGCTCTTTTATTTTGTTTTTCTTTGATAAGAAAAGTGAATTTCGTAAGATTTTGAAGAAAGCGTCTGCGTGCGCGGCTCCGGCAGCTGCTGTTTTGCTTTTGCTTGTTGCGCTTTTGCCGTTTGATGTGGCTGCGGCGCCCCAACTGCCGCGCACGCTGCCTAAAGAGTCGGCGGAGAAAATGGGGGAGATGTTTGTCTATTACAATGGCAGGATTTGCCCTTTGCAGACTCTCGCAAATGACTTTACCACAAAACTTTATGGCGCTCCGACTTATAAAGGACTTACTCCGGAGCAGGTGCTGGGCGGCTGGATGTTCTATTTCAGCGACTGGTGCGATGAGCCAATGTTCAAAATCAAAGGCGGTTACGTGAAAGATATTCTTGGGGTGAAAGGCAAGTATGCCAAACTGACGGACTATTCTGACGAATATGGTAATTATAAGTTGAAGTATGTGCTTGATACAATGGATTTTAGAAATCCGCAGCGTTCAAAGTTCCTCGCCGCGGACGAGAAATTCAATCTTGTAATGATGTTATATGGTGGCGAGCTTCTTAAGATATTCCCTGTCTTGGATTCGGCTGGCGTGCCGGTCTGGTCCTCTCAGTCCGACTGTCTGCCTCTTGGCATTGACGACAAAGAGTTCGCTTTCATACGCTACTATATCAGTTATAGTCAGGAACTTGCGCTGGTGAAAGATTATGCGGCGCTTGACACTTTGTGGACAAAGACACTTATTTACCAGCAGCGAAATGCGGCTGGGTTCCTGCCTTCCCAGACAAAAGCCAAGGCGGAGATTCTCTACAATAAAATTGCTGTCGGGCGCACGATTGCGATTGTGTGTATAATCATAGGATTGCTCTTTTTCGCCTATGCGTTAGTCTGTTTTGGCGGGCACCGTGTTTATTCGCGATATATGCGCATTGCAGGTCTTGCCGCACTTGTTTTTTTGTCGCTCTATCTTGTTGTGTTATTTGTAATCAGATGGTATGTGGCTGAGCACATCCCGATGGGAAACGGCTATGAGACGATGCTTTTCCTTGCGCTTTGTATTACGGTTTTCGGGCTGATTTTCAGTCGCCGTTATCCGTTTGCTGTGCCGGGAGGGCTTCTGCTCACAGGCTTTTCGCTTTTAGTCGCCATGATGGGCGGTGCGAATCCGTCTGTTACGCGCCTCATGCCGGTTCTTGACTCGCCGCTGCTCTGCATTCATGTTGCCGTGATAATGACCGCGTACGCACTGTTGGCGTTTATTGCCCTAAACGGTCTGGCGGCTTTGGGGCTTGCTTTCGTGGATAAAATGCTGAAGCGTGATTGCCGCGCTGACCGCCTGCAAAGGCTCCAGATTGTGAGTCAGATTATGTTGTATCCTGCCGTGTTTCTTCTCACTGTCGGGATTTTTGTAGGTGCGGTGTGGGCAAATGTCTCGTGGGGCACATATTGGTCGTGGGACCCCAAGGAAGTCTGGGCTCTTATCACAATGTTGGTTTATTCTATCCCTTTGCACAGCCGCTTTCTCACTAATTTTAACACTCCTCTTCGCTTTCATTTGTACATGGTTTTGGCTTTTGTCAGTGTTTTGTTCACATATTTTGGTGTGAATTTTATTTTGGGAGGACTTCATAGCTATATTTAATATATTGATTATGAATTATTTGGGATTGCTAATAGGGCTTGCAACTTTTCTTTGTATCGGGATTTTCCATCCTATTGTCATTTGGGCGGAATATCATTTCACGAAAAAATGCTGGATGGTGTTTTTAGTTACAGGTCTTGTTGCTATATTTGCATCGCTTTTTATTGAAAATGTTGTATGCTCAATTTTGATAGCAGTTTTTGGTTTTTCTTGTTTTTGGTCGATAATTGAGTTGTTTCAGCAAGAAAAAAGAGTTGAAAAAGGGTGGTTTCCTGCAAATCCGAAGCGGAACAACAAGAAATAACAGTTTGTGCGATGAAAAAAAATATTCTGCTGATATTTCTGTGCTTTTTCTCTATCTTATTGAATATCAATGCGCAAGATAGTATAAAAAAGAAAGTTGTGACAAGTTTTAATGGTGGCATGATGCTCCATGTGGGGTATGTTGCCGGCACTATAGGTGAGGCGGGGTACAAGGCGGCGGGCTGTCCGTTTGGCATCGGCGGGGTGATACGCTTGCGTTTCGGAAAACATTTTATGTTAGGCAGCGAGGGGTATGTCTCAACGCTGAAACAGGGCCACAACGGCTCATATATCAAATACGGCTGGGGCGGAGTGCTTGGTGAGTTCTATTGGGAGTTCAAACACGTTGCGCCATATTTTGGACTCACGGTTGGCGGCGGAGCCAACACAGTTTTCCTGCTTCGTTCAGGTAGCGCAAAAGACTGGTTGTCAGAGAATAACGCCATCTTCCATAAACGTGGCTTTTTTGCTGTCGTTCCTTTTGCCGGCTGCGATTTCATAGTAACCAAAGCCTTTCACCTCACCCTCAAAGCCGACCTCATGAACTGCTTCTCAAAAGGAAAACTCCTCATGCCATACGGTCCGAGATTCTATTTCGGGTTTGTTTTTAATCATTAAAAATAGCCGGAAGAAAAAATTAAATTTTGGCCAACATATTTTTTGTGTTTGTGTCATATTTTATATTAATTTTGCAGTTAATGTTAAACACAAAACAATATGAAAAAAACAACATTATTTTTATTGGCAATAATCATTTGCAATTTTGTCAGCGCACAGGATATAATTATCACGAAAGACGCGGAGAAGATTTCAGCGAAAGTTAGCGACATTGAGGAAAGTGTTATAAAATACAAGAAATTCGACAATTTGGATGGCCCGACATATACGATGAACAAGTCGGAAATTTCTTCTATTATTTTTGAAAACGGCAGCGTTGAGGTTTTTAAGGAGCCGACCTCGAATGTTCAAAAGCCGACCACACAGCGTCAAGACGGTTATATGAACGGCGAGGTGCGCTTCATAACACGCCAGATAGGAGAAGTGAGCGGTTACGGCTTTGGTTCAGGAACAATAGTGTCTTCGGGGTATTTCTTTTTAGATGGAGTTAATGATATGTCGGGAGCGGAATTGGCAAGGGCAATTCGAGAGAATCCCCAAAACATCATTACAGAGGTCGAATATCGTGAATATTTACAACGTTATGCACCAGATGCTTACAGAAAATACAAACAAGGTGACGCACTTGGCATTACAGGAGCAATTTTTCTTGCATTCGGGCTCTCTTCTATTGTAATATCCCCGTTAATGTGGCTTCCTACAGTAAGTAATGATCCTGATGTCAAATTGGGTGCTTTCTTGGGAATGTTTTGTGGCGGCGCGGGGTTGTCGTTGGCGTCAATACCATTGTTAACTGTCGCGTATCACAAGCAGCGTGTCTCCTCATGCGATGTGTATAACGAGAAATATGCCCACAAATCAGGCAGAACAGAAGCTACTTTGAATATCGGCGCGAACCGCTATGGTTTTGGTATAGCTCTCAGATTTTAATATAAGATTCTGAATTACAGAAACTTCCATTATCTAATGAAAACTTTAGACAGAAGCATTCCGCCGCAGGCTAACGACTTTGAGGATTATATGCCCACCCCGCCCGAAATGCGCCTGTCTCCTAACGGAATACACTCCTACTATTTTCAAAATGAATTTTTGGAACTTCTTCATTTTACGATACTTGTAAAAGCGGGTAAAAACCATGAAAAGACGAAATGTGTCGCAGAAACTTGCTATAAAGTGTTGAAAGAGCACAGAAAATGCGAAACTTCTGACGAGTTTTCATCTATAATCGACAGTTTTGGTGCGACATTGAGCGTGAACGTATATATGGAATCCGTTTACATAAATATGCTTGTGCCAAAGCGGAATGCGGTCGCGTTCATGAAGATAGTTCTCGAATTGCTTCTTAACCCTTCTTTTGAAGAGAATGATATAGATATATATAAACAGCACAAAATCAGGGATTTACAGTATTATTTGTTGAAAGTTGACACGCGGGCATTTCAGCTTTTGTATAACAATTTCTTTGAGAAAGGCACGCCGACACAGACAATAATATCGGAAGAACTTATCAATGCGGTGACGGCGGAGCAGATTGAAGGGTTTTATAAGGAGAGTTTTTGTGCCGAGAACATCACGTTTTTTGCGGCGGGCTGCCTTGACAAGGATATTAAAAACGAGCTTGGCGAGTTGCTGGCAAGTATTCCGTGCGGAAAGAAAATAGAATTGGTGTCGTTGATTTCGGCTGGCAATGTTGAAAAGAAAATATTTGAGCGGCGTGCTGAAAGTATGCAGTCGGCGGTGGTGCTCTGCCGCAAACTGCCGATGTCAACTCCACAGTTTGACCACGAACTTGATTTTGTGACCACACTGCTTGGCAACTATTTCGGTTCGCGGCTCATGCAGAACCTCCGCGAGAAAAACGGCTACACATACGGGATTTCGTGCGAAAGCGTGCGGTTCGGAAAATCGATACTACTGTACATTACAAGTGAGGTGAACGCTGAAAACTGCGGCAAGGCGATAGATGAGTGCTACAAAGAGATGCGGCGGCTTCAAGATGAGACTGTCGGAGAAGAGGAGTTGCAATTGGTGCGGAACTATATGCAAGGACAGCTGCTTCGGAGCGTGGACGGCGTGACATCGTTCATGAAATATTTCTGTTCCTGCCATCTG
>CACYHL010000127.1 GCA_902774205.1 uncultured Bacteroidota bacterium | reverse complement strand
CTCTTCCCAAAAAATCTTTTTTATTGTTGTTAAAACTATTATGTGAAAGTTTTTCTAACTGAACTTTTTGTAAATTTGCAGACAATTTTTGTGTTATGAAAAAAGTTTTTCTTGTAACCTGCTGTTTTGTGCTGCTGTGCTGCACTGTGCTTGCCCAAGGCGGCAAACGCTTTGTGAACCGTGTGTTCAACGAGATTCAGTCGCTGAAGGAGATACCTTACGGCGCGGCGGCGGCAGTCGGTGACAATGAGCCCGAAACGCTCTATTTTGACTTCTACGAGCCTGCTGAAGATACAATGTCAGCGCGCCCGCTTGTAATCACCGTCTTCGGCGGTGCCTTTGTGGCTGGCAATAGGGGCTGGAGCGACATGGTGGCTATCGCCGACACGCTCTCACATTACGGCTATGCGGTCGCCTCTATCGACTACCGCCTTCTGCCTGTGCTCAAGCTGAGCGGCGACAATTTCATCCGCACCGCATATATGGCGGCGCAGGATATCAGCTCAGCGGTGCGTTTCTTCAAAGGAAATGCTGAAAAATACAGGATTGACCCTTCGCAGATATTCCTGCTCGGCAACTCCGCAGGCACAATAGCCTCCCTTCATTTCCTATATTTCGGAGACGACCAGCGCCCGGAAGCAACATACCTTGAACCTGATTTGGGTGGGGTTCATACCTCTGGCAGTCCGCAATACCTCGACTATTCGCCATCGGTGGCAGGCGTTGTCGCACAATGGGGTTGTCTGCTCGACACAAATTTGGTTGACCCTTACGAAACCACGCCCGTCTGCCTCCTGCATGGAACTGCTGACAAAACTGTGCCTTATTACTCTGGCGTGCCTTACGAGGAGAAATTGGGCTCGTTCCTGACAGGTTTCCTGCCAACAGTTTATGGCTCGTTTTTTATCGAAAGGGCGCTCACACGCTATGGAATCGACCATGAGTTCCACACTTTTATCGGAGAGGAGCATGCCTTTTATCTTGACGGCTTTTCCACAATTATTCCCGAAAAATTGGACACCTGCCTGAAAATCGCAATCAGATTCATGGCGAAATATAATCATTATCTTAATGAGGAACTTTCTGTTAAAAACATTGATAATCAGGCTGTTAATATCTATCCTAATCCTGTCTCTGATTTTTTGGAAATTGAATTGCCTGAAGGCGTGACTGATTTTTCATATACTATTTATGATGTCTCAGGAAGAAAAATCAGTAAAGGGACCTATAATAAGAATATAAGTGTGAAAGTGTTGAAATCTGGAGTCTATTTTCTTGATATTCAAGATGATAATTTAAAAAAGAAATATAAATCTAAATTTGTGAAATATTAAAACTTAAAATCTATGAAAGAGAAACTTGTTATTGGAAACTGGAAGATGAATAAGACTTTTGAGCAGGCAGACGACCTGATTGGGGATATTTTTGATCTGCTGAAAGGCTTTCACAAAACTACGGAAGTTGTGATTTGCCCGCCGTCTCTCTATCTTGAACTCGCTACTGATTACGCTGATGCGGAGGACAGCAATTTCAGAATCGGGGCGCAGAATTGCAGCGAATATAAAAACGGGGCTTATACGGGCGAAATCTCCGCTGAAATGCTTTCTGAGATGGAGGTCGAGTTCTGCATTGTCGGACATTCTGAAAGAAGAAAATATTTTGGCGAGACTGATGAGACAGTTGCGAAAAAAGTTGACCGCCTGATTGAACAGAATATTATCCCAGTGGTATGCTGTGGCGAGCAACTCGAAGAGCGCAAGGCCGGAAAACATTTTGAAATTGTAGAGAAACAGGTCAAAGAGTCTCTGTTCCATTTACCGGCAAATCATTTCGAGCACGTTGTTATCGCATACGAGCCGGTGTGGGCAATCGGTACTGGTGAGACCGCGACTCCAGCGCAGGCAGAAGAGATGCACGCGTTTATCCGCTCGCTTGTCGAGAAACAGTATGGCGCGGATGTGGCTTATAACCTTTACATATTGTACGGTGGCAGCTGCAACCCCAAAAATGCGCTTGAATTGTTTTCACAGCAAGATGTTGATGGCGGACTCATTGGTGGCGCGTCCCTGACGGCTTCTGATTTTGTCGCAATTGTTGAGGCGGGCGACACGGCAGTTAAAGATAATTAGTAATTATTTGATAATAAGTAATTTATGAGAGTTCATTTCATAGCTATCGGAGGTAGTGCGATGCATAATTTGGCTATCGCACTGCATTTGAAGGGATATGACGTTACAGGTTCCGATGATGAGATTTTCAACCCCGCACACGACAGGCTTGCAAAGTACGGCATCCTGCCGAAATCCATTGGCTGGAATCCAGACAGAATAACGCCGGAACTTGACGCGGTCATTTTGGGAATGCATGCTCGTGAAGATAATCCTGAACTGTTGAAAGCCAAGGAGTTAGGAATAAAAATATATTCTTATCCGGAATATCTTTATGAGCAGAGCAAAAACAAAACACGTATTGTGGTCGGTGGCAGCCACGGCAAAACCACTATCACTTCGATGATTATCCATGTGCTCCGTCAGAACGGCATTGACTGCGACTACATGGTTGGGGCACAGCTTGCCGGATTCGAGGTCATGGTGAAATTGTCGGAGACGGCTCCTGTTATGGTCATTGAAGGCGATGAGTACCTGACATCTCCAATTGACCGCCGCCCGAAATTCCATCTCTACCGTCCTAATGTCGCCATTATCAGCGGAATAGCATGGGATCACGTCAATGTATTCCCGACTTTCGACATCTATGTCAAGCAGTTTGAGATTTTTGCTGGCATGGTTCCGGAAAGTGGTATATATATATATTGTAACGATGACGATGTTCTGCGTGAGATGAGCGCGAAAATTGCAGTTCCCAAAAAAGTTCCATATACCGTGCATCCGCATACGATTGTTGACGGGGTAACATATTTGTTGACAGGGCAAGGTGACGTTCCGCTGAAGATTTTCGGCCGTCATAACTTGTCTAATCTAAACGCAGCCAAAGCCGCCACGCTTGCTGTCGGTGTTTCCGAGGAAGGTTTCTACAAAGCAATCTCCACTTTCAATGGCGCATCAAAACGGTTGGAGCTCATAGCCCGCAATGACAATCGCAAGTGTTTGGTTTATAAGGATTTTGCGCATTCGCCATCGAAGTTGAAAGCCACAATTTCGGCGGTGCGCGAGCAATATCCCAACCATAAGTTGGTCGCTTGTATGGAGCTGCACACCTTCAGCAGCCTCACGGAAGAGTTTTTGCGCCAATACGCCGGTTGCATGGACAGCGCTGATATTCCAGTTGTCTTTTTCGACCCGCACGCCGTGGCGCACAAAAAGCTGCCGCCGCTGCACGCCGAAGCTGTTGCCAAATCTTTCGCCAATGACAATATTGAGGTTTTTGACGATTCCAATAAATTGAAAGAGAGAATATTAAGGGAAGACAAAGAGAACACTGTCTTTCTGCTTATGAGTTCAGGAAACTTCGGCGGCATTGATGTTGACGCGTGGGGTAGGGAGCTCGCGGATTGACACATATATTTTACTTCCGATAAAACTGACAGAAACTATGGCAAGCCAACCGATAAAAACTGAAATTGAAGCCGAAAAAGCTGTGCTCGTGGGTGTATCTACTCCAGCAATAGGATATGAGAAAGTTAACGAATATCTTACGGAATTGGCTTTTTTGGTTGAGACTGCCGGCGGCGTTCCCGTGAAAAAGTTCGTGCAGAACCTGCCTTACCCTGATTCTCGAACATATCTCGGTTCAGGGAAATTGGACGAAGTCCGCGGGTACATTGAGGAACACGACATCTCGCTCGCCGTCTTCGATGATGAGCTTTCTCCATCTCAAATCAGGAATATTGAGCAGGTCTTGAAGTGCAAGGTGCTTGACAGAACGCACCTGATTTTGGATATTTTCTCGAAACGGGCGCAGACTGCTCATGCCAAAGTGCAGGTGGAACTCGCCCAGTACCAATATCTTTTGCCACGACTGACACGAATGTGGACACACTTGGAGAAACAGCGAGGCGGCATCGGAATGCGAGGTCCGGGAGAAAAGGAAATAGAGACAGACAGACGTATAATCCGCGACAGAATTTCGCTGCTGAAAGAAAAATTAAAGGAGATTGACAAACAGAAATCCACACAACGGAGCAATCGCGAAAAATATGTCCGTGTCGCACTTGTCGGCTACACGAATGTCGGCAAATCAACACTAATGAATCTGTTGAGCAAATCGGAGGTCTTCGCTGAGAACAAGCTTTTCGCCACCCTTGACACCACTGTCAGAAAAGTCGTTTTCGACAATCTGCCGTTCCTGCTTTCCGACACTGTCGGCTTTATCAGGAAACTGCCGCACACTCTCGTGGAGTCTTTCAAATCGACTTTGGACGAAATCCGTGAAACCGACCTGCTTCTTCATGTCGTTGACATCAGCCACCCCGATTTTGAGGAACAGATCGAGATTGTGAACCGCACCCTCGCCGAAATCAACGCTGGCGACAAACCTATGATTATAATATTCAACAAGATAGATAATTATAAATGGGTGGAAAAAGCCCCCGATGACCTGACTCCGAAAGAGAAATGCAACATTTCACTTGACGAGCTAAAAGCGACTTGGATGGCGAAAACGAAACAGCGTTCCATATTCATTTCAGCAAAAACAAAGGAAAATATTGACGAAATGAAGGCAATTCTGTACGAAGAAATAAAAAAACTTCATATTCAGATATATCCTTACAACAATTTCCTATATTAAATCAACAATATATTGTTAATAAATTTTTAAAATAAATTCAAGAAAACAGGTTCATCGGAAAAGAAAAAAATATATTTTTGCAACAATGTTTAACTAAAAAAGAAGATTATGGAAGATAAAGAAAAGACAAATCAAGAGAAACTTAAAGTACTCAGTAGCACATTAGAAAAACTCGAAAAGACGTTTGGCAAGGGTGCGATCATGAAATTGGGCGACACGGCTATTGAAGGTATAGATGTTATATCAACCGGATCAATTGGGCTTGACGCCGCACTTGGTGTCGGTGGGCTGCCGAAGGGAAGAATCATTGAAATCTACGGGCCGGAATCGTCCGGTAAAACCACATTGGCAATACATGCTATCGCTGAGGCGCAGAAGCAGGGCGGCATTGCGGCGTTCATTGATGCGGAGCACGCTTTTGACAGATTCTACGCTGAAAAACTTGGTGTTAATACTGCAGAACTGCTTGTATCTCAGCCAGATAACGGTGAGCAGGCGCTTGAAATCGCCGACAACCTGATACGCTCCGGCGCAATCGACATTATCGTAATAGACTCTGTGGCAGCTTTGACCCCGAAAAGCGAAATTGAAGGCGACATGGGCGAATCAAAGATGGGCTTG
>CACYHL010000126.1 GCA_902774205.1 uncultured Bacteroidota bacterium | reverse complement strand
AGGTTGTATTTCTTTTCCTGACAAACGAATGCCGGAAACTGAAAAACCAGAATATTGACATCCATATTGTGAGCATTGCCGACAAAAGGCAGATGGAGATTCTTTTTGAGAAATACAAACCCGAAATCGTCTATCACGCAGCGGCTTACAAGCATGTTCCGCTTATGGAGGAGAATGTGAATGCCGCAATAAAAACCAATGTCCAAGGCACAAAAATTATTGCTGATCTGTCTGTAAAACACAGAGTCTCAAAATTCGTGATGGTCTCAACCGACAAGGCGGTCAACCCGACAAACGTCATGGGCGCATCAAAAAGAATTGCTGAAATCTATGTGCAGTCGCTAAATTTCAAGCAAGATGTCACAAAATTCATAACCACACGTTTCGGCAACGTGCTCGGCTCAAACGGCTCGGTAATCCCAGTCTTCAGAAAACAGATTGAGAACGGCGGCCCGCTGTTGGTCACGCATCCCGACATTGAACGCTACTTCATGACAATCTCCGAGGCCTGCCAGCTCGTCCTCAACGCAGGCGCGTTCGGCAAAGGCGGCGAGATTTTCATATTCGACATGGGAAAATCCGTTAAAATCTATGATCTCGCGAAGAAGATGGTACAACTTTCAGGTCTCACTCTTGACAAAGATATTAAAATAGAATTTTCAGGATTGCGCCCGGGTGAAAAACTTTACGAGGAACTTCTTGCCAATCAGGAGAATACAATTCAAACCCAGCATAAGAAAATCATGGTTGCCAAAGTGAGAACCTACAACTATGACGGGATTTACAAGGAGATTGACGAGCTTATTTCATTACAGGACAGCTCTTCTTTTGATATTGTAAGGAAAATGAAGATGATAGTTCCTGAATATGTAAGTCAGAACTCTGTTTTCGAATCAACAAACGCAAAGCAATGAGAAAAATTGAGATAATGTCGCCAGTGGGGTCGTATGAGGCGCTCATGGCGGCGATACAAGCCGGTGCGGGCTCCGTATATTTCGGCGTGGGCAAGATGAATATGCGCTCGCGCTCGTCTGCGAACTTCACCGATGACGACCTTCAGCAAATAACGGATATTTGCCGTAAACACAATGTGCGCTCATATCTCACTCTCAATACAGTTGTTTACAACGACGAAGTTGGGGAGGCACACAGGTTGGCAGACCTCGCGAAAAAATGCGGCGTGTCAGCAATCATCGCCTCCGACTGGGCCGTAATAAACTACTGCCGGAAAATCGGAATGGAAGTGCATGTCTCCACCCAATGCAATATCACCAACATTGAGGCGGTGCGCTTTTTCGCACAATATGCCGATGTAATGGTGCTGGCTCGCGAAGTGACATTGAAACAAGCGGCACTCATCTCACAAGCTATTGAAAACGAGCACATTTGCGGACCTAAAGGCGAGCTTGTGCAACTTGAGATGTTTATCCACGGAGCACTCTGCATGGCAGTCTCAGGAAAATGCTACCTCAGCTTGGACAACTTCAACCACTCAGCAAACCGTGGCGCCTGTTTCCAGCCCTGCCGCCGCGGCTACCGTGTCACCGACTTGGAAAACGAACTCGAACTTGAAATTGACAATAAATATATAATGTCACCAAAAGACCTCTGCACAATCGGATTCCTCGACAAGCTGCTCAAAGCAGGGGTCACAGTGCTGAAAATTGAGGGGCGCGGCCGCTCCGCCGAATACGTCAAAACAGTCACACAATGCTACCACGAAGCTGTCACCGCTGTTAACGACGGCACCTACTCCAAAGAAAAAGTCGAAGAGTGGACGGCGCGTCTCCGTAGCGTCTATAACCGCGACTTTTGGGACGGCTATTATCTTGGCCGCAAAATGGGCGAATGGTCTGACAGGTACGGCTCGCAGGCGACTCGCGTGAAACAGCATTTGGGCAAGGTAACTAACTTCTATTCAAAACAGGGTGTAGTGGAAATCACCATGGAGACTGGCGAGCTGAACGTTGGGGACGATCTTCTCATTGTCGGCCCGACAACCGGAGTCTGCGAACAGAAAGTCGCTGAAATACGCGTTGACCTGAAGCCGGTAGCCACAACCGTCAAAGGCGAAGTATGCTCGGTGCCTGTCAGCGGATTAGTGCGCCGCGGCGACAAGGTTTATAAGTGGGTGACCGCCGAAGAAGAATTTTAAATTTTCTATTTTGTTTTATAATAGAAATTTAATTACTTTTGCAAATTGAAACTTTAAAACTATTATTATTATAACTATATATCTATCAATAAATTAGGATATGAGAGTTCTGATGTTCGGCTGGGAATTTCCTCCGCACATTGCAGGCGGGCTTGGTACAGCGTGCTACGGATTGACCAAAGGATTGGCTCAAAACGGAGTTGACGTCACTTTTGTCATGCCCAAAGCAAGCGGTGACGAAGAGAAGGATTTCCTGAAAATAATCAGCGCCGACAATGTCGTCATCGACAGCCGGTACTCAGAATTTTACTCCCTGAACAAAGACGTCTCCTTTATTGAAGTGAACTCCAAATTAGTGCCTTACATCGGCATGGACGACTACTTCAACGTTGTGAACCAGATGGAGAGCGGCGTGTTCGAGACGTGGCGTGAGGGAATCCAGCGGAAGTACAACTTCAGTGGCGGCTACGGTCCGAACCTGATGCAGGAAATTGAACGCTACGCCATGGTTGCCGCGGAGATTGCAAGACAAGAGGAGTTCGACATTATCCATGCGCACGACTGGCTGACCTACAAAGCAGGGATTGCAGCAAAACAGGTGAGCGGAAAGCCGCTTGTGGTGCATATCCATGCCACGGAGTTCGACCGCTCAAGCGAGGGGCACCGCAACTCAATTGTCTATGGCATAGAACATTACGGCATGAATAGCGCAGATATGGTCTGTGCCGTGAGCGACCTCACCCGCAACATCGTGATAGAAAAATACGGCGTGCCTGCCGAGCGTGTCGTAACGCTGCACAACGCAGTGGAGCCGAAAACGACAACGGTGGTACGCAAGAAAAACGTGAAAGAGAAGATTGTCACCTTCCTCGGTCGTGTCACATTCCAGAAAGGACCTGAATATTTTGTTGAGACAGCTAAGAAAGTGCTTGAAAAAGACGACAATGTGAGGTTTGTCCTTGCCGGTGACGGCGACATAATGCAGCAGGTGATAACCCGCGTGGCTGAACTTGGCATTGCCGACAAGTTCCACTTCACCGGCTTTCTCCGCGGCTCCGACATCGACCAGATGTTCGGCATGAGTGATGTGTATGTAATGCCATCTATATCAGAACCTTTCGGCATATCACCGCTTGAGGCTATGAGAGCCGGGGTGCCGGTTGTCATCTCAAAACAATCAGGCGTGTCAGAAGTTTTGAAATACGCCATCAAAGTCGATTTCTGGGACATTGACGCCACCGCTGACGCGATTTACGGGCTCCTCCACTACCCTTCACTCACTAAAATGCTCTCAGAAAACGGCAAGGCCGAAGTCGATAACTTGAAATGGGAATCCGTAGCAGCGAAACTGAAACGCATTTATGAGTCGGTGCTTAAAAAATAAAATCAAATAGCAGAAAATATGAAAAGAAACATCTGTTTTCATTTCCAGATAAGCCAGCCCTGCCGCTTGAAGACCTACCGCTTTTTCGACATCGGGCTGCATCACGACTATTTTGACGAATACCAAAACCACTACCTCGCTAACCGCTTGGCAGAAAGGTGCTACCTGCCTGCGAACAAAATGTTCCTTGATCTCATCAACAATAATGATAATATTTATCTAAGTTACAGTATTTCAGGAACTTCAATAAGACTTTTTCAGGAACATTGTCCCGAAATCATAGAAAGTTTCAAGGCGCTTATAGCTACTGGGAAAGTCGAGCTTACCGGCAGCACCTACACTCACAGCATCGCCGCGCTGCATGACAAGAAGACATTTGTTGAACAGGTCAAACTTCAAGAGAAAATCCTCAAAGAGACTTTTGGCGTAACGCCCACAACTTTCTGCAACACAGAGCTCATCTACTCTGATGAAATCGGGGAATGGCTTAACGAACTTGGTTACAAAACAATTCTGACTGAAGGCGCGAAACATATTCTCGGCTGGAAAAGTCCGGGCTACCTCTACTGCAACCCATTCCAGACCGACCTCAAACTTCTGCTCAGAAACTACACGCTTTGCGATGACATCACATTGAGATTCAGCGACAAAGGCTGGGAACACTATCCTCTCACAAGCGAAAAATATATCAGCTTCCTCAAGTCGCTGCCCGCTGACGCGCCATTCGTAAATCTCTATTTCGACTATGAGACAATAGGTGAGTACAACACTAAAGAGAGCGGAATTTTTGACTTCTTCAGATGCATGTTCACCACGATTTCAAACTCCGGCGATTTCAGGTTCATAACGCCGAACCAAGCCGAAGATATTGAAAAAGAATGTGAGCTTTCTGTTTCGACGATGCATGCCCCGTGGCCAATCTCCTCCGCCGGAGACGAAAAGGACACAAGCGAATGGACTGGTAACGAATTGCAGCAAGAGGCGTTCGAGCAGCTTTTCAAACTTGAGCCGTTATATTCCGATTCGAAAAACGAGACTGCAAAACAGAACTGGCTCGACATGCAAGCCGCCGACCATTTCGCGTTTATGAGTACAAAATGGCTCTCAAAAAGTTCTGTAAGAAGAAATTTTGACGTATATCCATCTCCATATCAAGCATTTATAAATTATATGAATGTTTTGAACGACATAAAGATTGAATTAGAGAAAAACACTAAAAAAGCCGCACCAGCAGGAAAAAGCAAATAACCCTAATGTCGAAACAATCTTTAGAGCAGTCAACAAAAATAACCACAGGCATAAAACTTGCGCCAGCGCAGATTCAGGCGGCACGGCTTATCGCCCTCCCCACCCTCTCGCTAAATGACGAGATAGAAAAAGAGCTTGAAGACAATCCAGCCCTTGACATTGATACAGAAGATTCTGAAAATGAGGAAGTTCTGTACGAATCAGAAGATAAAAACGACTCTGATGAAAAGAACGGTGAGAATGACGACACCGCCCCCGAAATCGACCTCGCTGCGGCACCCGATGACGACGACTACGACTACGACACTTCCCCTGACGATGACTACGACAGCCGGGACGTTTCGGACTACGAGCTGAAAAGGATAAACCAGTCGAAGGACGACAAGCCATACGAGCGTGTGGCAGTTGTCGAAAAATCTTTTCAAGAGTCGCTTTTGGAACAACTCGCAATGCTTGACATCAGTAACGAAGATAGGTCTGTCGCCGAATACCTCATCTGGAACCTCAACGAGAAAGGTTACTTTGAGCGCGACAACGTGGCGTTGGCAAATCACATCTTGCTGACATACAATATTAATATAAAA
>CACYHL010000125.1 GCA_902774205.1 uncultured Bacteroidota bacterium | reverse complement strand
AAAACGCTTCCTCTTTCGTGGCTTTGCATCATAACAGCGATATTATCGTAAATGAATTGACAAAATTCTACGGAATTGTTTTATCACAACAGAAAAAATAACAGTCATGTGCATGGTCGAATTGGAAATTACTGATATTAAAAGCTCTAAGAGTCAGGGAGATGCGTTTGTGCTTGTACTGAAAGAGAAAGGCGGGGAGCGGCAATTCCCTGTCATTATCGGATTGAGCGAGGCGCGGGCTATTGCGCTGCAGTTCAACGCGATAAAGCCACTGCGCCCGAGCACTCACGACCTTTTTGACAATTTCGCCGGCAAATGCGGTTTCAAAGTTAGGAATGTCGAGATAGTGAACTATGCTTCCGGAATTTTCTATGCGACTGTTTTTATGGCTAATGATGAAGGAGGTATTATTGAACTCGATTCGCGCACATCTGATGCTGTTACTTTGGCTATGAAAAACAACGCTCCTGTCTGTATCACTACCGAATTGCTTGACACAATCTGTAATACGCTAGTTGATACTACAGAAAGGAATGAAAGCAATGATGAGGAGCCTCAGCGTGATATTAATCCTGTGACTGAAACATCACAAACGTCACAACAGGAGGAACCGCTTCATATTGAGGATGATAAGTATGTTTTGCAGAAACTTGGCGAAATGTCGTTGGAGGAACTTCAGAGTTTGTTGGACGGAGCCATTGATTGCGAGGAGTATGAGATGGCTTCGAAGATAAAAGAGGAAATTGAACGCAGAAAATCGTGTTGAAATGACTTTTTCTAAAATATTCGAAAATTCTGTTGAGGAGATTGCAAAACTGCCGGGCATAGGCAAACGGACCGCATTACGTCTCGCTTTGCATGTGAACAAGATGAAAGATGCTGATGTTCAGGCACTTGTAAATGCCTTTTCTGATTTGAAGTCGAAGGTGCGACATTGTCGTTACTGCTACAATATCTCTGATGATGATGTGTGTGAGGTCTGCGGCAACCCGAAGCGCGACCGCAAGGTGCTGTGCGTGGTGCAAGATGTGAGAGATGTGATTGCGATTGAGGCAACACAGCAGTTCAGCGGACTCTATCACGTGCTCGGAGGCATAATTTCCCCAATTGATGGTATCGGCCCAGAGCAAATACGACTATCTGAGCTTTTTCAAAGAATTGATAATGAGGAGATTGAGGAGGTGATTCTGGCGTTGCCCGCAACTGTTGAGGGCGACACCACGAATTTTTTCATCTACAAGAATATTTCGGGTAAAGTGCCGAAAGTCACAACTATAGCCCGCGGTGTCGGCATTGGAGAGGAACTTGAGTACATTGATGAGGTCACTCTTGGCCGCTCTCTGCTTGCCCGCACCGATTTCAATCAGATTTACCAAAAGCGCAAATAGATGATTTGTAATAAGTTATCGGCTTTTATTAAAGAAAGGAATTTTCCAAAAATTGTGATTTTCACGGATAGAAATATTCTCTCTTTCTATCCTCATCAGTTTGATTTTATTGATGAAAATAAGAAAGTGATGATAACTTTGCCGAATGGCGAAGCCGCAAAATCATTGTCAGTATATGACGATGTTTGTCGGCGTCTGCTTGCGGAGGAGGTCGGGCGTGACGCGCTTTTCATAAATTGGGGCGGGGGAGCGGTCTCCGATTTCGGCGGCTTTGTCGCTTCAACTTTCAAGCGCGGTGCGGCAATGGTGAACGTGCCCACGACTTTGCTCGCTATGATTGACGCAGCTATCGGCGGGAAGAACGCGCTGAATGTTGGCGGCGTGAAAAATACGATAGGGACATTCTATCTTCCTGAAATGGTTCTCACTGACACTCAGTTTCTTGCAACGCTTCCGCAATCCGAAATTCTGAACGGCATGGGCGAGTTGCTGAAGTATGCGCTGATAGGGGACGTCTCTTTGTGGAGAGAGTTGAAAAATTTGGATAAAGTTTCGGCGGAGGTGATAAGCCCATCGTGGATCACATTCTGCCGTGAGTTCAAGGAACGTGTTGTGGCACGTGATTTCCGCGATAATGGTGAACGGCGTCTCCTCAACTTCGGACACACCGCCGGACATGCGCTCGAAGCCGCTTTTGCTCCAGCGCTGAGCCATGGACACGCTGTCGCACTTGGCTGTGTCGTTGCGGCTTATATCTCTTATAATCATAATTTTATATCAAAAGAATCCTTTGATGAAATTTATGATTTTGTAAAAAAGTGGTACTCTTTTGCTAATGTTTCTGATAAAATTGATGAAATAATTGATTATTGCCGTCAAGATAAGAAAAACAGCAATGGACAGATTCGTTTCATTTTGTTGAGGTCGATAGGGAGTGCGTTTGTGACAACAACTTCTGAACAGGAACTAAAAGAGGCGTTGCTCTATTCGTTTTAAGACTGAGAGAGGCCCTTTGAGAGTATGAAAGTGGTTGTCAGCTTATTATAACTATTTTCTAACTGCCTCTTTCATTGAAAGATTGATGCGTTTGCGTGCGGGCTCAACCGACATGACCTTGACAAGTACTTTCTGGTTGAGTTTCACAACGTCGTTCGGATTCTTTATGTATTTGTCGGCAATCTGGCTGATGTGTACCAGCCCGTCCTGATGTACGCCAATGTCAACAAAGCACCCGAAGTTGGTGATGTTGGTTATTATCCCCGGCAGCACCATTCCCGGTTTCAGGTCGTTGATAGAGGTTGTATTCTTGTCAAATTCAAAAGTGTCGAATTTTGCGCGGGGGTCGCGGCCGGGCTTCGCAAGTTCCGCCATGATGTCCCGCAGCGTTGGCAAGCCGACCTTGTCTGTTGTGAAGTCGTTGAGGTTGATGGCGTTGCGCAGTGCTTCGTCTCTCATAAGGTCGGTGACGGTGCAGTTCATCTTCGCCGCCATGTCGTCAACAATGTGATAGCTTTCGGGGTGTACTGCGCTGAAGTCGAGCGGATTTGCGGCATCGCGTATTCGGAGGAACCCCGCTGCCTGCTCAAAGGCTTTCTCACCTAAGCGCGGCACCTTCTTCAGCCCTTCGCGGGAGGTGAATGGCCCGTTTTCGTTCCTGAACGCCACAATCTGCTTGGCAAGTGTCGGCCCTACACCTGAAACGTATGACAGCAGCTCCTTGCTTGCCGTGTTCACCTCAACCCCGACTTGGTTCACGCAGCTTTCCACTGTCTCAGCAAGACTTTTCTGGAGCCTGTTTTGGTTCACATCGTGCTGGTATTGTCCCACACCGATAGATTTCGGGTCGATTTTCACCAGCTCGGCGAGCGGATCCATCAGACGTCTGCCAATTGAGACAGCGCCCCTCACGGTTACATCGTAGTTCGGGAACTCCTCGCGCGCAATCTCGGATGCGGAATAGACAGAGGCACCGCTTTCGTTGACAACAATTGCCTTGACATCACGTTCAAAAGGTATTTTCCTCACAAAATATTCTGTCTCACGCCCTGCGGTTCCGTTCCCAATGGCAATTGCATCGACTTGGAATTGCAGCACAAGTCGTTTCAGTTTGTCGGAGGCGAGTTTGTACTGAGCGTGCGGCGGGTGTGGGTAAATTGTCTCGTTGTAGAGCAGTTTTCCCTGTTTGTCCAAAACCACTATCTTGCAGCCTGTGCGGAATCCAGGGTCTATGGCAAGCACTGTCTTTTGTCCGAGTGGCGGTGCCATCAGCAGTTGCCGCAGATTGTTTACGAAGACATTAATAGCTTCAGTATCAGCTTTTTCCTTGTATTTCTTCCGCATTTCTGTTTCAATCTGCGGTTGTAGAAGGCGCTTGTACGAGTCTTTTGCAGCCAGCGCCACCTGCCGCCCCGCATCGTTCTGGACACGCACAAAGTGGCGTTGCACAAGCTCTACAGCCCGCTCTTCGTCAGGCTCTATGCTGAGGCGGAGCACACCTTCCTCTTCGCCGCGGAACATGGCAAGCAGACGGTGTGAAGGAACTCTCGACAATTTCTCTTTGGCATCAAAATATATAGTGTATTTTTCGCCTTCCTCTTCTTTGTCTTTTATCACTTTTGATATTATAAGAGCTTCTTTATCAAAAAGATAGCGTAATTTTCCTCTTAGCGGTATGCTTTCGCTAATCCACTCGGCGATGATGTCGCGCGCACCGCTCAACGCCTGTTCCTCGTCTTCAATCCCTTTCTCATGGTTGATGAATTTTTGTGCGGCTGAATGAATATTCATGTCCGATTGTTTGCTAATCATTTTCGCCAAAGGCTCAAGACCTTTCTCGATTGCTACAGAGGCGCGGGTCTTACGTTTCGGGCGGTAGGGGAGATAAAGGTCTTCCAACTCCGTCATTGTAAGTGCATTATTGATTTTCTCCTGCAATTCCGGAGTCATTTTCCCCTGTTCTGAAATCGAGTCAAGAATGGCGGCGCGGCGTTTGTCAAGCTCTACCCATTTTTCGTGCAGCGACTTGATTTGTGCAATCTGCACCTCGTCAAGGCTGCCGGTCGCCTCTTTGCGATACCGCGCTATGAACGGGATTGTCGCCCCCGATTCTATCAGCTCAAGTGTGTTTTTCACCTGTTCCTCGCTTATCCCTGTCTCTTTGGCGATTAACGCCGCATAATTTTTCAGTTCCATAGATTTTCAGCCTTTATGATTAGTTTTCAAGCGCAAAAATAGCGAAAAATCTTTTTACGCAAAATTATTTGTAATGCTTTCATTATTTTTCAAAATACCTACATTTGGGTATGCTTTTTCATTTTTTTAATGCCTATTTTTGTAAACTGTTTTTAATACCTATAATATTATGTCTGAAAATTGTTGCACGAAAAGGGAAAATTGTTGTGAGGAAGAGCATCACCACCATCATCATCACGATGGGCACGGGCATTTTGGCGGTGCGGTGTTGCGTATAGCGGCGGCAGTGTGTCTGCTTGTTGCGGCGGTCATCATGGAAAAGTGCTTGCAACTTGCAGTGTGGCAGCTGCTTCTGATTTATCTTGTGCCGTATCTTATAATTGGCTTCCCAACGTTGAAAGAGGCTGTGGAGGGACTTCTGCACGGCGATGCCTTTAACGAGCATTTCCTTATGTCTGTGGCAACGTTGGGCGCATTGTCTATCGGGTTCCTGCCAGGCGCGGAGCCGGAATTTGTTGAGGCGGTCGCCGTGATGCTGCTTTTTAATGTCGGAGAGCTTTTTGAGGGTTTTGCCGAGGGGCGCAGCCGTGATAGCATTTCCCATCTTATGGATATTCGTCCCGATATTGCTAATGTTCTGCGTGGCGGAGTTGCGGTTTCTGTTACTCCAGCTGAGGTTGAAGTCGGTGAAGTCGTTGTGGTGAAGCCGGGCGAGAAAGTGCCTCTTGACGGTGTGATTGTTGAGGGGTCCACGGCTGTTAACACTGTCGCTCTTACGGGCGAGAGCGTGCCGGTCGACTTTTTTCTGGCTGTATTAATATTAGTGGGGTTATAAAAGTCAGAACCATAAGAAGTTATGGCGAAAGTACAGTGTCGAAGATTATTGGTTTGGTAGAGAATGCGAAAGAAAACAAGTCGAAAAGTGAGGGATTTATTTCAAAATTCGCAAGGATTTATACTCCTGTTGTGGTCTTTTCCGCTGTTGCTTTGGCTGTGCTGCCACCGCTTTTCTCAGGTGATTTTGTCGGGGCTTTTTCGGTTTGGCTTTATCGCGCGCTGATGTTTCTTATCGTCTCGTGTCCGTGTGCGTTTGTCATCAGTGTTCCGCTTACTTTTTTCGGTGGAATCGGCGGTGCGTCCCGCAATGGCATTCTCATAAAAGGCTCTGCTTATTTTGACATTCTGGCAAAAGTCGGCACCGTGGTTTTCGACAAGACCGGTACGCTGACGTATGGTCAGTTTGCCGTTACCGCTGTCCATCCCGAAAAGTTTGATGAGCGGCGGCTTCTGCATTTGGCGGCGCATGTGGAGCACTTTTCCACGCACCCGATAGGCGCGGCGTTGCGTGACGCTTTCCCTGACGAGGCAACGGACGGCTGTGTCGTCAGCAATGTCCTTGAAATCGCTGGTCAGGGGGTGCGGGCCCAGGTTGGTGATGATTTGGTTGCGGTAGGTAACAGCCGGCTTATGGAGGCGGTCGGGGCAAAATGGCGCGACTGTCATCATGTCGGGACTATTATTCATGTTGCTGTCAATGGCGAGTATGAAGGTCATATTGTGATTAACGACAAAATAAAAGAGGATAGTGCTGTGGCTGTTGTAAAGCTCAAAGAGTTGGGAGTGAGCAGGATAGTGATGCTTACCGGTGACCGTGCGGAAGTGGGGCAGGAGGTTGCGCAGAAGCTGCAACTCACAGAATATCATGCGGGATTGTTTCCGGCGGACAAGGTGCTGCATTTAGAGAAATTGTTGGAGACGGAGCCGGAAGGAAGTTATGTTGCGTTTGTCGGTGATGGGATAAACGATGCCCCAGTGCTTGCCCGCGCCGATGTCGGAATCGCGATGGGTGGCTTGGGTAGCGATGCCGCCATTGAAGCTGCGGACGTGGTTCTCATGGATGACAAGCCCTCAAAAATTGCCGCCGCTGTGAACATTGCGCGGCGCACGCTTGGCATTGCTCGTCAGAATATCGCCTTTGCGATAGGGGTAAAGGTGGCTGTGCTTCTGCTCGCTGCCTTCGGAGTCGGCACGCTTTGGATGGCGGTCTTCGCTGATGTTGGTGTCACAGTCCTTGCTGTGTTCAACGCCATGCGCGCATTGAAGGGGTAAGGGCATCCTATTTGGAATAGGAATATTTTCAGGGATAAGACAAGCTTTTATTTTTTCAGTTCCAAAAAAATGACAGAATCCGCTTCCTTATTTTGCCAACGTCCATTTTCATCAAGTGTCCAAATAAGTCCAATATTGATAGCAGTTGTTGCAACCATTGTGGTATTGTGATTCAGTGAATCTGTAATACAGAAGACAAAAGATCCCATTCTGTGTGCTTCTGTCATGTTTGCAGGCCAAGTGTACGCCACATCATCAATCATAAAAAGCGATGTGTTTGTTGGAATTGTTTGTGCTTTAATGTCATGCTCTTCAAGGTAATCCCATGCAGTGTTGACATAATAGGCAAAATCATCACAGAACACAAATCTGTCATCGTTAGGTGAAAGAGAATCCAGATGAAAATCGAAATTCGTGTTTACAAAAGCCACTTGGGTGCAGTATTCCGTATGACAGCTCGGGAAGCGGTATGTCTCTTGACTTTTTGCAGGAAATGAGACCAAAAGCAGAAGAAAACACGAAAAGAATAACTTATCCATAGAAATGGGATTCTAATAACGTACAAAAGTAGTGAAATTTTTGAAAGTACAGTCTTTTAAAAACGGAATTATCATTTGTCTGAAAAATTGTATATTTGTGGATTGAAATTTGAATGAGATGCTTGCTCTATACGGGATTATTGTTGTATTTGTGCTCCTTTTTGTTGTGTTTGGGCTTATGTTCGGACTGGCACGCCTTCTTTCATTGTTCGGAAAGCCTGAGAACCGCTGGAAACGCTATGCCGCAGTAATGGTGCCTACGGTCTCTATTATTACATTTGTCATTCTTATATTGATATTGCAAACTGTTATCAATTTTATGATGGGGGTGGATCCATTTGGGGATTATGAAGTTCCGCTCAGACATCGTTATACTGTTTTCTTACATGAAAGTCCTCATCCTCCTTATACTATTTCTCAAATGCAAGTTTGTGATGTTGCAGATGGCGAAAATGCAATTGTTGTTTTAGATGTGAATGAACTTTATATGGAGGGAGATGTTTTGTATGGTCGGGCTATTGACGATTACAAGGTTTTCTCTGAAGGATTTGCACTTGATTTGCGTTCCGGAAAACGTATGCCTTTTAAAGTGGATAGTGCCCGGTTGAAACCTGCGAAGAACTTCTGCGAAGAACGCGAGAGTGAGGTGTACACGCCATTGGGCTGGATAGAGATACTGCTTAGCGCAGCCATAGCCTTTTTCGTAGGCTGGTGGTATTTTAAAGTGATTCGTGAAAATAAAGTTTAAGTTGAATTTATAAAATAAATTCAGAAACTCCAGCAAATTAACAGACTACTTATTTTTCTCCTTTTTCTCTTTTCTTCCGAAAAGTGAGAAGTGGACATAGCGTTTCGGGTTTTCTCTTAAATCTTTAAGAAGAAGGTTCAAATTATCTGTTGTGCTTTCAAGATTTCTGTAAAGCGAGTCGTTGTTTGCAAGCTGCCCGATGTCGCCATCGCCCTTGTTGATTTTCTTCACAAGAGTTTCAATTTCTGAAATAGTATTGTTGGCGTTGTTTATCACAGCTGCGATGTCGGCTTTTGCAAGTGTGTCGGAAATTTTGTCGAAGTTGTCTATCACGTTGTGAAGTTTCGGTGACGCTTCATTTAATGTTGCACTAAAATCTTGTAAATCAGAGACTAACAAGCCAACTTTGCTCTTGTTCTGGGCAAGAATGTCGTTCAGGTTCGCTGTCGTGGATTCGAGGTTGGCAAGAGTGTTCTTCAGGTCTTCGCCGCCGCCTTGTGTGTGTAGCACATCTTTGAGTGACAGGCCGATTGTGTCAACGGAGCTGAGAATGCTGTTTACCTTGTCGCCCAGATCAGCGAAGCCGTCAAGCAGACCTGGTTTCACGCCGCATTGCAATGTGTCGCCTTCATTGGCGTAATGGCTTGATGTGCCGTAGAATACGTTGAGCGCATTGCCGCCAAGCAGGCTCGTGGACGCGACTTCAAAACGTGTGTCATCAGGGAACTTAATATCTTCTGTTATAAGCAGTTTCGCACATATTCTTACAGGTTGTGAACTTAGCAGCGACACCTTTTCAACTTTTCCGATTTTGTAACCGTTAAGCTGCACAGGCGTGCTTTCAACCAGTCCGCCGCCATTGCCTCGAAGGTCGAGCACTATTGCCTGCACACGCTCGTCTTTCTTGAGTTCAAGAAGGGCATTTTTCACTTCACGCGCCGAGTGCTCATTGAACGTGGAAAGATTGATATAACCCAGTATTTTACGCACCACGCCATAGTAGGGCACAGGATTCACACGGATTTTCTCCCGCATAATTCTCAGCGTTTTTATGCTGTCGGGGTCGTAGGGGCGTTTCACCTGCAGTGTGAGCATGGTGTTGGGCTGTCCTTTCAGATGTTCGCTCACCTTGCTCGAACTCCAGGTGGCGGTGGTGTCGGAATCAATCATCATAATCTGGTCGCCGGCACGCAGTCCTGCCTTGGCCGCAGGGCTGTTCTCATAGGGTTCGGAGATAAACACACCGCCTTCAGGACGCGCCATGATATACGACCCTATTCCGCCATATTCTCCTGTTGCCACAACCATGAAATCGTCGTGTCCCTTAGCTGGGATGTATTCCGTGTAGGGGTCAATGTCGTTGAGCATATAGTTAATGGCATTCTCTATGGTCTTATCGGCATCGATTGTATCTACGTAGAATGCGTTCAACTCCTTATACAGACTGTTGAAAATATCGAGATTCCGG
>CACYHL010000124.1 GCA_902774205.1 uncultured Bacteroidota bacterium | reverse complement strand
AGTTCATCAGGAACGGCTCCATACTCGGCACATGGATAGTGAAGACATATTTGCCTTTTGTCGCTTCGTCTGAGTTGCCCGCCTCAAGAGCGGCTTCGAGCTGGCTTTCGGGCATTCCTTCCAAACGGTTAACATCGTCAACCACAAGCTTATACGAGTTAGTGGCTTTCAGAACATTGTTGCCGAATCTGAGCGTAAGGAGCGCAAGTTGCTCGTTAATCTCTCTGAACCTTGCCTGCTGCGCTTCCGGAATGTTCGCGCCGCCGTGTACGAAACTCTTGTAAGTCTCTTCAAGAAGTCTCATCTGCTCCGGCTCAAGATTCAGGTTATCCTTATGCTCATAAACAGTTTTTATACGTGCGAAGAGCTCTTTGTTCAAACTGATGTCATCGCTGTGTTTCGACATTTTCGGTGAAATCTCCTCAGCTATTTTCTCCATCTCCTCACTATTCACGCACTCCGCCAAATTGAAGAAGACGGCGGCTACCTTGTTCAGAAGTTCCCCGCTGCGGTCGAGTGCGGCAACGGTGTTCTCGAAGGTCGGCGCTTCAGGGTTGTTGACAATCGAGTCGATTTCAGCCATTTGCTGGCGCATTCCCTCCTCGAAAGCCGGAATGTAATGTACAGGTTTTATCTCATCGAACGGCGGCACCCCAAACGGCGTGTCCCAAGTCTGGAAAAACGGGTTCTCGGCCACTTCGGTTTTCTCCTCCTTCTTCCCGCAGCCGAACAGCATAAATGCGGATAATAAAAGTGTCATTGTCTTTTTCATGATATTGTTTTTGTTTTTAATGGATTTTTCTTCTAAAGAATTGAAAAATTAATGGTATAAATTGATTTTATTTGCTCATTTCCAACATTTTTACTATCGGTTTGCGGGCGGCCTCAATTGTGTCGGTGTCGAGTATGAGTTCCGGCTCCTCGTTTTTTAAAGCCAAATATATTTTTTCTAAAGTGTTGAGTTTCATATAACTGCATTCTGAGCAGGCGCAGTTTTCAGCTGTGTTGATCACCCAAAACTGTTTGTCGGGATTCTGTTTTTTAAGTTCGTGGAGAATGCCGTTTTCGGTAATCACAATGAACTCTTTTTTATTGCTTGCTGCCACATGTTTCAGCATTGCCGCCGTTGAACCTGTGAAATCTGCGAAGGCGAGCACCGTGGCTGGACATTCGGGGTGGGCGATGACCTCTGCGGTGGGGTGCGCCTTTTTTGCGTCTGCCACTTGCACAGCCGTGAACGCGTTATGCACAAAACATACCCCGTCCCACAAAACCATGTTCCGACCTGTCATGTCATTGATATACCGTCCTAAATTCTTGTCTGGAGCAAATACTATTTTCTGCTCTTTCGGAAGCGCGTTGACAATCTTCAGCGCGTTGCCCGAGGTCACAATCACGTCAGACAAAGTTTTGACTTTTGCTGAGCAGTTTATGTACGAGAGGACAATGTGGTCTGGATAGTTTTTCAGAAACTTCTTCAAATCATCGCCGTTGCAGCTGTCAGCCAGTGAGCAGCCGGCGGCGAGGTCGGGAATCAGAACTTTTTTGTCAGGATTCAGAATCTTTGCTGTTTCAGCCATGAAGTGAACGCCAGCGAACAAGATGATGTCGGCATCTGTTGCCGCGGCCTTTTGCGACAGGGCAAGGCTGTCACCCACAAAATCCGCAATCTCCTGCACTTCCGGAAAAGTGTAGTAGTGAGCCAAGATAACGGCGTTCTTTTCCCGCCTGAGTTTTTCAATTTCCGCTGTGAAATCCATAATTACTGCAAATATTCTCTGATTTTTTTAGGAAGATAAAAGGTGTTGTTTTTGTCAACGTAAATTATAACAGATTCCAAATCTATCTTTTTCCCATCCAAAATGATGTAGTTTGTAAAACTTTCAATTTCGAGTTTCTGTTTTTTGTTTTTGACGATGAGCTTGTAGTTGTCGTCTTTCTCATCTTTGCTAACTTTCTCTATTTTAGTCTCATAACCTTGAAAGACCTCCTGATGTTTTGCGAAAAGCTCATCGGTGAGTTTTGGCAATTGGTTTTCGACACCGAGAAGACTGCATAGATAATTGTTGATGTCAACATTTGTCATCCAGCCGGTCGGGGCGTTTCCTGTGGGTGAGTAAACCGCGAGGAAGACATCTTCGCCGGTGTGTCCGTAGGTGGTGAATCCTATGCAGGTGTTTTTGTAAAGTATTGTGCTCACGACTTTTGAGAGCGAATATGCGACTTTTGAATGGTCGTTAGCTGATGACTTGGCTTTCATGTCAACGATTGTCTTGATGTCTTCATCGCTAATGTCGAAGTTGCATAATTTCTTGAATAGCGGCTTGATTTCGGCGTTGTCGCTCGAGGCAAGCAGGTCGCCGAGCTTTTCGGCTGAGACGGTGTAATCCATGAGCGGTTTCATCAGCTCGTCAATGGTCATGTCGTTGTAAGATTTGTTCGTTTTACGGCTTCCGATGGAGAGACCGCTGTTTCCGTGGTCGGGAAGGATTACAACGACAGTGTTCCCGTCTTTTTTCGCGAAATCTATGGCGACTTTCACAGCCTTGTCAAATTCGAGATATTCGTCAATGATTGTTTTTGCATCGTTGTTATGAGCAGCCCAGTCAACCTTGCTTCCTTCGACCATGAGTGCGAATCCGTCAGGTTTGCCGGCGAGGCATTTCAGTGCGATTTCAGTCATTTCGGCGAGAGATGGGATGTTGTCTGTGTCACTGTCAATGTGATATGGCATGTCTTTTTCTGCGAAGAACGCCCATAACTTATCTGATTCGTTTGAACGGAAGCCGTCAATGTCGTCAAAAATTATGTTTACGCCATGCTCTTTCAGCTCATTCTCAAGCGGTCTCACTTCGCGTGCGCCGCCGCTAATGGCGACATCAACGCCGTTGTACACCATCTGTTTTGCGAGTTGATAGTTTTTCTTTCTGCTGTAGCAGTGAGACATGCAGTCGGCAGGAGTCGCATCTTCGAGGTATGTTGTGGCGACAAGTCCGATGGCTTTGTTTTTCAGGATGCGTGCCGCCTCGAAAGCTGTGATGAGCGGCTGGTATGTGCGTGTCGCGTCAACAGGGAAAAGGTCGGAATCTGTTTTTGGCGGGTAGGTTGCCACGAAGCCGGCTTTTGATGGTTGCCCTGTCATGTAGCACGATGTTGTGGGTGCAGAGTCACCTATGGGGTCGTTAGAGGAAAAAGTCCTGACATATCCGCACAAATAGGGGTCAACCGCTAATCCAACGCTGTAGTCGCCGGCAAGATAACCCTTGTACCAGCGCGACAGAGACAGCACGCTCGACGATGTGCCGTCAGGAATCATTAGAATCACATTTTTAACCTCATTGTTCTGCGCAAAGAGAGATAATGAGAAGAAAACAAAAAACAATACGCTGAAATTCCTCTTCATGACAAATTTTTTTAAATATGCAAAGGTATAAAATAATAATACATGAAAGATGTGAAAAAACTGAAAAAACAGCAATTTTCTGCAAACGGCAATATGCTTGGGTCATTGAAAAAAAACTCCCACGGCGAAAACGCCGCAGGAGTCGTGGTATGTGTTGAAGCCTGAAGTGAAGACTATTATTTCTTGCCTTTGTCCTTCTGGCCTGCGTGTCCGCGGAAAATGCGTGTCGGAGAGAATTCACCCAATTTATGACCGACCATATTTTCAGTTACATAAACAGGGATGAATTTGTTACCATTATGAACTGCGATGGTAAGTCCGACAAAATCCGGAGAGATCATGGACGAACGAGACCAGGTCTTAATGGTAGTTTTCTTACCTGATTGTTGAGCTTCGATGGCTCTTTTTTCCAATTTATAATGGATATATGGACCTTTTTTTAATGAACGACTCATATCAAATCACTTTTAAATTATTTCTTTCTTCTTTCAATTATGTATTGGCTCGAGTTCTTCTTCGGATGACGAGTCCTATAACCCTTAGCCGGCAAGCCCTTGCGTGAGCGCGGGTGTCCGCCGGAAGCACGGCCTTCACCACCGCCCATCGGGTGGTCAACCGGGTTCATGACAACGCCACGGACTCTCGGGCGACGGCCCAACCAGCGGCTGCGGCCTGCCTTACCAGAAACCTCGAGGTTGTGGTCAGTGTTAGAGACCATGCCTATGGTTGCGCGGCAAGTGCAGAGAATCATTCTCGTTTCGCCTGAAGGCATGCGGATGATGGCGTATTTGCCGTCACGTGACATGAGCTGGGCGTAAGAGCCTGCGCTGCGAACCATCTTCGCACCCTGACCGGGGCGGAGTTCAATGTTGTGAATAATAGAGCCGAATGGGATTTCAGCCAACGGGAGGCAGTTGCCCAAATCCGGAGCCACGCCGGTACCTGAAACAACCTGCTGTCCGACCTGAATGCCATGAGGAGCAAGCATGTAGCGCTTCTCGCCGTCCGCGTAGAAAAGCAGAGCTATACGCGCTGAACGGTTCGGGTCGTACTCGATAGTCTTGACGGTTGCCGGAATGCCGTCTTTGTCTCTCCTGAAATCAATAAAACGATACATCTTCTTATGACCGCCACCGCGGTTTCGCATCGTCATTTTACCACTATTGTTACGGCCGCCGGTTTTCGGGTGCGGGCACAACAAGCTTCTTTCCGGTTTGTTCGTGGTAATGTCGTCAAACGCGCTTATTACTTTAAAGCGCTGACCGGGCGTTACTGGTTTATACTTTTTTAATGCCATCTTCTAAATATTGCTAAAAAAATCGATTTTTTGTTCTTTGTTTACTACTACCATTGCTTTTTTCACAGTGTTCTTCTGTCCTTCAATCATACCGGCTTTTGTGTAGCGCGATGATGATTTGCCGCGTTGAACCAGAGTGTTAACGCGCTCGACTTTCACACCGTATATTTCCTCGACCTCTTTCTTGATTTGGGTCTTGGTAGCCTTGCGGTCCACGATGAAGCCGTAGCAATTGAGTTTTTCGCCTGCCTTGGTCATCTTTTCACTAATAAGGGGCTTAATCAATATACTCATTTCGGTTTAATTTAAAGATTTAACATTTTTTCTATTTCAGGAATGCTGCCCTCGCAGATGATGAGGTCGGTGGCGTTGAGGACATCGTATGTGTTGATGTCGCGTGCTCTGACGACCTTCGCGCGCTGGAGGTTCCTCGATGAGAGGTAAACATTCTTGTTGCTCTCGTTGGCGAGAAGAAGTGTCTTGTGTGTGTCAAGGTTGAACTTCTTGAGAATGTCAAGATAAGCTTTCGTTTTGGGTGTGTCGAAAGCGAAATCCTCAACAACAGTGATTTTACCTTCTTTTGCCTTGTATGTGAGGGCTGAGAAGCGCGCAAGGCGTTTGACCTTCTTGTTCAACTTGAAGGAATAGTCTCTCGGGTGCGGGCCGAAGACTGTTGCTCCGTGGCGGATTGTGGGTGACTTGATGCTACCTGCACGTGCGCCGCCG
>CACYHL010000123.1 GCA_902774205.1 uncultured Bacteroidota bacterium | reverse complement strand
GCTGTTTCAGATAGGTTTTGCAAGTCTCGTAAATTGTGTCAGCGACTTTGCTCATGGCTTTGTGTACCGGGGCAACTTTCATACGAAACACTTGTGCCAAACCATAAATCAGGCTCAAAACAACGATGGCGCCGCCTGCAAACAGGAGCGTCCAGCCACTTACTGCTCCTCCGAAAAAGGTTATTTGTCGAAGATCAGGCAAAAGCAGGTCGGCCTCGCTTGCGAATGTGCATAACGGCAACAACATCGCAGCTACTGTAACAAACATTCTTTTCATAACATTATATTTTTATATTTTTATATTTTAAAATTCAAGAAAAAAAATCACCTAACCCTTATCCATCTCCACAACTCTCTATATGTCACCTTCTTACCATACATCAAAATTCCAGTCCTATATATTTTTGAAGCCAACCAGAGACAAAGAACGAAAAAGAGGGCAAGTACCACCATCGAAGAAATGAGTTGAGCCAATGCGACACCTGAGGGAAGCCGCACCAACATTGCAACGGGCGAAGTGAATGGTATCATCGACATCCACCACGCCAACTGCCCGTCAGGGTTTTCGGCTATCGGGAACACGCAGACAATCGTCAGCAGAAGTGGCAACGTGACAGGAAGCGTAAACTGCTGCGAGTCAGTCTCATTGTCAACTGCGGAGCCGACCGCCGCAAAAAGCGAGGCATAGACGAGATAACCGAAAATGAAATAAAAAAGAAACGAGATAATGATTGTGCCGAATGATACAGAATAAAAATTGCCTATCTCGTTCAAAATATTGGTACTCTGCAAATCAGCCACCGACTCTTCGTTGACCATAGTTTGTGCCACAGCCGATATTTCTGTCGTTTCGGATGAAGCCGCAAAAAAATCGGGAGCTACGACTTGGGCAGCGCCAAGCAGCAACAACGTCAGCACTATCCATGCCGCGACTTGCGTAAGCCCCACCAAAGCCACTGCAACAATTTTGCCTAACATCAGCTGCAACGGCTTCACAGAAGATATCAACACCTCAACAATACGGTTTGTCTTCTCTTCGAGGACAGTACGCAAAACCTGTGAGGCATACATAAATATAAAAGTATAGATAAGGAAACCGCAGACAAGGCCAACGATGCGGTTCATCTCCGCAAACCGCTCCTTCGCAGCACCGTTCTCATCAACTTGCAAAAGTGTAACTGACGATTTTGAAACCTCTTTCAGTTTTTCAAACTCAGCCGGATTGATATTGAAAGAGTCAACCAAAACCTTATCGAAAATAATCCTGTCCATCTGCTCCTCAATTTGAGCCTTCAGCGACATGGACGGTTCGTCATGATAATAGAGATTTGAACGGTTGGATTGAGAGCCGCCAAGTATGTGAAGCACTGCATCGTACTCGGAATCAACGCATAAGGTCTTCAATTCGTCAATATTACCAGACCTGTATGAAAAAGTGAGTTTCTTTGAATCCTCAAAACGGTTAATGTAGAAATCATTATCATCAACGACCAGAATCGACATATTCCTTTCGGCCTGAATGTTGATATAAACAGGCAGGACGATGAAAGCGGCGAGAAGCAGCGGACCGAGCAAAGTCATCAGCAGGAACGATTTTTTCCGAACCCTGACAAAATACTCGCGAGAAATTATTAGCAGTGTCTTTTTCATTTCACATTCTCTATAAAAATTTCGTCCATTGACGGCAATATTTCATTAAAAGACTGTATCTCAGAAAAGTTCATAAAAAAAGCCAGCAAATCATTGGCATTATCGGTTTCTGGCATTTTTATAGTCATAGCAGTTTGGGCATCCTTCTGGGCGACAGACAATATTTGTATGCCATCGGGCAAAGTCTCTTTATACGCCACATCAAGATTGGCAAGTTCTAAACGGAAAAGATGTTTTCTGAACTGCCGGCGCACCACAGGCACGCTACCGCTCAAAATCTTGCGTGCATGGTCAATAAGTACAATGTCATCGCAAATCTCCTCCACCGATGTCATATTATGCGTTGACAATACAATAGTCGCGCCCTGTTTTTTCAGTTCCAGAATTTCCTCTTTGAGCATACGGCTGTTCACAGGGTCGAACCCGCTGAACGGCTCGTCGAAAATGTAGAGTTCCGGCTGGTGAATCAGCGTGACGATGAACTGTATTTTCTGCTGCATTCCCTTTGAAAGCTCCTCAACATTACGGTTCCACCAGTTGTCGATTCCAAATTTCTCGAACCAATTGCGGAGGCGTGCCAAAGCGTCATTTTTAGAGACACCTTTGAGGCGTGCGAGGTAGAGCGCCTGCTCGCCAACACGCATTTTCTTGTAAAGTCCGCGTTCTTCGGGCAGATAGCCGATATTCTCAACATCTTTCGGGGCAAGCGGCCGGTTGTTGAACAGCACGGTCCCCGAATCCGGCATGATTATCTGGTTCAGAATACGGATGAGCGTGGTTTTGCCCGCCCCGTTAGGACCGAGCAACCCGAATATTCGCCCCTGCGGAATGCACAGCGAAACATCATCTAAAGCGAGATGATTCGTGTATCTTTTTGTAACATTCTGAACTTCAATAAGATTCATTGTCTATTGTTGTTTGTTCTTCTTTCTTTTCTTACGTTTGGAGTTATTCTTTCCGTTTGTCTTTTTCGTCTGGTTTTGGATTAGAATATCTCTTGTATTAGCCAATTTGAAGTCCTCTTCAACCACAAGTTTTCCGCCCGACATCTCGCGCAGCTGCTGGAAAATCAGCTGGTCGTCAACAGAGTCGCGGTTCCAGATGAGATATAGTTTTTTCAGATAGTTGGCGATAGAGCGGGTGAGCATCTTTTTCTGCGGTGAGTCGGGATAGTCTGCGACAGTCTTGATGACTTGCGCCATGTTGCGCCCGTAAACTCGGTTTTCAATCTTATCCTTACGGTAGTGGTTTTCGGGCACCTCGATGACCTTCTCCTGCCGCACCGGTTTCGGGAACGGCGCGTCCACGTCAAGGCGGTAGTCAGAAATTATGAATAAATGATCCCAAAGTTTGTGCCAATAGTCCAATGTGCTACTCTGGCGGCTCCCTTTCGGCTCTGGACTCAGCTGTGCCATCGCCTTAACGACCGCCTTTGCCCCTTCGGTCCGCTTTTGATAGTCTTCAACAAGAAGAAGTTTCTCGACCATCTGCTGTACATTGCGCCCGTATTCCCTGATTATGAGCTTGTTACGCGAAGTGTTGTATTCAGACATTACTGTAAATTGTTTTTAAGAAGTTATAAAATAGCAGATAATTTAAGATAGAAATCTGTGAATATAAGTGTTGAGTTTCCGTTTCTTATGATATGGAAGATTGCCTTGTTGCACTCGTCCAAAATCGGGGTGATGTTTTTCAGAGTTATGTATTTCTTGAAGAACTCGGCGAAAGCCCTCTCCTCGGCGGTCGCCTTGATGATAGCCGCATTGTTGGTGTTGAGCATCAGCAGATTACGGAACATTCTGGTCATGTAAGTAAAGAACATCACCTGTTTTTCGCGGTCGGTTTTCGCCAACGTCTCTATTTTTGCGCGAAGTTCTGAGAACTGCATTTTGCCGAGGTCGCCCATCTTGTTCGCAATCGCGCTTGTCAGAATGAACTCGAATATTGTCAGCATCTCATGCACCTCGCCGTTGTTTTCGAAAAGTTCCAACGCTTTGATGAAACTGCCTTCGGCGATATTGGCGATGTCGTCGGCGGTCTCCTGCGAAGCGCCGTAGTTGGCGACGAGCTCGCGTGAGATTATTTCGGGGCGCATGGCAGGGATTTTCACCAACTGTGTGCGCGACAAAATGGTCTGAAGGATTGTGTCGGCGCTGTCAGCCAAAAGTATGAAGAGAGTCTTGTTCTCTGGTTCCTCAAGGGTTTTCAGGAGTTTCGGAGCCGCGTCGTAATAGAGTTTGTCGACCCGCCAGAGAATGTAAATCTTGTAACCGCCCTCGTATGAGCGTATGCTGTTCTGGTTGATTATGCTCGCACAGTCGCGGATGTTGATAGTCAGTTGTTTGTTCGCGCCACCGAGAATGTCAAGCCATTTGGCATAGTCAAGGTGGTAGTTGTTCTGCATGACAAAATCGGTGAATGCGCGGATATGCAGTTTCGACTCGCTGTCCTTCTTCACCTCCTGTGTGTTGCAGTTCGGGAAGATGAGGTGCAGGTCGGGGTGCGACAGTTTTGCGAACTTCTTGCATGAGGGGCACTCGCCGCAAGAGTCGGTGTCGCTTGGATGCTCGCAGCAGAGGTACTGGGCAAACGCCACCGCCAACGCGAATTTGTGCGTTCCCGCTCCGCCAAGAAACAGCTGCGCATGGCTCACACGGTTCTCTTTCACCAAGTTTATGAGCTGGCTCTTAAGCGTTTCATCAACCAAGACATCTTTGAACAACATACTATAATATGTATTATTTAGCGAATTTTATTTTGCCGATATTTATTCCTTTGCAGCCCGTCTGCACAATCGGGGTGCCGTTTACGAAGTCTGCTTTTTCAAGCAATGAATGTGTGTGGCCGCCGATGATAATGTCAATGTCATCGCCTAACTGCTTGGCAAGCTCTTTGTCGCAAATGGTCTGTGTCGGTTTTTCTGAAAAATAGCCAAGATGGGAAAGGCAGATGATCATGTCGCACTTTTGCTTTTTCAGCTGTTTTATTGCGTAGCGCGCCGATTTTATTGGGTCCTGATAATACGCGCCATTTGTAACAGAAGCGGATACGAGCCCTGTGACATCTGGCGAAAGTCCGAAAATGCCTATGCGGATGCCGCACTTTTCAATGACGGTATAGGGCTTCACATATTTTTGAAGAGCCTTGCTTTTGAACTTGTAATTTGCGCACACAACCGTGAACTTTGCCTCTTTCAGTCTTGCGGCGAGTGTGTCGAGCCCGTTGTCGAACTCATGGTTGCCGAGGGTTGAGGCATCATAGCCCAAGATGTTCATCAGAGCGACCTCGGCGCGGCCTTTGAACATGTTGAAGTATGGGGTCCCTTGCGAGAAGTCGCCGGCATCAACTAACAGCACGCAGCTGTCGGTGGCGCGCACCTCGTCAATGAAAGCGCTGCGGCGGAGCACACCGCCGACATCGGTCCACTGCTTGTAGCTGCACGGCTCAAGCTGGCTGTGGGTGTCGTTGGTATGCAGAATAGTCAGCGAGAAATGCTTCTCCTGCGCGCTCACGGCTATCACCTGCAACGCGCAAAAAATAACCAAGAAAAGTCGTCTTATATTCATAACCAAAATTTTTTACTCGATAACAACCCTGTCGTCCAAATCACTTGTGACAGGTGTGCCCAAATTTCTAATATAGTTGATAAAAAGGTCTCTCTCAAGAGTTCCTGTTGGCGTAACACTCTCAAACTCAACGCCAGTGAGTATGTTGTCGCCGCCAGTCTGAACGAAATCAAGGGTGACAAGGCGGTAAACACGGTTGTCGTCAACAGGGCTGCCGTTGACAGTGAGGCCGCTGATATTCTTGCCACCGCCATCGTAGGTGCCGCTGAAATATTTACTACCGCCAGTGCCTATCGGCGTGAAGTTGCCGCCGCTG